>CAZYJV010000096.1:0-7664 GCA_964647845.1 uncultured Odoribacter sp.
AGTCCGGAGTGCAGTTGGATAAGAGCGGATTTCTTTGTGAAATCCGACGGATTAATCGTTGAGGGTGAATCTCACGAAAGAAGTAACAGTCAGGTCTTTGTCATGGCTTTGCATGTAGGCTTTCACTGTTTCTTTCGGCTCTTTTACGAATGCCTGGTTCAGCAGGGTGGATTCCTGGAAAAATTTATTCAGGCGGCCCTGTGCGATTTTTTCAAGCATATTTTCGGGCTTCCCTTCTTCGCGGGCTTTTTCTTTGCCGATTTCCAATTCGTGAGCAACAATATTTTCCGGCACGTCGGTTTTGTCTACGGCGATAGGAGCCATAGCGGCAGCCTGCATGGCCACGTCTTTTTTCACCTGAGCGTCTGCTGCTTTGTTGAATGCAACGATTGTAGCCAGTTTGTTACCCGGGTGGATATAGGCCACCGTGTCTTCGCCTTCCACTTTGCCATAGAAGCTCAGTTCCAGTTTCTCACCGATGACACCGGTTTGTTCCGCAATCTGGTCGGCGATGCTTCTGCCGTCGATTTTCAATGCCAGCAAGGCATTCAGGTCGGCGGGCATATTGGCGAATGCGGTATCCAAAATGCTCTGGGTGAACTTCACGAAGTTTTCGTTTTTGGCTACGAAGTCCGTTTCGCAGTTCAGACTGACCAAAGCGGCTTTTTTGCCTTCTGCACGAGCTAATACACAGCCTTCTTTCGCTTCGCGGTCAGCCCGTTTGCTGGCAACGATAAGGCCTTTTTTACGGATGATGTCGACTGCTTTGTCAAAATCGCCTTCAGCTTCCTGAAGGGCGTGTTTGCAGTCCATCATTCCTGCGTTTGTTGCGTGACGCAACTTCATCACATCAGCTGCTTTTATTTCCATGTTGATTGATTTTGAATTGATTATTCTTCCGTTGCTTCGGTTTCTTCGGCCTCCGCTTCTTCCTCTTCTGCGTCCTCTTCCTCCGGATTTACTTTTTCAACTTTCTTAGCTCCCGGTTTTTTGTCTTCTTTTTCCCGTTCGGCTTTTCTTTCGTTCATACCCTCCTTGATGGCATCGGCAACTTTGTCGATGATAAGGGAGATAGAGGTGGAAGCGTCGTCGTTGCACGGGATAACGAAGTCGATATTATCCGGATTGGAGTTGGTGTCGACCATGGCGAATACCGGAATGCCCAACGTTTTGGCCTCTTTCACGGCGATGTATTCTTTCATTACGTCTACCACGAAAAGAGCGGCCGGAAGACGGCTCAGGTCGGCGATACTGCCTAAGTTTTTCTCCAGTTTGGCACGCTGGCGGGCGATCTGGAGTTTCTCTCTTTTTGAGAGGTGATCGAAAGTACCGTCTTTTTCCATCTTGTCGATGGTGGTCATTTTTTTCACAGCTTTCCGGATTGTCGGGAAGTTGGTCAGCATACCGCCCGGCCATCTTTCCGTCACGAACGGCATATTGATATTGGAAATTTTTTCTGCAACAATGTCCTTAGCCTGTTTCTTTGTTGCAACAAACAGAATTTTTCTTCCTGATTTGGCGATCTGTTTCAAAGCTGCAGAAGCTTTGTCAAGCATGATCGCTGTTTTGTTCAGGTCAATGATGTGGATATCGTTACGCTCCATGAAAATATACGGAGCCATTTTAGGATTCCATTTACGGGTAAGGTGTCCGAAGTGACAACCTGCATTCAATAATTCGTCAAAACTTGCTGACATAAGTAATTTTTTAAAAAGTTTACATTCATTTTTAGCAATTGCCGGGTAGTTCGTGCGAGAAGTCCCGCCAATTTAGATACTAAACTGCTATTAACGTTTAGAGAACTGGAATCTCTTGCGAGCTTTCGGCCGGCCCGGTTTTTTACGTTCCACTTCGCGGGGATCGCGGGTCAGGAATCCGGCTGCTTTCAGTTGAGATTTGTTTTCCGCATTAATTTCTACCAAGGCTCTGGCGATGCCTAAGCGTAAAGCTTCTGCCTGCCCTTTGAAACCGCCTCCGTCAAGGTTTACCTTGATGTCATACTGACCGCTTACGCCCAGTAATTCGAGAGGTTGTTTCACGATATACTGAAGAGTAGGTAATGTGAAGTATTCTTCGACACTTCTTTTTTTGTTGATAACGATATTACCTTTTCCTTCACTGACATAAACGCGAGCTACTGCTGCTTTTCTTCTGCCGATTGCGTTAACTACTTCCATACCTTATTAATTAAGTGAGTTTAAATCGATTTTCTTCGGTTTTTGAGCTTCCATATTGTGCTCTCCGCCAACAAAAATGTGAAGGTTTTTCATCACTGCTCTTCCGAGACGGCTTTTCGGAAGCATACCTTTTACGGCATGTTCAATAACTCTTTCCGGATGTGTGGCCAGAACGGCTGCCGGAGTCGTGTGACGCTGTCCGCCGGGGTATCCGGTGTAGCGGGTGTACTGCTTGTCGGTTAATTTGTTACCGGTCAAAGCAACTTTCTCTGCATTGATGATGATTACGTTGTCTCCGCAATCAACATGAGGCGTGAAAGACGGTTTATACTTGCCTCTCAAAAGTTTCGCAACTTTAGAAGCAAGACGTCCCAAAACCTCGTTTTCTGCGTCAATCAAAACCCATTCCTTTTGGGCAGTGGCTTTGTTGACGTAGGTCGTTTTGTAACTAATTTGATCCACTTCTTTGTTAATTTAAATTATACATCTGTTTGTATTTCAGTGTGATGGATGCCCGCAATTCCGGAGATACAAAAACAACGCGGTAGTCGGGCAGACTTGAAATTCCTGTATCCGGAATATGCTCTGCAAGACAAATGGCTAAGGTTCAATCCTGCAGTTTAAAGCATAGACCACTCCAAAATGGAGGGCAAAAATACATAAAATATTCTTATACTCAAACAGTTTGAATGAAAAATGCAAGAAATGTTTTTTTTCACCGTTTGTTTTTTACTTCTTACTTTTTATTCTATCTTTGCGCCGTTTTACTTCTATAATTGTGGACAGACTGAAAGAATACAAGGTGGCCTTCAGGGGGTTGAGCGAGGGGAAGCACAATTTTGAGTATACGCTTGACAGTCGTTTTTTCGATTGTTTCGAAGCGACGAAAGGCACGGAGGCGGAGATAAGGGCGCTTGTGGAGATTATAAAGACCTCTTTGCTGATGGAAGTAAGAATAAGTATGGAGGGGACAGTGAAAGCGACGTGCGACCGTTGTTTGGGTGTATTCGACCTGACGGTGAAGGGGGGGATGAATCTTTATGTGAAGCAGGCGGAACGGGACAGCGGGAATGACGATGACTACATCGTGATGGCCCCCGATGACGATTACCTGGATCTGAGTTCGTATTTATACGAGACGTATATGCTGAACTACCCGATGCGGGTGGTGCATGAAGAGGGGAAATGCGAGGCGGGTATGAAAGACGTCCTGGAAAAATATATTGTAGACGAAGATAACAAACCGACGGATCCCCGGTGGGACGAGTTAAAGAAATTAATTAATAACTAAATAAAAGTAGAGAGAAATGGCACATCCGAAACGAAAGATCTCCAAACAGAGAAGGAACAAGAGAAGAACTCACGACGCACTGACTGTTCCGGCAATTGCCAAGTGTTCAAATTGTGGTGCTGCTGTACAGTATCATACGGTTTGCCCGGAATGCGGATATTACAGAGGTAAATTGGCTATCGAGAAACCGGTAGTTGCATAATTCTGACTATACGGGATTGTATTGACATACACGGCCCCCTATAGTTTAGGGGGCTATGCTCGTTTATAAGACTTCCGGCAGACTGAACCGGAGAAATTTTATTCTAAAACAGATTTTATGGAAAGACCAAGAGCTATAATAACAGGAGTGGGAGCCTATTATCCCGATTATATTCTCAACAATGATGAATTGAGCCGGATGGTGGATACTTCCGATGAATGGATTATGACCCGTGTCGGAATCAAGGAAAGACGGATATTGAAAGATAAGGACAAAGGAAGTGCCTGGCTGGGGGCGAGGGCCGTGGAGAATTTGCTGGAGAAGACGAATACCAGGCCGGAGGAAGTGGATCTGCTGATTTGTGCGACGGTGACGTCCGATATGCATTTCCCCGCCAACGCCCAGATTATCGCCGACATGGTGGGCATAAAGAATGCTTTCGGTTTTGACCTGAATGCCGGCTGTTCGGGATTTATTTTCGGACTGGTGACCGCTACGCAGTATGTGGAAAGCGGAAGATATAAGAAAGTCGTTTTTGTCGGCGCCGAAAAGATGTCCGTGATTACGGACTATACGGATCGCAAGACCTGTCCTCTGTTCGGGGATGCTTCCGCGGCCGTTATGCTGGAACCGACTTTCGAGAATCTGGGCGTGATGGATCATATTTTACGTTCTGACGGTATCGGCCGCGACCATCTGTATATGAAGGCCGGTGGTTCCCTGAATCCGCCGAGCATCGAGACCGTCACCAACCGGGAGCATTTCATTTACCAGGACGGCCAGTATGTTTTCAAGCATGCCGTCTCCAAAATGGCGGATGTTTCTGTGGAAATCATGGAGAAGAATCATTTGTCGGCGGACGATGTGGCTTACCTGGTGCCTCATCAGGCAAACCTGCGAATCATCGATGCCACGGCACGCCGGATGGGCGTGGACGAATCCAAGGTCATGATCAATATACAGAAATACGGGAATACCACTTCTGCAACCATTCCGTTGTGTCTGTATGAATGGGAGGACCGGCTGCATAAAGGCGACAACCTGATTCTGGCCGCCTTCGGAGCCGGGTTTACGTGGGGAGCGGTCTGGCTGAAATGGGCCTATGATAAAAAATAGATGAAAGTGGAGAGTAAATCTCCACTTTTTTTATATATTCGTCTTCGCTTACACGAAAAGATATGAGTTTGGATATGGATCAGGCGGAAATAGGCACAGGCGGTTCTGTTCTGTTGGAAGGAGCTGAGATTTCGGGAGATATCCGGACAGGGAAAGATATGTTTTTGGATGGGGTTGTACAGGGGAATGTGGAATGCAAGGGCAAATTGGCGATCGGACGGAATGGTGTGGTGGAGGGGAATGTCGTGTGTCGGGAGCTGGTGCTGGACGGATTGATTGCCGGAAATGCGGAGGTGGACGAAAAAACCTGTCTGACGGCGGATGCTCTTATCAAAGGTTTTTTGCAGACATCCTGTCTGTTGCTGCATCCCGAGGCCGTCATAGAAGAAGGACTGAGATTAAAGGATAATAATAAATAAGTAGTGCAATATGGGTAAAGAGATTAATAGCAATGCCGTAAATTTATTGTGCGAGGGGACGATGATTGTCGGGGATGTGAAGACCAAGAATGACATCCGTATCGACGGTATGATAAAGGGGAAGATTATTACGTCCGGTCGTTTGGTGGTGGGAAGTACGGCGAAAATAGAGGGGGACGTGGAGTGTGTGAACATCGATGTGATGGGAGTGGTGCTGGGAAATATTACAGCGAGCGGAACCGTATCCCTGAAAGCTCCCGCACGGGTGATGGGCAACATCGTTTCTGCCGTTCTGGCTGTGGAACCCGGAGTGATGTTCAATGGAAATTGCCAGATGGTGAAAAAAGAAATCCATGAGCCGAAAGAGGCGGCTGCCAAGTAAATTCACCGCTTGTCATGAAAGTGCTCATACTGATACCGGCTCGCTATGCTTCAACCCGGTTTCCCGGGAAGCCGCTGGCTGAAATAGGGGGCAAACCCATGATTCAGCATGTGGTGGAAAAGGCGCGTTCCGTGGCGGACGATGTGTATGTCGCCACCGATGACAGCCGTATTTATGAAAAGGTAGAGGCTTTCGGCGGCCAGGCGATGATGACTTCTTCGGAGCACCGCAGCGGAACGGATCGCTGTTTTGAAGCTTATGAAAAGGTGGCGGAGAGGAATCGTGCGGAGTATGATGTGGTGGTCAATGTGCAGAGCGATGAACCTTTTATCGAGCCGCAGCAGATCCGTCAGTTGATCCGCTGTTTTGAAGATCCGGCGATACAGATCGCCACGTTGGCGAAGCCGTTCGAAGATGCGGAGGCTTTATTCGATCCGAATAAGGTGAAAGTGGTGTTTTCCTCACAGAATACAGCGATTTATTTTTCGAGGTCACCCATTCCTTTTGCCCGGGGAGTGGAAAAAACGGACTGGCTGAATACTACGACTTATTATAAACATGTGGGAATGTATGCCTATCGGCCTGCCGTTTTAAGAGAAATCACCCGCTTGCCTGCGGGAAGACTGGAAAAGGCGGAATCCCTGGAGCAGTTGCGCTGGCTGGAAAATGGCTATACGATAGCCGTCGGCATTACGGAGCACGAATCCATTGGCATCGATACGCCGGAAGATCTGGAACGCGCCAAAGCGTTGTTATAATAAAAAAAGCCGCTTTTGCGGCTTTTTTCATATCGTCATGATGTCTTTCTCTTTTGCAGCGAGAATGTCTTCCACTTTCTTGGAATAGCTGTCGGTTATTTTCTGGACTTCCGCTTCCGCATCTTTGGCCACGTCTTCAGGCAGTCCGTCTTTCGTCATTTTTTTGAATTCATCGATAGCATCCCGCCGTGCGTTCCGGATGCTGACCTTGGCGGTTTCTCCCACGCCCCGGGATTGCTTGACCAACTCTTTTCTCCGTTCTTCCGTCAGGGCGGGAATATTGATTCGCACCACCTCGCCGTTGTTGTCCGGATTCAAGCCTAAGTTCGCATTGCGGATGGCCTTTTCGATGGGGCCGATCATCTGCTTTTCCCAGGGTTGAACAGAGATAGTACGGGGATCCGGAACGGAAATATTGGCAACCTGTGCAAGAGGAGTCGGAGTGCCGTAATATTCTACGAGGACATCGTTCAGAATCTTCGGATTGGCTCTTCCGGCTCTGATTTTGGCTAATTCATTTTCCAGATGAGTGAGGGCATTTTGCATCTGCTCTTTGGCCTCATCCATAAATAATTTTACTTCTTCGTTCATATATGAATTATTTAAATGTATGCGGAATCGTCAGACCCGTATTCCGGTGCTGCTCTTAGCAAACAAAGATAGAAAATATTTCCTATTTTTGCGTGTCTTATTTCAGTTATCGTTAGGCATGACAAGGAAAGATTTTGAGATAATGGCTCCGGTGGGGTCTTATGAATCGCTGACGGCCGCTTTGCAGGGAGGGGCCGATTCGGTGTATTTCGGCGTGGAAGGTTTGAACATGCGTGCGCGTTCTTCTGCCAATTTTACGTTGGATGATTTGAAAAATATCGTGCGGATTTGCGGGGAGAAGGGGGTAAAGACGTATTTGACGGTGAATACGATTATCTACGATGACGAGCTGGAAAAGATGAGGAGGGTCATTGATGCGGCGAAGGAGGCGGGAGTAACTGCGATTATCGCTTCGGACATGGCTGCTATCCGCTATGCCCGTAGCGCGGGAGTGGAAATCCATATCAGCACGCAGTGCAATATCACGAATTACGAGGCGGTGCGTTTCTTTTCCGAATATGCCGATGTCGTCGTGCTTGCCCGGGAACTGAATATGAATCAGGTGGCCGGTATTTACCGGAAAATTGTAGAGGAAGATCTGCGGGGGCCTAAGGGGGAATTGATCCGGATCGAAATGTTTGCCCACGGCGCTTTGTGCATGGCCGTGTCGGGGAAATGTTATCTGAGCTTGCATGAGAAAAATGCTTCGGCGAACCGGGGAGCCTGTT
>CAZYJV010000097.1:0-7459 GCA_964647845.1 uncultured Odoribacter sp.
TCCATCGCTCGCTGCCTCTCTTCCGGCTCCAGCTCCCGATACAGAGAATCAACATTCCCCGTCATCCCCGCAGTCTCCAGACGAAGCATACTGTCCCGCCGGGAATTGGCATTCCGGTTCTTTTCATAATTCGCTTTCAGCATCCGCGCAGTCTCCTCTCTCTGCCGTGTAAGCAGCTTGTTCTGCAAAGAATCGATGGTATAGTTAAGCTGGTTCAGGTTCAACATAATCGCCGTGACAAAATCTTCGTCCCGCCGCTTGAATTCGTTGCCGGGCAGTTCTATCAATACGGACTGTTTATCAAATTTCAGCCGCCGGAAAGGGAAGGTTCTTCTGCCGTTGGACTTCATGCTTTCGTCCGTATACGTATTCCCGTGAAACAACACCAATTCCATATACGTACTGTTCGGGCTATTGATCATCATGCCGGAATCCGCTCGGGTCACCTCGTAATTGCCGGGCACATCCCGATGATTATAAATCAGCATATTATACATCATGCCCGTATTCTTGTCAATCCGGTCGATCTTTATGCTATATCCCTCCAGATCATTGGTGAACACCCCCTCCTTAAAGGACAATTCCGGCTTATGCCTCTTTATATCATACAGCAGATTGCCCGCCCGCATATTGGCGATGGGCAGAATATCATTCGAAAAAAAGAATGCGAAGACAGACAGACAAACGATCAGCACAATCAGCGGAGACATAATGCGGTACAACGAAATCCCCGCGGATTTCAAGGCGATCAGTTCATAATTTTCACCCAGCGTACCGAAGGTCATAATGGAAGAAAGCAGCACCGCCAGCGGAAGAGCCATCGGGATCAAAGAAAGGGAGAAATAGAACAACAGTTCCACAATGACCGAAAAATCCAGTCCCTTCCCCACCAGCTCGTCGATATACCGCCACAGCATCTGCATCAGCAATACGAACATACTGATAAAGAATGTAGCGATGAACGGCCCGGCAAAGCTCTTCAACATGAAAATATATAGTTTCTTCATCTGCAAACCATCGTTTTAAACCGCCACAAATGTAGACAAAAAGTCGGGAAAGTCAAAGCTGACAAAGCGCTGCCGTCACTCAGGCGGATGGCCTTTTCAGGCTCCCAGTGTCCGGTGCAGCATGTCCATCTGTTTATTCCACAATTCCACCGTATCCGCTTCATCCTCCTCATCGGTAAAATCAGTGATTATAAGCGCCACATCCTGAGTCAGCGGTTCGAGATGAATATTGAACTCGAAATATTCATCTTCATGCGGGCGGTCTTCCCATTGGAAACGGGCAAAAGAATTGGGTTTGCAGTCCGTCAGTATCGCCGCATGCTCCGTAGCATTCCATACGAACACGAAACGATTTTCTTTCTGAAATACATCATCCGCGAACCACTCGGACAAACCGGCAGGCGTACTCAATCTGGAAAAAAGGACCTTTACGGATGACGAAAAAATATACTCTAACTCTATCTTTTTCCGCATAATATAATCTAATTTGAGTCCCAATATACTTATATTATTCCTAATAACCAAAAAACACGCCCCTGCTTCAAGCGAATTTATCCTGCCCGAACTCCCGTTCTATGGCTTCCGCATAGCGTTTCTCCCAGCCTTTTTCGGTCTGTATATCCACATTCGCCAGACGGTTGATAACATCCGCCATCGACAGATGATGCAAATCCATCAGAGGCAGATACCTGACCTCATCGTCATCCTTCCACTCCGCCAACATCGACTTTTCCACCAACTCATGGAGTATCAGCTGCAACTTACTCGTGCTTATTTTCAGATTCCTGCTGAGTTGCCCCAGCGTCACGCCCCCTTTATTCCGCATGTATCTCCCCGAAATATACTTCAATATCTTCACCGCCTGGCCGACATTGTCCAGCCAGCGGCTTTCGCGGTCCAGCGAATTCAGATACATACAATGCCTGTTCCGGAAGATATAACACAATTCCGTCCCCCACAAAACAATACTCCAGCTCAGCTGCAGCCATACCAGCAGCAGCGGCAGAGCCGCCAGACTCCCGTAAATCGCATTATACGAACTCACCCCTATCTGGAAGCGGATATAGAACCATTGCACCACCTGATAAACCGTACCCGCCAGGATCCCCGCCAAAACGGCATACTTGAATTTTACAGGAGTCGCCGGCATAAACATATAAAGAAAGATAAACAGGAACCACACCAACAAATAAGGGACGACATTCACCAAGGAAACGATCAGCGTACCGGCATAGCGCAAAAAACCTTCTTCCACCGCTATGGTCTGCAAATTAGAGGTCAGAAATACATTTATTCCGCTAATCAACGTCAGGAGTATCGGAGCAAGAAACATGACGGAAAGATAATCCGCGAACTTCCGGGTCAGTTTCCGTCCCTGCCGGATCCCCCATATCCGGTTCATCGCCAGTTCCGTATTCCCCAACACTTTTATGACGGACCAAAGCAGAATGACAATTCCCAGCCCCGTAATAAGTCCGCCTTTCGTATTTTCCAACGCATGGTTGGCAAACTGCACGATAAACTCCATCACCTGCGGGTCCGTAAAAGTCTGTTCGCGGATTTGCTGTTCCAACACTTTACCTACGCCGAACCCTTTCGCCACCCCCAGTACCAGAGCGACAATCGGAATAAAAGACAGAACCGAATAAAACGTCAGGGCCGAAGCCGACACCATGCAGGCATCCTCGATAAAACGGCTCACGGAAATCACCAGAATCGCCACTCCCCGAAGAAGCAAACCCGGAAGGAATGCCGCACCCCGCCAATCTTTCCTGAGAATGACATAATAATAATCCAGAGAAAAGAATTTTTTCAATTTATACAATTTCAACATAGCCTTTTTCTTAATTATCGGTGTATACGCCAAAAAGTCCACAAATATACATCAACCTCCCTAAAATAAAAAGGTGTGCCGCAACGACACACCTTCCGTTCTCTATATCCGGCCACCTTTAAAACAAACCGGTTATCACTTTTTTTATAAAATCCGGCTCCGCCTCTATGGGAAAAACATAATCCGGCTTTTTATATACCGGCTTATTCTCTTTCTTGAAACGCTGAACCCCGCCTCCGGTAATATTCAGCATAACAACCGCATCCTTCTCCACTTTCCCCTCTTTCACCGCCTGTATCAGAGAGGCCGTCGCCACTCCGGCCGCCGGTTCTATATCCGATCCTTCCAGACGATAGAACAAGTCTGCCGCCGCCATCGCCTCTTCATTCGTCACGGCCAGCACATCGCCGTCCGTCGCCGTTAACGCATCAAAAAGCCCGCCCTTTACAGAATACGGCGGTTTCCGGTTAGAAAGCACCTTCGCACAGATCTCCTCCGCCTGCTTACGCGCCACTTCGGCATCGCACGGGAACAACTCCCGGGAACGCGCTTTCCAGGCATCATACATCGGGGTAAAAGGAATATTCTGCGACACCATCAGCTTCATCAGATTATTCCCGTAACGTCCGTCCTCCAGAAACCGCATGTTGGCCTCCCAGGCGGCAATGGCTCCGGTGCCGCTCCCTATCGCCTGGAAATAATAATCGGGAATACGTCCGATTGCGGTCACCGCCGACAGCACCGTCGTTCCCATTCCATCCCGGCGAGCCACATTTTTCGCTCCTCCTTCCGGATAGAATTTGTCCAACTCGCAAACAATATTGGAAAGCCGGATCGCATCGAAATAATCGCTGCCGGTAGCCGTCGCCACGACTTTGACACAAGGATCCAACGGCTCCGCCGACCACATGGCCCCCATGCAATCTTCCGGAATACAAATCAAAAGAGGGATTTTATTTTTCGAACAAACACGCGCAAAAGCTCTTGCCGTATTGCCTGCCGACGCCACCACCATGACTTTGTCAGCATTCCGATTCACACGGGCGCAAACGGAATAAGCCTCACACTCCTTGAAAGCTCCGGTCATCATCAAAGCCTCCTTTTCCGGCCAGTATCCGTTAAACGTGATATAGAGATTCGTCAACCCCAATTCCTGCGCCAGTCCGACACTCTTATAGGTGACAGGGGCTCCGGAACCCTCCAGCATCCGGCAGATCGGCAGCCAGTCCGAAAATTTATACAATCCGGGGTTTTCTTCCTTCACCTCCAATTGTTTTTTAGCATAATTCGCAAAAATCAACGCCGCACCATCTCCCTTCGGGCAATCCAGCGCCCAATCCCCGTCCTCAAACTTCGTCCCGCAACAACGGGATTCCAGTACATAATCGGTCATTTCAAATGTCTTCAATTCAATACATTACTTAATAATGTACAAAATTAAGATATTTCATTATACCAAAATTGGGTATAAATACCACTTTTAGTCCGACTTCCTATGCCGGTGTCCGTACTTTGAATATATCTTCAACAACTGGAAAGGCATCCTCAGCAAATGAGCAAAACGGATTTTACTGTTCCCCTGCTCCAGCCATACATCCAACGGGACTTCCGATATAATCCGGTCGTAATCGTCACGCCTATTGCGCACCCGCAGCAATATTTCCACGTCAAACAGCCATTTCGACAAGAAAGGCTCTTCAAAAACCGTCCCGGCAATATCTTTCCTGAAAACTTTCGCACCACACTGGGTATCATAAGCATTCAACCGGAACAACAACGAAATGACCGCCGCAAATATCCGTCCCGTAAAATGCCGGTATAATTTCCGCTCTATCGTCACTCCCATACGCTCTATGCGCGAACCCATCACGATCGCCACTTCCGGTTCGTTTTCCAGCATTCCTATAAGCCTCTGCATCTCTGCCAGAGGCGTGGCCAGATCCGCATCGGCAAAAGCCAATGCCCCGTATTCCCCTTGCTCCAGAACATGCAGGAATCCGCGTCGTACCGCTTCCGCCTTGCCTTGATTATCCCGATAATCGACAATTTTAATCCGTGCTGGCTGCAACGCCTGTATTTCCTGCAATACCCGAATCGTATCGTCACGGCTGCCGTCATTGACAAAACAAAAATCGATATCCGGCACCTGTTCCAAAAAAGACAAATACTGCTCTCTTTTAAAACGCTCCGCTTCATTGAAACAAGGAATAATAATACAGGTTCTCTCTTCCATCTGCCAACAAATTAAATCTTCTTCATATTCAACGCCTCCGCATTTTCCGCATCGATTTTCAACGCCTGTTCCAGCATACGCTGCTTTTCCCGGAGATTCCCCGTACGTTCATGATACATAGCCCTCAATACCCACAATTCCGCATCATTGTTTATATTCTCCAGCTGCCTCAGCACACGCTCAGCCTCCTGCAACTGATTCCGCTGAATAAACATCCGCACCATCACTTTGTAAATAGGATAATACGAAGATTGCACCTTCAGCGCACCTTCCAGCAGAGCCTCCGCCTTATCGTACTCTTTCAGCCTTACCCGCATATCGGCCAACTGAAGCACCGTCGTCAGATTGTCCCTGTATTTCCTCGCCTGCTCGTACATCTGGGCTGCCTGAGAAAAATTACCAGTATCCCGGAATATATCCCCCGCAAGAACATGCGCCCGCTCGAAATCGATCCGGTAAGACAACAGACGGTTCAGCGTTTCGACCGCCTGTTTATACTGCTTTTGTTTATAGAATACCAAGGCTTTCAAATACAACGCATCCACGGCGGAAGCATTGACTGCCAGCATCCTGTCCACATATTTCCGGGCCGTCGAAAAATCTTTCAGATCGATATTCATCAGCGCTGAGATATACAGGGCTTCGTTTAAATCGGGATACAACTCCAGGGCGCGCCCGAAAGCTTTTTTCGCCTCTTCCGTCTGCCCCGTCAAATAATACAGCTTGCCCAAACGGGCCCAGACTTCTTCATTTTGGGGATAGGCTTCGCAATATTCCCTGAAAACCCGAACAGCCTCGTCGTATTTCTGTTCCCTCTCCAACTGAAACCCCTGCAATTCCTGCTTCGTTTCCCGTTTCAGTACACAGGACATGGGATAATCGTCGACTGTCGGGGCATACAACAAACCCGCAGGAGGAAACAGCTGATTTTTCAACTGATAGGAACTGATGTAGACATTCCCGAAAATGGCATAATCCCAGTTCTTTGCATATTTCTCATAATAACGGCTGTAAATGACACGTATATTCGTATCCTTCCGGAAATAATAATCCACAATGTCCGCCGCCTGGGTCACTATCGTCGTTTTTTCATTCTCGGGCAAGCCGGGCAATATGTTTTCCCTGAACCAATCCGCCGATTTTTTCAAAGAATTGAAATAATAGTCGGTTTCATAGTCTCCGTAAGCCCCCTTCAATCCGCCGATAAATTCATTAAAGTAAACATATTCGCCGGGATGATTGCGCAGCGTATGGGATACCGGGGATGACAACAAAACGAGGAAAACAAAAACCGGCACGACCTTCAAGTAACCGCGGCTCCAATTCACAATCTCACTCCAGAAACGCCCCGCAAGGACGACCATCGGAGGCATCACAAACAACAAATGCCGGATCCCTCCGTACAGATTGGAATGGGAATGAATCACCCAATACACCGGGAACACGGCCGCAAACAAAAAGAAAAAGCTGACCAGGGAAAATTCCTTCTTCCGCATCGACATATAAACAATGTACGCAAAGAAACCCGCCAACACCACTACCGGCATAGCTATGCACAGATATTTTGGGGCATACTTCCAGGGCAGCATGTTAGACATCATCTGCTGTCCGTCAAAAATAGTCCGCAGCCCCACATTGTAATTGGTAAACTTAATCAAGGAATCTACGACGCCCGTGAACGGCTTCTGCAAAGCAAACGGCCACAATAAAATAGACAGGAAATAACTTCCGACAAAAACAACAAGCAATACGAACAGAATCCTGCCGACCGCTTTGGCATACCTGCCGAATTTATAAAAATTCCGGATTCCGTAATACTGCATATAATACAAGCCGGCATACATGAATACCATCGGGTAAAGCACCAGTCCCCCGGAACGGGTTCCCAACGCCAGCGCTATCCCCAAAATCAGGCCTATCATATGCCTTAAGCGGAAAAGCGGATAGAAATCGAAGAGCCGAACCGTATAAAACAAAGAGATCATATACCCCACGGCAAAGGGCACGTCTTTCAGATTGTTCATACTGTGTCCGAAATAACGGGGAGTAAAAAACATCAGCAACAAAGATATCAGTCCGCATAAACCCCCCCCCCACCTCAATCCCATCAAGCCCGTGAACAAAATACCCAAAGCCCCGACACTCCCGCCGATAAAATGCCTGAACTCATAATAATTTTCTATATCGAATCAGCGGATCAAGGCCGCGGCGATCACCTGTACCGAATTACCGTATAAATGCAACGCCGTCTTCGGCTGATCCAAGGCCGCTTTATCCCCGTTGGCGATATAATCCAACACATAACCGGCATGCCTGTGGTCGACGAATTCATCCCCCGTCACGCCGTAATCCCGGCTAATCAGAGGCATATACAAGAAAAT
The DNA here is from genome assembly GCA_964647845.1 of uncultured Odoribacter sp. Taxonomy (GTDB): domain Bacteria; phylum Bacteroidota; class Bacteroidia; order Bacteroidales; family Marinifilaceae; genus Culturomica. The sequence goes on from CAZYJV010000097.1 coordinate 7,456, forward strand.
CAGG
>CAZYJV010000098.1:0-7457 GCA_964647845.1 uncultured Odoribacter sp.
CTTACAAAATAGAAAATGAACATTTTTCGAATGGTGGAACAAATTCTTATGGTGTCGTTCCGATTTGGTGAAACTCCGGGAGGCGTATAGTGTGAAGGATGACATCGCTTTTTATACCGATGAGGCGGGTTTGTATTTTACGCTGCATCCGGGAGAGTTCGCCGTATTTTTTCCGCAGGACGGGCATGCCCCCTGCATCGGGACCGGAAAGATGAAGAAGGCGATTGCGAAGGTGAAAGTAAAAAAATAGATTCTTAATAGTAGCTGCCATGCGTATAGGTATTCTTGTTATCGTGTTTTTGTGGGTAGGTTCGGTATTTGCCCGTCAGACAAAGGTGGCTTGTGTGGGGAACAGCGTGACGTATGGCTACCTGTTGGAAAACCGGGAGCGGGATTGTTATCCGGCTCAGCTGGCGAGGCTGCTCGGAGCGGGGTATGAGGTGCGCAATTTCGGGAAGTCGGGAGCGACCTTGTTGAGTAAGGGACACCGGCCTTATGTGCAGCAGCAGGAGTTTCACGACGCGGTGGCTTTTGCCGCCGATGTGGTGGTGATTCATTTGGGGTTGAATGATACGGATCCCCGGAATTGGCCCAATTACCGGGATGAATTTGTCCGGGATTATTTGCATTTGATCGATACGTTCCGGGTGGCGAACCCGGATTGCCGGATATGGATTTGCCGGATGACGCCGATAACGAACCGTCATGCGCGCTTTAAGTCGGGTACGCGGGACTGGTATGAGCAGATACAGCAGGCGATAGAGCATGTGGCGCGTGTGGCGGATGTGCCTTTGATCGATTTGCAGGAAGGGTTGTATAACCGTCCGGATTTGTTGCCGGATGCGTTGCATCCGGTTGCGGAGGGCGCCGGAATTCTGGCGCGGAAAGTTTATTCCGCCGTGACGGGGGATTACGGCGGTTTGCAGATGCCTGCCGTGTACGGAAACAATATGGTGTTGCAGCGGGATCGGGCGTTGCTGTTGAAAGGGATTGCCGACAGCGGCGAGGAGGTCGCTGTGAGAATCGGGAAGCAACGGAAAAAAGCCGTTGCGGGTGCGGACGGCCGCTGGCAGGTGGTGCTGGAGCCGCTGGAGGCGGGAGGTCCGTATGAGTTGTCGGTGCGGACGGCAGGAAAGAGTCTGGTTTTTAAAAATGTACTGGCGGGGGAAGTATGGCTTTGTTCCGGCCAGTCGAATATGGCTTTTATGGTGAAGCAGGCGGCAGGAGCTAAGGAAGCCTTGGCGCAGGCCGCCGATGACCGTATCCGGCTTTATGATATGAAGCCCCGCGTATATACCAATGCGGAGAGCTGGGATACGACGGATTTGAAGCTGTTGAACCGTCTGGAGCATTATCTGCCGGCGTCCTGGGCGAGTGCCTCGCCCGAAAGCGTGGCGGAGTTTTCCGCCGTGGCCTATTATTTCGGGAAAATGTTGTCCGATAGTTTGCATGTGCCGGTCGGTCTGATTTGCAACGCGATCGGCGGAGCGCCTGCAGAGGCTTTTATCGATAGAAAAACGATGGAGTTTCATCCGGTGTTGGTGGATGAACTTTACGACTGGACGAAAAACGATATGCTGCAGGATTGGGTGAGGGGCAGAGCTGTCCTGAACATGAAGAATACGACTTCCAAATACCAGCGTCATTCTTACGAACCGTCTTATTTGTATGCGACGGGCGTGTTGCCGTTGGCGGGTTTTCCGGTGAAGGGGTTTGTGTGGTATCAGGGAGAGTCGAATGCGCACAACGTGGAGCTGCATGAGTGTGTTTTTCCGGCCCTGGTGGAGAGTTGGCGGAATGCGTGGGGAGAGAAGCTGCCGTTTTATTATGTGCAGCTGTCGAGCATAAACCGTCCGAGCTGGCCGCATTTTCGGGATAGTCAGCGGCGTATGGCGGGTAAGATTGCGAATGTCGCCATGGCGGTGTCGAGTGATCTGGGCAACCGGACGGATGTGCATCCCGTGTGGAAGCGGGAAGTTGGGGAGCGTTTGGCGAGATGGGCGCTGCACCGGGATTACGGGTTCGACAGACTGGTGCCTTCGGGACCTTTGTACAGAGGAGTGGAGTTCCGTAACGGGGCGGCGTATGTCGCTTTTGATTACGGCCAGGGGATGAAAGCGTCGGACGGGCAGGCACTGAGGACGTTTGAAGTGGCCGGGGAGGACCGTTTGTTTGTGCCTGCGGAGGCGGTGGTCGTGGGAAATGAAGTGAAAGTGTCCAGCCCGAAGGTGAGGAATCCGAAGTATGTCCGTTACGGGTGGGAGCCTTTTTCAACGGGGAATCTCGTGAATGGGGAGGGGCTGCCGGCTTCGACGTTCAGAAGTGAAAGTGATATATTTTAAAATATAAAAAATGGAAAAGATTAAAGGATTGATTGACGCGCCTTTTACTCCGTTTTATGAAAACGGGGAGGTGAATTACGAACCGATTGAGGCGTATGCGAAATTATTGGTGAATAACGGCTTGAAGGGCGTATTTATTAACGGCTCTTCGGGTGAAGGCTATATGCTGACGGAGGAAGAACGGATGAAGCTGGCGGAGAAGTGGGTGGAAGTGGCTCCGAAGGGATTCAAAGTGATTGTGCATGTGGGAAGTACGTGTGTGAAGACGAGCCGGAATTTGGCTGCTCATGCCCAGAAAATCGGGGCATGGGGAATCGGGGCGATGGCTACGCCGTTTCCTAAAATCGGATGGGTGGAAGAGCTGGTGAAGTATTGCGAGGAGATCGCTGCCGGTGCGCCGCAATTGCCTTTTTATTATTACCATATTCCGGCGTTCAACAACGCTTACCTGTCTATGGTCGAGTTTTTGAAGGCGGTGGACGGCCGCATTCCCAATTTTGCCGGGATCAAATATACTTACGAGAGCCTGTATGAATACAATCAGTGCCGTTTGTACAAAGGCGGCAAGTTCGATATGCTGCACGGACAGGACGAGACGATTTTGCCGTGTCTGGCCATGGGGGGCGCACAGGGAGGCATCGGCGGTACGACGAATTATAACGGCCGGGCTCTTGTGGGGATTCTGGAAGCATGGGAAGCCGGCGATCTGGAGAAGGCGCGCGAGCTGCAGAATTTCTCCCAGGAGGTGATTAATGTCATTTGCAATTACCGGGGCAATATCGTGGGCGGAAAACGCATCATGAAGCTGATCGGGTTGGATTTGGGCAAGAACCGTACTCCGTTCCGCAATATGACGGACGAGGAGGAGAAAGCGATGAAAGCGGAGCTGGAGGCTATCCGCTTTTTCGACAGATGTAACAAGATGTAGGAATGTTTTTATAAATATGTGATCGTATGAGAGTACCTTTAAGATACTGTTGGCTTGTCGGATGTCTGATTTTCGGGGCTTTCGCCCTGAGAGCCGAAACGCGTTCTTTGACGGAAGAGAATAAAGGACGGGATAATCATCACAATGTGGTGAGTGTAAAACAATTGTCCGGCTTATGGGTATCCGGAGAGGAAGGAAGCAGACAGGGCGTTTCCGCACCTTATGCAGGGGTTCTGGGTGACAAGCTGGTGGTAGCCGGAGGGTGCAATTTCCCCGGAGTTCCGGCAGCGGAAGGCGGGGAAAAAGTGTATTATGACGATATTTTCGTGCTGGCGGATCCGTTGAATCCGGCGGCGGAATGGAAGAAAGCGGGCAAGTTGCCCGAAGGTGCCGCCTACGGGGTGAGTTTTACCACACCGGAAGGGGTGGTTTGTGTCGGCGGCCGGAATGCGGCGGGAGGACTGAACAAGGTATGGATATTGAAAGAGCGTGCCGGAGCAGGGGAGATTGTTGCGGAGGCATTGCCCGATCTGCCGGTAGCGATGGACAATATGGCCGGCGGTTTGAGCGGGAATGTCGTGTATGTGGCCGGCGGAAATATTGACAATAAGCCGGGCAACCGTTGTTTCGTGCTACGTTTGGGAGAGAACAAAGGTTGGGAAGAGGTGGCCCCGTTTCCCGGAGAAGCCCGTGTACAGCCGGTAGGGGTTGTGCAGAACACGGCGGAAGAGGCCCGGTTTTTCGTTATGGGAGGTTTTTTGCCGGCAGCTGACGGACAGGAGAGTTTGGTGCATACGGACGGATACAGCTATAATCCGCGGAACGGCAAATGGGAGGCGGTAGCCGATGCGGTGCCTTATGAAGAAGGGCATGCCCGGGCATTGGTCGGCGGAACGGCTGTCGCTTCAGGGAGCCACCATGTCGCAGTGATTGGAGGTGTGAATTACGACTGCTTCAAGCGGGCGCTGGACAGGCCTTTGCTGCTGGAGCGGGCGCTGCAGGCAGGGAATGATTCGCTTGTGGCACAATTGCAGGAGGAGGAGCGTGCCTATTTGCGGCATCCTGCCGATTGGTATGATTTTAACGGTAATCTGCTGATTTATCATACGCTGACGGATTCGTGGGTGTCGGAAGGCTATTTCACCGAACTGGCGTTGGCCGGGGCGGCGGTTGTGCCTTACAAGGGCAACTGGCTGGTGGTGAACGGAGAAAGTCGGCCCGGCGTACGTTCCGCAGGGGTATATGCCGTGGAGATGGGCACCAGGACGGGCTTCGGCTGGGTGAACTGGTCGGTATTGGTCGTGTATTTGGTGGGGATGTTGTTGCTGGGGTATTATTTCATGCGCCGCGCTTCGAGCAGCGAGGATTTCTTCAAGGGAGGCGGGCGTATTCCGTGGTGGGCTGCCGGAATCAGTATCTATGCCACGATGTTGAGCGCCATTACGTATATGGCGATTCCGGCAAAGGCTTTCGCCACCAATTGGGCTTATTATCCGATGCTGGTGATGATTCTGCTGGTGTCCTATCCGGTGATAAAGTATTATTTGCCTTTTTTCCGTCGTCTGAATGTGACGAGCGCGTATGAGTATTTGCAGCTTCGTTTCAATTATACGACCCGTTTGATGGCCAGTGTCTTGTTTATCGCATTCATGGTGGCCCGTACGGCGTTGGTGCTGTATCTGCCTTCTCTGGCACTGACGACGGTGACCGGTATCGATATTTATATCTGTATCATCCTGATGGGGATTGTTACGGTGGTGTATTGTACGATGGGCGGTGTGGAAGCTGTGGTCTGGGGAGATGTGATTCAGGGGTTCATTCTGGTCGGCGGAGCCTTTTTTGCCGCCGTTTACCTGATTCTTCATACGGAAGGCGGCGTGGGCGGATTTATCGACATCGCCGTGGAGCACGATAAGTTCCGGATGTTCGAATGGAGTTTCGATTGTACGAAAGCTGTTTTCTGGGTGGTTATTTTGGGCGGTATCGCCAACAATCTGATTTCTTATACTTCCGACCAGACGGTGATTCAGCGTTATCTGACGACGAAGGACGAGCGCAGTGCGGGAAAGGGTATCATGATGAACGGCTTGATGAGCGTGTTCATTTCGGTGGTGTTCTATCTGATCGGTACGGGGTTGTACACGTTTTTCAAATCGCGTCCCGATGAGTTGAGTTATGCGCTTTCCAACGGGGATGCCATTTTCCCGTTCTTTATGATGAGCCAGATGCCGGTGGGGGTTGCCGGACTGCTGATTGCGGCGATTTTTGCGGCGACGATGTCCACGATTGCTTCCAATATCAATTCTACGTCTACGGCTTTTTCGATGGATATTTATAAGCATTGCGTGCCGGGCGCTTCGGACAGAAACGTATTGAACGTGGCGCGCTGGGCTTCTTTTGCGGCCGGAGGTCTGGGAACGGTGCTGGCGGTGATGATGGCTACGTGGAATATTCTTTCGCTGCTGGATTACTTCAATTCGATTCTGGGATTGCTGTCGAGCGGACTGGGAGGTCTGTTTATGATGGGCATCTTTTTTGACCGGATCGGGGCGAAGGGGGCTTTGCTGGGCTTTATCTCCGGAACGGTCGTGGTGTTTGCGCTGAGTATTTATACTCCGGTGTCGTTCCTGATATACGGAGCTATCGGTATTGTCGTGTCGGTAGGGGTAGGCTGGTTGTACAGTCTGATATGGCCGGCGGGGGAACAGCCGAAGGGCCTGACCTGGAGAAGACTGGAAAAATGATAGAAAATAATGATTGATAAAATAGTATGACAATGTTGGATTTTAAAAAGTTAGCACAGCAATATAAATCGGAGTTGCTGGACAAGGTGATTCCTTTCTGGCTGGAAAAGTCTCAGGATAAAGAGTGCGGAGGTTATTTCACGTGTTTGGACCGTGCCGGAAATGTGTTTGATACGGACAAGTTCATCTGGCTGCAGGGGCGTGAGGTGTGGATGTTCTCGATGCTTTACAATAAGGTGGAGAAGAAGCAGGAGTGGCTGGACTGTGCCGTTCAGGGCGCCGAGTTCCTGAAAAAGTACGGGCACGACGGGAATTACAACTGGTATTTTGCCCTGACGCGGGAGGGTAAGCCTTTGGTGGAGCCGTATAATATTTTCTCCTATACGTTTGCCGCGATGGCTTTCGGACAGTTGAGCATCGCCACCGGCAGCAAGGAGTATGCGGACATTGCCAAAAAGACGTTTGACATTATTTTGTCGAAGGTGGACAATCCGAAAGGAAAGTGGAACAAGGCCTATCCCGGTACGCGGAATATGAAGAGTTTCGCACTGCCCATGATTCTTTGCAATCTGGCGCTGGAAATCGAACCGCTGCTGGATAAGGATTTTATGGAGAAGTCTATTTATAACTGCATCCATGAGGTGCTGGACGTGTTTTATCGGCCGGAGCTGGGATTGGTGGTGGAGCATCTTGGAACGGACGGACAGCTGGTGGATAATTTCGACGGGCGTTCCCTGAATCCGGGACATGCCATCGAGGCGATGTGGTTCATTATGGATTTGGGTGTCAGACTGAACAATAAGGAGTTGATAGAGAAGGCCGTGAAAATCGCTTTGCAGGAGGTGGAATACGGCTGGGACAAGGAGTACGGTGGTATTTTCTATTTTATGGACCGTCTGGGACATCCCGTGCAACAGCTGGAATGGGACCAGAAGCTGTGGTGGGTGCATATCGAGACATTGATTACGATGCTGAAGGGGTACCAGCTGACCGGTTCGGAAGCGTGTCTGAAATGGTTTGAGAAGGTACACGATTATACCTGGAGTCATTTTGCCGACAAGGAACATCCGGAATGGTTCGGCTATCTGAACCGGAGAGGCGAGGTGCTGCTGCCTTTGAAGGGGGGCAAGTGGAAAGGCTGTTTCCATGTTCCCCGCGGTTTGTACCAGTGTTGGCAGGTGCTTGAAAAGTTGAGCAAGTAGACCGGACGGTATGAAGGGGTGCGTTGCTTTCATTTTGTTTACGGCGTTGTGTACGGGAGTCCTTGCACAGCAGACGCCGGAGGCTTTTCAGCCCGCAGAGCAGGCTAAAATCGTTTCCGGACGGGAGGACGGCCGTTTCCTCAGTTCGCTGGGAGCGGTACACAATCGGATGAAACATATTCAGCCGAAATGTGCTTTCCGGGAAGGGATGACAGCCGGGGAGATGCGTGAGTGGCAGGAG
>CAZYJV010000099.1:0-7331 GCA_964647845.1 uncultured Odoribacter sp.
TAATCGATAATGTGTTATGCTAATCGTTGGTAATCACCACTTATTTGCCGACGCAAAAGTTTTTAAAGATATTCCCCAAGACCTCGTCGGTGGTGATTTCACCGGTGATTTCACCGAGGTAATGCAGACATTCGCGGATGTCCTGGGAGATGAATTCCGCACTGATACCGGATTGCAGGCCGGAGTCCACCCGCTGGACGGCGGCAAGGGCATTCTTCAAAGCCTCGTAATGCCGAATATTGCTGACAATCACGTCGGAAGAGTTCAGCTCTCCCCCATTCACCGCATCCAGCAATTCCTTTACCAGCAAATCCAGGTTCGTACCGGTACGTGCGGATATCGGGATGATTTTTTCCCCGGCGGTAAAAAGGCGTATCGTTTCCTGAGGGGTCAATACGTCCTCCACCTGGTCCGTCTTATTCAGCACGATAATCAACCGGGCTTCCGGTGAAATATGCTCCTTCACCTGCCGGTAATATTCCTCAAAACTCTCCTCTCCCCGACTTAAATCCGTCAGCAGCAAAACAATGCTGGCCTGTTCCATTTTGGAAAAAGTACGCTCAATCCCCATACTTTCCACCCGGTCCTCGGTATGCCGGATGCCTGCCGTATCGATAAAACGGAACAGGACGCCTTCCAAATGCACCGTATCTTCAATCACGTCCCGCGTAGTGCCCGCCACCTCCGAAACAATCGCCTTCTCCTCGCGAAGCAAGGCATTCAACAGGGTACTTTTCCCGACATTGGTATTTCCCACAATCGCCACGGGCACTCCGTTCTTGATAACATTGCCCAAGGAAAAAGAACGACACAAACGCTCCAGCAAATCCTCTATGTGTCCGGCAATCCCGCGCAATTCCGTGCGGTCGGCAAATTCAACATCCTCCTCCGAAAAATCCAATTCCAGTTCCAACAGCGAGGTAATCCGCAACAACTCGGTACGCAGTTTCATCAGCTCGGCAGAAAAACCGCCCTTCATCTGGTTGATAGCCATACGGTGGGACGCCGCCGAAGAGGAGGCAATCAAATCGGCAACGGCCTCCGCCTGCGACAAATCCATTTTCCCGTTCAGAAAAGCCCGCTGGGTAAACTCTCCCGGCATCGCCAGGCGCGCCCCGGCATCTACCAGCAACTTCAACAACCGCTGCTGGATGTAAACGGAACCGTGACAGGCTATTTCCACCGACTCCTCGCCGGTAAAAGAATGCGGCGCACGAAACACGGTCACCAACACCTCATCCACCGTCTCCCCGCTCTCCACAATCCGCCCGTAATGCACCGTATTGGCCGCAGCCTCCTGCAACCGCTTTCCCGACGGCGATTCGTACACCCGGTCCGCCAAAGCGATACACCCTTCACCGGCAAGCCGGATCACGGCAATCGCCCCCATTCCCGGAGCCGTAGAAACCGCGCAAATCATATCTTCCGTTCTCATACTCGACACCAACAAATTTTGTTTAAATCTCAAAACATCCTTCTGACAAAATTACGACTTTAGGCCAAAATAAGAAAAAGTTACCCGAACTTCCGGCCTCATTTTTGCGTATATGAGCATAAATCGATACTCCGAAATCAGATTCGGCGATAAATTTATAAACCAAATAAAACAACCTACGATGAAAAAACTACTTTTCTTACTTATGCTGGGATTGTTCGCCTTTCCCGTTGCCGAGACTCTGGCACAGACTCAAACACAAACACAGCAATTAACGAAGAAACAGCTGAGACAAATGAAGCGCGACCAAAGAAAACATGCCCGCGAAGTCGCGAATCAGGCTACCCATGAAGCCGCCCTGACGGCCCTTAAAGACAACAACTGGGTATTAATGGCCAGCACCTTATACGGTCCGCGAGGACAGGCCATCCCCGTTTCCGACAACACCAATTTCATTCAATTCAAAGACAATACGGTGTATGTACAGCTGGCATTCAACGGTATTGCAGGCCCCAACGGTTTAGGAGGCATCACCGTACAAGGCACACCCAGCAATATCAGTTCGCAAACGGACAAATACGGAAACCTTACCTACTCGTTTTATGTAAACGGAACGGCCATCACCGCACAAATCGTCATCAACCTGAACGGCAACGGCAATTACGCCCAGGCCACCGTATACCCCATGCTGAACAACAACAACCTGACCTTTTCCGGTACATTGGTACCCACTTCCCAATCCGGTATTTTCAGAAGCGGATTTATCAGCTACTGACCATCTATAAAAAAGAAGGGAGCTCCAAACGGAAGCTCCCTTTTTGGTATCTCACTGAATCATCATTGGTCATTCATCGAAATCAGGAACTCTTCATTCGACTGCGTTTTTTCCAGACGATCCTTTACAAACTCCATCGCTTCGATAGAATTCATATCCGTCAGATAATTCCGCAGAATCCAGATCCGGTTCAGCATATTGGCGTCTAACAACAAATCTTCCCGGCGGGTACTCGAAGCGGTAATGTCCACAGCCGGATAAATACGCTTATTCGCCAGCTTGCGGTCGAGCTGCAACTCCATGTTGCCCGTACCTTTAAACTCTTCGAATATCACATCGTCCATCTTGGAACCGGTTTCCGTCAAGGCCGTCGCCAGAATCGTCAGAGAGCCGCCGTCTTCGATATTCCGGGCGGCACCGAAAAAGCGCTTGGGCTTATGCAGGGCATTGGCGTCCACACCTCCGGAAAGCACTTTCCCCGAAGCCGGCGATACCGTATTGTACGCACGTGCGAGCCGCGTAATGGAATCCAGCAGAATCACGACATCATGACCGCATTCCACCATACGTTTCGCTTTCTCCAGTACGATGTTCGCCACCTTTACATGGCGTTCCGCCGGTTCATCGAATGTCGAGGAAATCACTTCCGCATTCACGCTCCGCGCCATATCCGTCACCTCTTCCGGACGTTCGTCGATCAGCAGGATAATCAGATAAACCTCGGGATGATTGACCGCGATCGCATTGGCGATCTCTTTCAGCAAAACCGTCTTACCCGTTTTAGGCTGCGCAACGATCAAACCGCGCTGTCCTTTTCCGATAGGCGCAAACATATCGACCACCCGGGTAGAAATCGTCGCTCTGCCCCCTCCCGTAAGATTAAACTTCTCATCCGGGAACAGCGGAGTCAAATGGTCGAAAGGAATCCGGTCACGCACGGCTTCCGGCGATTTGCCGTTAATTCTCTCTACCTTTATCAGCGGGAAATATTTTTCCCCTTCTTTAGGGGGACGAACCGTTCCTTCAACGATGTCTCCCGTTTGCAGACCGAACAGCTTAATCTGGCTCTGGGAGACATAAATATCATCCGGTGAATTCAAATAGTTATAATCAGAAGACCGCAGAAAACCGTATCCGTCGGGCATAATCTCCAGAACTCCCGAATTATTGATTATTCCCTCGAACTCATAATACTTGTCCCGCTTGTCGAATTTCATTTTGCCGGGAGCGACATTCCCGTTAGCATTCCCGGCGGTATTATTGAAGTCCCTTTCCCGGTGCTCCAGATAAAAGTTGTCTTCCGGCTCCTGCACCATCTGAAATTCCAGCTGCTCGGCACGGATCGTTTCCGGCTCCTGCTGGTAATCGTAAGTATCCGTATTGTAATCCTCCTCCTCTCCGAAATCCAGCTCCTTCTCTATCACATCCCGGTGATTCACATGCAGCGGTTTCTCTTTCACCGGATTTCCCTGAAAATTAGGCCGGCTGAACTCTTTCCGTACCGGCTGGTTCATCGGTCTCTTCCCCTCTTCCGGCTGTTTTTCCTCCCGCCTCGGTTCGTCACGCTTCACATACTTCTGCATGCCTCCTCCCTTGGAATCTCCGACCTTCTCCACGCCGGACCTCATCACCCTCACCCGGGGCTTGCGTTCTTTCTTCACCTCCGGACGGGCAGTTTCCTCTTTCCGGTTCTCAGACACTGCCGGACGCACCACTTCCGAGGCTGCGACGGCCTGCTGATCCAGAATTTTATAAATCAACTCCTGCTTTTTATAAGCTTCGACCCGCTTAATATTTAAATCCTTCGCAATTTGCCGCAATTCTGTCAGCAATTTGTCATTCAATTCTAAAATGTCGTACATATAACGATGTTAATGGATATTTAATTTTGTAGAAACATCATCTGAACGGAGCCAGATGGGAATGAATACAATGCAAATTTATGAATAAAAATCTTTATCACAAAATTCGCCATCATTTTCCTTGCATATAGATGACCTTCTTCGTCTCGAAAAAATCCTCCGAAAAAAAATCAGAAATGGCATAGATACGGATTCTGTCGCGATAAGGTTTTATCTCATTCTCGAAATCCCCTCCTTTCAGATACAATACCCCGTTCGGCAATATATTCCCCTGCCCCGGACGGATCTTGTTTTTTATCAATTTCAGAAAATCGGGGAAAGCCGTAACCGCACGACTGACAATAAAATCGAATTTTTCCGGCACGGTCTCTGCCCGTTTCTGCTCCGCCGTCACGTTTTCCAGTCCCAAAGCGGCGACCACCCCGTTCACCACCTTTATTTTCTTGGCGATCGAATCTATCAGGTAAAATTCCGTTTCCGGAAAGAATATCGACAAAGGTATACCGGGAAAGCCGCCTCCCGTTCCCACATCCATCACCCGGGTTCCCGGACGGAACGGAATGACTTTCGCAATGGCCAAGGAATGCAGGACATGGTGGACATACAAAGCATCTATATCTTTCCGGGAAATCACATTGATTTTCTCATTCCACTCCCGGTACAACTCTCCCAGCCGGGCCAGACGCTCCCGCTGCAACGACGTCAATTCGGGAAAATAAGAAAGAATCCGTTCCATAGGCAGCATCTCTATTCTTTTTTACCTGCATTATACAAAGGCAAGACTATCAGACTGACAACACCTGCCACGATATATACGAAAGTCATTATTCCATGCGTAAAGAAAGCAAAAGCTTTCGCCATACTCTCCATTTCCGGAGTATGCGGGAGATAAAGCAACAACGCCGATATCACCATAAAATGCCACGCTCCGATCCCTCCCTGCACCGGGGCCACCATCCCGAAGCTTCCGAAAACGAACGCCGTCAATCCTGCCATGATTCCCAAACGGGAGGTAAATTCAAAACAGAAAAAAGACAAATAAAACATCAGAAAATAACACACCCAAATCAATACGGAATAGAAAACGAACAACCACTTATGCTCGACCTTGCGTACCGCAACGACCCCCTCTTTCAAATCGCCCCAAAAAACTTTCAGCCGTTGTTGCAGCTTCGTTCCGCGACACAGTTTCCATATCCCGTAAACCGCCAGCGGAACAATCACGAGCACCACCCAGATTTTCCAGGAATACACTGCCGAAAAGAAATGGTCTTCCACCCCTTTGTTCGTATCCAGGAAAAAAAGTATTTCCCGGAACTGCGACACAACGACGATAAGCGTATAGGCCAGTAAAAAAAACATATCGATAATCCGTTCGGTCACCACCGTCCCCAACAGTTTAGGAAAAGGCACATGCTCATACCTGCTGACCACGCCGCAACGGGTAAACTCCCCCATCCGCGGAATCGCCAGATTGGCGAAATAACCGATCATTATACCCAGGAAACTGTTCATCAGCCGGATGGGACACCCCATCGACAGCGTCAGCAATTGCCAGCGCAACGCCCGGGCAACGTGACTCGCCATGCCTATCAGACACATCACAGCCACCCAGGTGTAATTCACCTCCTCCTCCAAAGCTTTCCTCAGATCGTGCCAGCTCTGGTCCCGATACACCAACCAGAACAGGAAAAGGGAAATACAGAGAAAAAACAGAAACTTTAAAATTTGCTTATACCGGAAAAACATAGGTTGCTGATTTTGTTCAACCGTCGCAAAAGTAAACAAATAAATGCATTCCGGGGCTATAATTCTCGACCTATTTATATACTTTTGCAACATGAGTATCGTAAAGGCCAAAAAAAGTTTAGGACAACACTTTCTGAAAGACCAGAACATCGCCCGAAAAATTACGGACAGCCTTCTGCCCGTCACCGGGAATGTGCTGGAAATCGGTCCGGGCATGGGAGTGCTCACTCGGCATCTGTTTGCCAACAGGCAATTTTCGGTCCGGGCAATCGACATCGACCGGGAATCCATCGACTACCTTCATGCCGAACTGCCTGACTTCCAGAATCGGATTGTATACGGAGATTTCCTGAAAACGGACATCACGGCTTTCTATACGGCCCCCTTTTCCGTCATCGGGAATCTGCCCTACAACATTTCATCCCAGATATTCTTCCGTATCATAGAACACCGGCAACTCATCCCGCAGGTGGTATGCATGATTCAGAAAGAAGTGGCCGAACGGGTCAGCGCTCCTTACGGAAATAAGACATACGGGATCCTAAGCGTATTCCTGCAGACGTTCTATGACATCGAATACCTTTTCACCGTCAGCGAAAAAGTTTTCGATCCGCCCCCCAAAGTAAAATCGGCGGTCATACGGCTTCTCCGTAACTCGCGGGAGAACCTGGATTGTGAAGAAAAACTGTTCTTCCAGGTCGTGAAAACCGGTTTCAACCAGAGAAGAAAAACCCTGAGAAATTCCCTCCGCTCCGTCTGTCCGGAAGGATTTGAATCGGACTACCTGAACCTGAGACCGGAACAACTGAGCGTGGACGATTTCATTCGGCTGTGCCGGCAGATCGGCTGTGCGCGACAGAATAACACCTCCTCCGCTTTATCCGTTAATCCTTAACACAATAATCATCGGTTATGCAGCAATTTGAACTCACACGCAATTTCCTCAGCCAACTGGAAGAACTCATCGATGCAGGCGAACAACAGCAAGTCTCGGAGCAGCTCAGGGATTTGCACCCTGCCGATATTGCTGAAATACTGAATGAACTGAATAACGAAAGGGCCCAATACGTCTTCCTGTTACTGGACAATGAGACCGCCAGCGACGTACTGGCAGAAATCGACGAAGAAGAGCGGACCCGCTTTCTGGAATCCTTCCCTGCGGAAATCATCGCCAAACGATTCATCGACCACATGGAGTCGGACGACGCCGCCGACATCGTCGGCAGTCTGCCGGACGAACAACAGCATGAGGTACTCTCCCACATCGACGACATGGAACAGGCCGGGGACATCGTCGACCTGCTGCATTACGACGAAGACACCGCAGGAGGACTGATGGCCAAGGAATTAGTCGTCGTCAATGAAAACTGGACGGTATTGACCTGCCTGCGGGAACTCAGCCGCCAGGCGGAAAACATCGACGAAATCTACAATGTATATGTCGTCGACGATGACAACAAACTGAAAGGACGGCTGTCCCTGAAAAAAATGATTCTTTCTCCGACATCCG
>CAZYJV010000100.1:0-4554 GCA_964647845.1 uncultured Odoribacter sp.
AGGGGGTAAAATCCCGAAAGGCGCCTTGCTGGTAGGCCCTCCGGGAACGGGCAAAACCCTCATGGCCAAAGCCATGGCGGGAGAAGCTAACGTCCCCTTCTTTTCCATGTCGGGGTCGGACTTCGTCGAGATGTTCGTCGGCGTAGGAGCCTCCCGCGTACGCGACCTGTTCAAACAGGCCAAAGAAAAAGCCCCCTGCATTATCTTCATCGACGAAATAGACGCCATCGGGCGCGCCAGAGGCAAGAACCCCAACATGGGGTCCAATGATGAACGGGAGAACACGCTCAACCAGCTGCTGACCGAAATGGACGGTTTTGAAACCAATTCGGGCGTCATCATTCTCGCCGCCACCAACCGGGCGGACATTCTCGACAGCGCCTTGTTGCGGGCAGGCCGTTTCGACCGGCAGATATACGTGGACCTTCCCGAACTGAAAGACCGGGAGGAGATCTTCAAAGTACACGTAAAACCGTTGAAACTGGCGGAAGACGTAGATATTTCATTCCTGGCAAAACAGACTCCGGGATTCTCCGGCGCGGACATCGCCAATGTCGCCAACGAAGCGGCCCTGATTGCCGCACGCAAGGATAAGAACGCCGTAGAGAAACAGGACTTCCTGGATGCCATCGACCGGATTGTCGGCGGACTGGAAAACCGGAGCAAAGTCATCAAGGTCAACGAAAAGAAAGCCATCGCCTATCACGAAGCCGGACACGCGACGGTATCGTGGCTACTGGAACACGCCCATCCTTTGCTGAAGGTAACCATCGTCCCGCGGGGGAAAGCCCTGGGTGCCGCCTGGTACCTGCCGCAGGAGCGACAAATCACCACCAAAGAACAGCTGCTCGACCAGATGTGTTCCGTATTGGGAGGACGCGCAGCGGAAGAACTGACATTCGGCCAGATCTCCACCGGAGCCCAGAACGATCTGGAAAAAGCGACCAAGCAGGCATACGCCATGGTCACCATCTTCGGCATGAGTGAAAAAATCGGCAATCTAAGCTATTACGACTCCACCGGACAGAGCGATTTCAACTTCACCAAGCCCTACTCCGCGAAAACAGCGGAACTGATAGACAGCGAAGTAAAGGCGCTGGTGGAAAATGCTTACGCCCAGGCCAAAGAACTCTTAAAACAGCACCAGGAACAACACAGGCAGGTTGCGGAGCTTTTACTGGAAAGAGAAGTCATATTCAGCGACGACCTCGAACGGATTTTGGGAAAACGTCCGTGGAAAGACGACGAAGAGGAAGAGAAAGTCTCCGAAGCAGCAGAATCGTAAAATCAATCCATTGTGAATAACTTTGTCAAACGAACCGTCAGCGGACTATTGTTCGTCATCATTTTAACCGGATGCATATTCGCGCATCCCCTTGCATTTTTCATGCTCTTTTTCGCCATCAATGTCCTCGGATTACTCGAATTTTCACACATGGCGAAAAGAATGCACGCATACATCAACACCCCTGTTTACCTGATCTGCGGAAGCATGCTGTTCACGGCCGGATTCCTGCATGCCTACTGCGATTACCGCGACGGTTATCTCTGGTGCTTCATCGCCTCTTTCATACTCGGCATCTGGGAACTTTACCGGAAAAAAGGAAACGCTTTCCAGAACATCACATTCGCCTACTACGGTCTGCTCTACTTGAGCCTGCCGTTTACCCTGCTGATCTATCTGCCTTACATGACGACCGGAGAATGGAGACCGGAAATCATCTTCTTCCCCTTTCTGCTGGTATGGCTGAACGACACATTCGCCTATCTGTGCGGCTCGCAATTCGGACGCCACAAGCTTTTTCCCCGCATATCCCCCAAGAAATCATGGGAAGGCGCCATCGGAGGAGGAATCGCAACCATTGCAGCGGCATGGCTCATAGCGCCCTACTTTGAGGGACTGACTATCGCCAACAACATCGTCATTGCCTGCATCGTAGTCATTTTCGGCATCTTCGGAGACCTGCTGGAATCCATGTTCAAAAGAAGCGTCGGAATCAAGGATTCCGGCAACATCATGCCCGGCCACGGGGGCATTCTCGACCGCTTCGACGCCGTCATTTTCGTCATTCCGGCCATCTTCGTCTACCTGGAATTCATCGACTAAATACCCTCCGGTCTTTGAGTTTAAACTTTTTATCGTACCTTTGTGCGCTGATAAATATTAAAATCACCGACATGACATTGCACAAAGCAGGATATTCCCTGTTACTCAAATTACTGGCGGCTATCGTCCTACTAAATTGCCTCGCATTCTATTTCATACCCGCTCCGGCGGCTGTTTACACCATCCTGACCGTATCCGTCGTTTTGTATCTTTTCGTACTCAACTTTTTCCGGTTTCCCGACCGGCGGATTACCGTGAACGACAATACGATACTGGCTCCTGCCGACGGCAAAATCGTGGTCGTCGAGGAAACGGAAGAAACGGAATATTTCAAAGACCGCCGGATTCAGGTATCCATTTTCATGAGTATCTTCAACGTACATATCAACTGGTTTCCGGTCAACGGAATCATCCGGTATTTCAAATACCACAAGGGTAAATTCTCTGCAGCCTTTCTCCCGAAATCTTCTACCGACAACGAACGGACGACCATCGTCGTCGAATGTCCCGACGGACAGGCCATTCTCATGCGCCAAATCGCCGGAGCCATGGCCAGACGCATCGTTTCCTACACCCCCGAAGGCGGTGAAGCCCGGCAGGACAGACACGCCGGATTCATCAAATTCGGTTCGCGCGTAGACCTGCTTCTTCCCCTCGGAACGAACATTCTGGTGAAACCGGGACAGAAAACAAAAGGCTCGCAAACCGTTATCGGAACATTCAATTAATTCCGCATCAACTTTTATACGAATCAAAACTAAAACCATGTCGACACAATCAACAGTTAAAGTGGTTACCACCCACGTTTTGTCCGAAATGAAACGGAGAGGTGAAAAAATCAGTATGCTTACAGCCTATGACTATTCCATGGCACGCATCGTGGATGCCGCCGGAGTAGACGTCATATTGGTCGGGGATTCCGCCTCCAACGTCATGGCAGGCCATGAAACGACCCTTCCCATTACCCTGGACCAGATGATTTACCACGGAGCCTCCGTCGTCAGAGGCGTGAAACGGGCGCTCGTCGTCGTCGACCTGCCCTTCGGAAGCTATCAGGGCAACAGCAAGGAAGCCCTGTCGTCCGCCATCCGCATCATGAAAGAAACGGCTGCCGATGCCGTGAAAATCGAAGGAGGCATCGAAATAATAGAGTCCGTCAAGCGAATCCTTTCCGCCGGAATCCCGGTCATGGGACACCTCGGCCTGACGCCGCAGAGCATACATAAATTCGGTACCTATACCGTAAGGGCCAAAGAAGAAGCAGAGGCCCAGAAACTGATAGAAGACGCCCACATTCTGGAAGAAGCGGGTTGCTTCGCCACGGTTTTGGAGAAAATACCGGCCGCCCTGGCAGAAAAAGTATCGAAAGAACTGGTCATTCCCACCATCGGCATCGGTGCGGGAGGAGGCACCGACGGACAGGTTCTGGTCATACACGACATGCTGGGCATCAATCAGGAGTTTTCTCCCCGTTTCCTGCGCCGTTACGCGGATCTGTACTCTACGATGACGGAAGCCGTCGGGCACTATATCGACGATGTGAAAAACCGGGATTTCCCGAATGAAAAAGAGCAATACTAATCAGCCGACCATGCTTGAAATATTATACGAAGACAACCACATCATCGCCGTCAACAAAAAAATCTCGGACATCGTCCAGCAGGACAAAACGGGAGACCCTTCGCTCGAAGAAGAGGTTAAAGCCTATATTAAAAAGAAATACAACAAACCGGGCGATGTGTTTCTGGGTGTCCCCCACCGCATCGACCGCCCCGTAAGCGGGGTGGTGCTGTTCGCCCGCACCAGCAAGGCACTGACACGGCTCAACAGGATGTTTCAGGAACACGACGAGGAAATACAAAAAACATACTGGGCGATCGTAGGCACTCTTCCCCCGGAAGACAACGGACGTCTGGAACACTTTCTGCTGCGGGACAGCGAGAAAAACAAGTCGTACGCCTACGACAAAGAAAAAAAAGGCAGCAAAAAGGCGATACTCGAATACAAATTAATCGGCCACTCCCAGCGCTATTACCTGCTGGAAATAAAACTGCTGACCGGACGCCATCACCAGATCCGCTGTCAGCTGGCCAAAATAGGCTGTCCCATCAAAGGCGACCTGAAATACGGGTTCGCCCGCTCCAACGAAGGAGGCGGCATCAGCCTGCATGCGCGGGAAATCACCTTCCGGCATCCCGTCAGCCAGGAGATGATAACCATAACGGCAACGCCTCCCCTCCACGACACACTCTGGAAAGAGTTCTACAACAACCTGAAAGAATAGGCATCCGTCCATACACAAAGAGCGGGTCCTACCGGACCCGCTCTTTTTTTATTGCAACTGCCGAAGCAGTCGTTCGCTTTTAATAGCCGAATATTTCCTCTCTGGTCAGACGTGTCACAGGACCGTACTGTTTCAGACTCTTCATATCCAGCTCCTTCTCATC
>CAZYJV010000100.1:4654-7158 GCA_964647845.1 uncultured Odoribacter sp.
CTGTCCAGTTTATCCGGTTGGTTCAGACCCGCACCGGCGGAATACGCCAGTCCTCTGGCCTCGCGCATTTCCTGAAATACGATGGCATTCATGCCTCCTCCGAAGTACTCGTTATACATACTCACGACAGGCGACAAAGCCGCATCGAATTTCTCTCCCCGGTTGGAAACCGAAGACATGTACACCTGTTTCGCATCGTAAGGAGCAATCAACACCCTGTTGGCCGGGGTCTGCTGATAGACGAACTCTTTGTTGTCGGGCACCGGCGTCAGCTTTTCGGGAACGCGGTGCTTTTCATTGATTTCAGCCACGACATTTTCCAAACTCAACGGTCCGTAATACAAAACGGTATGTTCATACTCGTTCAGACGTTTCAGACGGACGATCAGATCTTCCGCTTTCAGTTCTTTCAGTTCTTTGGCGGACAGAATATTGCGGGCGGGCGATTTCGGTCCGTAATAGGCATATTGTACCAATTTGCTGAAATTGGAAGACTGGTTCAGTTTCGCATTGACCCGCGATTTCTGAATATCCGCTTTCATATTCTCCAGCACCACCGGATTCGGCTGGGCATCGGCAAGCAAAGACTCAAACAGCTCCATTGCCTTACCCATATTCTCGCTCAGTCCGGACAATCCGACATACACTCTCTCGCTGCCCGGAGAAACGAAATAATCGCAGGCCAGATTGTAGAACTCCTGCTTGATCTGCTCCGGAGTCATTTCGCTCGTTCCCAGATAATCCAGATACTGCACAGCCGTACCCAGCGCCTTGTCCTCATTGGTGCCCATATCGAACACATACATCATGGTAAACAGATCGTTCGTCGTATTCTGCTTGTAAAGCACCGGAATCTCCGATTTCGCAACCGCTTTGTCCATGTCCTTGGAATAATCCAGGAACACCGGTTCTATCGGCTGCACCTTGGAAGCCTGTATCTCGCGCAGGAACGCACTGGCCGTATCCCGGTTCATGAATATCGGGGTAATGGCAGGCTTGGATATTTTCTTTTCATTCGGATCCTTCCCTTCGCGCTTGTACACCAAAGCATAGTTATCCTTGAAATTGGCCTTCGCGAAATCCACGATCTCCTGTTTGGTAATCTTGCTCATCTTCTCCAAGGAAGCCACCTGATCCTTCCACTCGACCCCATTGATGAACGCATCGACGAAAAGATCCGCCCGGGCGCTGTTGCTTTCCAGCTGAGACTGCAGATAACGCTTGTAATTATTAACGGTAGCCTGAATTAAACTCTCATCAAATTCTCCGTTCTTCAGTTTCTCGATTTCCGCCAGCAAAATGTCTTTCGCTTCCTCCAGGCTCTGTCCCTGTTTCGGACGGGCGCCCATCACAAACATACCGTAATCGGCCATTGTGGAAGGATAAGCATATGCGGACAAAACCTTTTGCTGCTGGTTTACATCCAAATCAATCAGTCCAGCTTTACCGTTATACAACACCTGTCCCACCAACTCGAGCAATTCGGCTTCAGGAGAAGCTGCTCCCGGGAAACGCCAAGCCAAAGACACATTGGCAGCCTCCAGACCGAGCACCTCTTTCACGATAGGCTGCTCCAACGGAGGTTCCGGCTTGAAATTCAGCTTCGGCAAATTTTCATTCGGTTTCATACCTCCGAAATACCGGTCGATCGTAGCTATCACTTCATCCGGATTAAAGTCTCCCGACATACAGATAGCCATATTATTGGGCACATACCATTCTTTGTAGTAATTCTTGATATTGGTAATCGAAGGATTCTTCAGGTGCTCCTGCGTTCCCAGCACCGTCTGCGTTCCATACGGATGATTCGGGAAAAGGGAGGTCATAATCTGCTCATACACCTTGCGGTTGTCTTTCGTCAGAGACATATTCTTTTCTTCATATACCGTCTCCAGTTCCGTATGGAAACCGCGGATTACGTTATGCTGGAAGCGGTCCGCCTGTATTTTGGCCCAGTTCTCCACCTCGTTGGAGGGAATATCCTCCACATACACCGTCATATCGTAACCGGTATAGGCATTCGTACCGTTCGCCCCGATAGCGGCCATCAATTTGTCATATTCGTTCGGAATAGCCAGCTTGGAAGCCTCGTAAGAAACACTGTCGATTTTCTTATACAAAGCAAGGCGTTCCGCTTCATCCGTCGTTTTGCGGTAAACTTCAAACAAAGCCTCTATCTGGTCCAGCAAAGGCTTCTCCAGCTCATAGTTCTGGGTACCGAAAGCCTCCGTTCCCTTAAACATCAGGTGCTCGAAATAATGAGCCAGTCCCGTCGTCTCCGCCGGGTCGTTCTTTCCTCCCACCCGCACGGCTATATAAGTCTGAATCCGGGGTTTTTCGGGATTTACCGTCAAATACACCTTCAAGCCGTTATCTAATGTATAGATGCGTGCATTCAAAGGATCATTGGGCACCGTCTCGTATTTGTAACCGGTACCGCATGCAGCCCCCAATGCCAGCAAAAGGGGAAGCATCAAAAATTTAAACATCTTTTT
Organism: uncultured Odoribacter sp.; assembly: GCA_964647845.1. GTDB lineage: Bacteria > Bacteroidota > Bacteroidia > Bacteroidales > Marinifilaceae > Culturomica. The sequence continues at coordinate 7,150 of CAZYJV010000100.1, forward strand.
CATCGTCGT
>CAZYJV010000101.1:0-6712 GCA_964647845.1 uncultured Odoribacter sp.
AGTCCCGTTTTCCGCTCCATGAAAGAGGCAGTTACGAAAGTGACCGCCTCTTTTTGTTTACCATAAAATCAAGCCTTAAACGCTTACCCGTAATTCGGGTAAAAATATCCGTAATTCGTCTATGCTGAAAATCAAAATAAGATTCTATTTTTGTATCGGAATAGAAGGCTGTAAAAATCAGACATCATAAATTAAATACATCATATCATCATGTTACGAAAAATAAGAATCCTTTGTGCGTTCCTGTGCTTCGCTCTGATCACGCTGTTGTTTCTCGATTTCACGGGCAGCATTCACGCATGGTTCGGATGGCTTGCCAAGATTCAGTTTCTTCCCGCACTCTTAGCCCTAAATGCGGGAGTTGTCGTCGCTCTCGTCCTGCTGACGCTGATTTTAGGACGCGTATACTGCTCCGTGATATGCCCGCTGGGCGTATTTCAGGACATTGTCTCCTGGATGGCCGGGAAGCGTAAGAAAAACCGGTTCAGCCACTCCCCCGCCCTCACGTGGCTGCGCTGCGGCGTATTGGCGGTCTTTATCATCGCCCTGCTCGCCGGCATCGGCTCCGTCGCAGCCTTACTGGCACCTTACAGCGCCTACGGACGCATGGCTGCCAACCTGCTGGCCCCGCTGTACCAATGGGGCAACAACCTGCTGGCATACTGGGCGGAACGGGCAAACAGCTACGCCTTTTACTCGGTGGACGTATGGATGAAAGGCATCGCCACATTCGGCGTCGCCGCGGGCACATTCATCATCCTGTCCGTATTGGCCTGGCGGAACGGCAGGACTTACTGCAACACCATCTGTCCGGTAGGCACCGTACTCGGATTCATCTCCCGCTTCGCTTACCTGAAGCCCGTTATCGACACAGAGAAATGCAACGGCTGCGGCCTGTGCGCACGCAACTGCAAAGCCTCCTGCATCGATTCGAAAGAACATTCCATCGATTACAGCCGCTGTGTCGCCTGCATGGATTGCATCGGGAAATGCCACAAGGGGGCGATCGCCTATGCCCACCCTCACAAAGCCGCTGCCCCGGAGAAAAAAGAAGAAGTAAGCCAGGCACGGCGCAACTTCCTCACGATAACCTCCCTGTTTGCCACCGCCACGTTCCTGAAAGCACAGGAAAAGAAAGTGGACGGAGGCCTGGCAGTCATCGAGGATAAAAAAATCCCCGACCGCGCGACCCCCATCACGCCTGCCGGTTCGCAAAGCATCCGGAACTTCACGCAACACTGCACCGCTTGCCAGTTGTGCGTATCGGCATGTCCCAATCAGGTACTGCGTCCTTCTTCCTCCCTGGACAGACTGATGCAGCCCGAAATGTCGTACGAACGGGGGTATTGCCGTCCGGAATGCACCAAATGCTCGGAAGTCTGTCCTGCCGGAGCCATCCGCCCCATCAGCGCAGCCGACAAATCGGCCACGCAAATCGGCCACGCCGTATTCATTCCCGAAAACTGCGTCGTCAACAGAGACGGGGTGGAATGCGGCAATTGCGCCCGCCATTGTCCTGCCGGAGCCATACAAATGCTTCCCGGCATCGCGGACGATCCGGATTCGCCCAAGTTTCCGGTAGTGAACACCGAACGCTGCATCGGCTGCGGAGCCTGTGAAAACCTTTGTCCCGCACGCCCGTTCAGTGCGATCTATGTAGAGGGACACGAAAACCACCGAACCGTTTAATTGCAAAGAAAACCATGAATAAGAAAGAAATAAACCGCCGGAAATTTTTAAAAATACTGGGGGCCAGTGCAGCCACCACGACAGCGGCCTTATACGGTTGCAAGCCGGAAAACGCCGCCGCTGTGGCAGGAAGCAATCCCGGAGAAATTCCTACCGACAAAATGACCTACCGCATCAATCCCAAGACAGGCGACAAAGTATCCCTGTTAGGCTACGGATGTATGCGGCTCCCGACCACCAGCCAGGCCAGCGCCCGGGAATCCGGCGACGACATCGACCAGGAAATGGTGAACAAACTCACCGACTACGCGCTGGCACACGGCGTGAACTATTTCGACACATCGCCCGCCTATTGCAAAGGGCACTCCGAACACGCCATGGGAATAGCCCTCAGCCGCCACCCGCGCGACAGCTATTTCATCGCGACCAAGCTGTCCAATTTCAGCCCCGACACCTGGAGCCGCAAAGCCTCCATCGCCATGTATCACAACTCTTTCAAAGAGCTGCAGGTGGATTACATCGACTACCTGCTGCTGCATGCCATCGGCATGGGAGGCATGGAAGCGCTGAAAGGACGTTATCTGGACAACGGCATACTCGACTTCCTGATTGAAGAACGGAAAGCCGGACGCATCCGCAACCTGGGATTTTCCTACCACGGAGACATCGAGGTTTTCGACTACATGCTTTCCCGCCACGAGGAAATAAAATGGGATTTCGTACAGATACAGCTCAACTACGTGGACTGGAAACACGCGAAAGAAGTCAATCCCCGCAACACCGATGCCGAATACCTGTACGGGGAACTGAACAAGCGCAACATTCCCGCCGTCATCATGGAACCCCTGCTGGGAGGGCGCCTGTCCAACGTTCCGACACACATCGTCGGGCGTCTGAAGCAGAACCGTCCTTCGGACAGCGTGGCATCGTGGGCGTTCCGCTTCGCCGGCTCGCCGGAGAAAGTGCTCACCGTACTGAGCGGCATGACCTACATGGAACACCTGCAGGACAACCTGCGCACCTATTCGCCGCTGCTCCCGCTGAACGACGATGACAAGGCGTTTCTGGAAGAGACGGCACAGCTCATGCTGAAATACCCCACCGTACCGTGCAACGACTGCAAATACTGCATGCCCTGCCCCTACGGCATCGATATTCCGTCCATCCTGATACATTACAACAAATGCGTCAACGAAGGCAACGTGCCCAAGAACAGCCAGGAAGAGAACTACCGCAAAGCCCGGCAGGCATTCCTCGTCGGCTACGACCGGAGCGTTCCGCGCCTGCGGCAGGCGAACCACTGTATCGGATGTAACCAGTGCGTACACCACTGTCCGCAGAACATCAACATTCCGAAGCAATTGCAGCGCATCGACCAATTTGTAGAACAATTAAAACAAGGAACTTTATAACCATGAACACGACCATAAAACTCTACGCCTTAAACTACCGCCAGCGCCTTACTTATCTGACGGCAGGCCTGTTCGTTGCGGGGAACGTCATCCTGCCGCAGCTTTTTCATCTCGTGCCGCAAGGCGGAATCACCTGGCTGCCGATTTACTTTTTCACCCTGGTGGCCGCCTATAAATACGGCTGGAAAGTCGGATTGCTGACAGCCTTATTCTCACCGCTGGCAAATTCCCTCTTTTTCGGGATGCCGCTTCCGGCAGCATTGCCGGCTATCATGCTGAAATCGGTATTGCTCGCAGCAGCAGCCGGCTATGCAGCGCACCGCTTTCAACGCATTTCCCTCGTAATTTTAGCGGCAGTGGTGCTCGCTTACCAGATCGCCGGAACATTCGGCGAATGGCTTATTACTGGCGACTCCTCCCAGGCGGTACAGGATTTCCGCATCGGTCTGCCGGGCATGTGCCTGCAGATTTTCGGCGGCTACTTTTTCCTCAGGCGACTTCTTGCCAAATAATCGTGCATAAAAAATCCGGAGAACACATCGCTCTCCGGATTTTTTTATGTACGCCGCTCTAACGTTTGATTATCTCAAAAAAATCATACAACCCTTTTTCAAGGTCATATCTTCCTTCCGAATCCCCTGCGCTTATCAAGGAAGCGCCCTGGGTCAGACAGACGAACTGCCGGGCCAGCGACTCCAGATTCAGTCCGCTTTTCAGTTCGCCCCGCGCAAAACTGTTCAACACCGCCGACTTCCAGACGGCAAACAAATTCTCATGGATGCTCCGCAGTTCATCGGCTAAAGAAGTATGATAACGAGCCCCCTGATATACCAGGAAACAAAGATTCATCCAGGTCATTCCCGCACCGGCTTCCTCCCTCAATACCGCCACCACCTCCTCATGGCGCCGCAGCACCTCCGCAATCCATTCCCCGACGGAACAGTCTTTCCACCTTTCCCGGTCGACAGCCAGCAACGGGAAAGCCTTCTGCCTGACGGCTTCGGCAAACAACTCCTCCTTGCTGCCGAAATAATGATACAACAATCCCCTGGCGATCCCCAGCTCCTGCTGAATGTCGGACACCGACACCCCGTCGCAGCCCTTGGCCAGCAACAGGGCGAACGTCCGCTGTATAATCAAATCCCGTGTCTTCATAGGCTGAACATCCGTTCACCAAAAATACACATCGAATTCCAGATAAACAAAAGAAAAACGAATCTTAAAAAAGTTCGGCGGAGATTTTATACTTTTGTCCGGAATAACATTTAATCCGGAAAACAGACCATGAAAAAAATCATCAACTCACCCAAAGCACCGAAAGCGATCGGGCCATACAGTCAGGCAGTAGAAGCAAACGGCACGCTGTACATCAGCGGCCAGCTGCCCATCGACGCCTCCACCGGAAAATTTGCGGAAGGCGGCATCAAAGAACAAACCGAACAGGCATTGAAAAACATCGGCTACATCCTGGAAGAAGCGGGCTACACTTTCCGGGACGTCGTGAAATCGACCTGTCTGTTAAGCGACATCGCCGACTTCGCTGCCATGAACGAGGTATATGCCAGATACTACACGCAAGACTGCCCGGCACGCGCGGCTTTTGCCGTAAAATCCCTGCCGATGGGAGCTTTGGTGGAAATCGAGACCATCGCAGTCAAATAACTTCTTTCGCCTGCGGAACCCAACGAAACGGACAACCCCTCTCAGGCCGGTTGTCCGTTTTCCGTTTCAGCCGTAATCCGGTCCAGCGTAAACGGACTCAGACAGACGAAAGGATCCCGGCGGTTCCTGCACTCCTCGAAAATACAGCTCCGGCAATACTTCTCCGTACACGGATTCATATGGATGCTTAACCGAACCGAGGGCATGCACTTCACGGCGATCACCTCCGCCACCCTACCGCAGACCTCCTGCCCCCGCCGTATATTGTAATACCAGGGCAGCATCAGATCGCAATCCACAAACACCGTCTTGCCGCACTTCAGCACCTTCATATTCCGGATATCGATCCAGTCCTCCTGCCTGTTCATGACCAGCTCCTCCAGTATCTTCTTCAATACCCGGACATCCGCCTTGTCGATCAGATTCGCCACCGTTTCCCGCAATATCCGTATCCCCGTATACAGGATAATGCCCCCGAACAGCAAAGCCAGGGCGCTGTCGATCCATCCGATGCCGGTCCAATACAAAACAAGCAACCCTGCCACCAGACCGACAGAAGAACAGGTATCCGACTGCAGATGCTTCCCTCCCGCCACCAATGCCACGGAAGCATAGCGCTTCCCCAGACGGATGCTGTACATTCCCAGAACATAGTTCACCGCTCCGGCCAATGCCACGATCCAGATCCCGACATCCAGCTGTTCGATCCGGATGGGATAAAAAAAGCGTTTGATTCCCTCGAAACAGATCGCACCGCCGGCCACTACGATCAGGAGCCCCTCGACCGAGGCAGAAATGAGCTCCACCTTCCCGTGCCCGTACGGATGTTCCGCATCCCGGGGTCTCGCCGCGACGACAATACTGTAAAGACTGACAAAAACGGCTGTCACATTGACGATACTCTCCAGTGCATCGGTCAGGATTCCGACCGAATTCGTAATGAAAAACGCCATGAACTTGCCGACCAACAACAGAACGGAAATGCAGACGATCCGGCGTTGTACCTGAATTTTTATCTTCTCCTCCAACATGACAGTGACATCAACTCGTGTCATGTACGTAAACCCGCCGGAAAAGATACCTGCTTACCAGGCAGGTATCATTTATTCAGAAAAGTGTTTTTTTATTTGCTTTGTTTTAATTTTTATTAACTATTTTGGCCTTGTTTAAAGCTTTTTAGGTTGATTTATTATAAAATTTTAACTTTTTGGCTTTTATTCTTGAGGTTTTATTATAAATTTGTACCCGCATATTTCATGGGAGATATTCGTTCTATGGGGTAATTTTTAGTGATTAAATGTGTTTTAATCATTTTTTTATTCCCTTATCTTCAAACGTTTGCAGTGTACCTGCCACTTGTCTGGTAAGCATCTGCCCGTATTGAAAGCCGGCAACGAGAATCGGATATTTTCCGGAATAGAGGGTGTGCAGTGGTAAAAACCGAAATAGTAAGAAACTTGTCCCGATACCCTATGACAACAACGGACAGGTGGATATTATTTATATAAACACTTAATTTAAAACATTTTAGTTATGACAAAACACGTAGGATTAGCAGCAATGCTATTTTTCTCTTTTTTCTTATGCGCGGGTAACCACGCATACGCAGGAAAGAGGACTGTGGGTACATTATCCGAGCAACAGACGGGTACATGTACCGGTGTGGTGAAGGATGCTACAGGGGAAACCATCATCGGTGCGTCTGTGGTAGTGAAAGGAAACGCGGGCGGTGCCGGTATCAACGGAACGACCACCGGTTTCGACGGTGATTTCACCTTAAACAATGTGCCGGTAGGAAGCACGATCGTCGTTTCCTTCATCGGTTACGAAACACAGGAAGTAACCTGGACGGGTACTCCTCTTAACATTGTATTGAAAGCCGACAACAAAACGCTGGACGAAGTGGTGGTGGTAGGTTACGGCGTTCAAAAGAAAGTGAATCTGACCGG
>CAZYJV010000102.1:0-6658 GCA_964647845.1 uncultured Odoribacter sp.
ACATGAAGAACAGGCGGTTGGGACTGCAGCCTCTCCGTAGTTTTAAACGTTTGGTAAATCCTTTATATAGTCGTTTCTATTATTCGACGCAAAAGAGTACAGACGGCAGATTTATCGTGGATTGTGTCGCCGATTACAAGGAGAATTATTATAAGGAAGCAGGTTTGCAGGTGGGTGATGAAATTGTAGCTGTAATGGGAATTCCCTATGGTGAGCTTACTTTGGAGACAGCCAGGATACTTTGTAAGCTGGATACATTGACAGTGGATATTATTCGATCCGGTCATCCGCAAACCTTGTATGTGAAACTCAATCCCAATGAGCCGACTGGGGATTGAAATTAAGGCACTTATACTATTTCAAACTGACTTCCGGTTTCATCCGGTATATGATTTCTATGCGATTATTCCCGTGCTTAACTCGTTTTTGAGGAACGAATAGACATATTGGGCGCTTTGGAAATACAGCCCTGTATTCGGATCGCTTAATTTAGAGATCGCTGTCTGTCATAGTCCGACACTCACGATCGGAGCGGTTATTTCAAGGTCCGGTAAACCAGTATTTTTCCGTCCGTAAAGACGGAGAAGCGCGTTCCGGAGGCCTCGTTCAGCGTGCCTTGCCACCAACTGGAGAACACCGACAGCGGATAGAGCAGTCCTTCGCCTCTCAGGGAGGTGCACCCCATATTGAAGACGGAGACCTGCTGCCCCGGAAAGGCTTCGAACCCGGCATCTCCGCACACCGGGGTAAAAAGCCCGTAATCCGTCAGCATCTGTACGCGGGCGTGCTTCATGTAGTCCATCAGCAGGCTGACGTTTCCCAGGGTGTGGTCCTCCCTCCTGCCCGTCGCCCCGAGAATGAGCATATCCCGCCACCCCTGTGCCAGGCAGTAGCGGAAAGCTTTGCTCAGGTCGTTGGTTTCCTGTTCTTTTTCCTGATGTATGACCGAAGCGTAACGTTCCCTGATCTTCCGGGTAAGCGAATCGCCGTCCCCGACAATGGCATCCGGCCGGATGCCATGCGCCAGGAGCTTGCCGGCGGCCCCGTCACAACACACCACTGCCGGGACCGTCCGCAGCAGTTCCAGCGCCGCAGCCGTCCGAGGGAACTCTCCGTCCGCCAATATCACGGCCTGCGGCAGCCCGTTCTCCCAACCCAAAGGATAGTATGTCATGGCTCCATGAATTTCTGTTCAGAGGACAAACTTACGGATTTGCACATTCTCAGCCAACTGAAATAGCCGAAAAAGGCGATAACAGTGTACAGACCGTACAAAACCGCATAGAAAGGCAGCCCCTTGTAGAAATAGAGGGCGCAGCTGACGGCATCCACTACGATCCACACCCACCACTGTTCCGCCTGCTTATGTGCGAGCATCCACATGGCAACGATACTCAATGCCGTCGTCAGGCTGTCCAGCCAGGGAACGGTGCTGTCCGTAAAACGTATCAGTATCCAGGCTATCAGAAAAAAGAGGGCGACGGCAACGGCCGTCAGCGGCAGTATCTGCCGTGCGGGCGTATGAATGACGGGACGCTCCTTCTTTCCGGAGGTACCCCGGAGCCACAACACCCAGCCGTAGACTCCCGCCAGGAGATAGTAGATGTTGATGCCGAAATCCGCATACAATCCGGCCCGGTAATATACAAAGAGGCTGAGGGCAGGCATGACGATGCCCGCCACCCACAACCAGATGCTCGCCCTGTATTCAAGCCACAGGTAAAGCAGTCCGACCAATGTCCCGGTGATTTCCAATCCGTCCATAAGCAATGGTTAAAAGCGGAATGTGACATGAGCCAGCGCATTGATACCCGCATTCGGATAATAGGCGGCATAAGGCACGATTTCCGGACGCACACCTACCGGTCTGCTCCCCCCGGAAGCGGGATACACCGCCGTACGGCTGGCATATCCGTTGCTCTCGTACTCTTCGTCGAATAGGTTGTACACGGAAACTCCCACCGTAACCGATTTGGCAAAGGGCAGATTGAATGTGTAACTTACATTCAGGTTGCTGACGAAGTAAGCGTCGAGCGTACAGGCATCATCCCCCGAATTGTCGAGGTATTGCCTGCTCACGTACTGGGATTGCAGCGAGGCATCCAACCCCTTGCGGGTAAATGCTATCAGGCTGTTGAACATGAAATCGGGCGAAAACGAAATGGGCACGGAACCCAGGTAATTCGCCGTCTGTGAAATGGAGCCGTCGCTGTTGTACAGTTCATTCCAATCGGCATCCACATCGCTCAAATACTCAGTATAGTGCTTAATACGGTTGCGGCTCCAGGTAGCGTTCACATCCCAGCGCAGCCAGTCTGTGAACTTGGCTCCTGCCGACAATTCCACTCCCGAACGGTAGCTGTCCTTTACGTTGGCGGAAACCGCTTCCCCGATTTCATTGAGCTGTCCCGTCAGTACCAGCTGGTCCCTATAATCCATGTAATACAGGTTTACCCCAGCCGTAAAGCGGCGGGAGCGGAAGGAATAGCCCAGCTCGTAATCCAGCAGTTTCTCGGCCTTCGGGTAGCGGGTAAAGAATCCGTCCGTATAATTGTTTCGGGTGGGCTCTTTCTGTGCCACGGCAAAGGAGGCATACACATTGTTTTTATCATCGATTGTCCAGAAGACGCCCGCTTTCGGGTTAAAGAAGTCAAAGGCTTCATCCAGATCGAGCGGCTGCATGCGCCCGGCATTCCAGTCCCACGTGTCGTTCTCTCCCCGGATGGTGTAACGGATGTGGCGGTACTGCAGGTCGGCATAAAAACCGAGGCCGCGCACGAATTCATAGTTCAGCCGTCCGTAGACATTGAGGTCCGTCTTTTTTCCGGTGTTCTCATAAAATTTATGATCGGGTGCCAATTCGCCGACGTAATTTTTCACCCAAAGGACCTTCCCGTCATGGTCGTTGACGTATCTGTTGGCCCCTCCGCCGAGGGAGAACTGCAATTTCTCCGTCTGGCAGTTCAGGGAGAAGACCATGCCGCCGAAGCCGCTGTCCACGTTTTTTCTGCGAATGAGGTCGCTTTTTTTCACAGGTTCCGGCTCTCCGGGCAGGAAATAGGGTTCCAGACCGTATTCTTTGAGGGTCCGACCGTTTTTGTATTCTTCGTAATATCCCGCCCCGTCCGTATAATGAAACGCGACGTTGAGATTCCATGCGGGACTGAAAAGGTGGTTGAAAAGCAGCTGGTAATGGGTCTGGCGGTAAACGTCCAGCTGGTTGTCATAAAAGCCCGTCACCACGCCGTTTTCCTTGATTTCTCCGTTCGGGTTGTAGGTGCGGTCCGTTTTCAGCATCTCTTTGGGGATACCGTCCCACGCATGATAGGTCTCCTCTTCCCCGCTGAAGGTAAGCAGTTTCACGGTGGTATGGTCTCCGTAGTAACCTGCCTGGGCAAAATAAGATTTCAGGTCGGCGGAAGCCCGGTCGCGGTAACCGTCGCTTCTGATGCGGGAGAGTCTCATATCGAAGGCCCAATGCCCGCACAGCAGTCCGGAGCCGACTTTCACCGTCTCCTTTTGTGTCCGGAATGAACCGTAAGAACCGCTCAACTCGGCATAAGGGGTTACAGCCGCACTCTCCGTCCGCATGTCGATGCTCCCGCCGAAAGCGCCGGCACCGTTGGTGGAAGTTCCCACGCCTCGCTGTATCTGCATGTCTTTCAGCGAGGAGGCCAGATCGGGCGTATTGACCCAAAAAATGGCATGGCTTTCGGCATCGTTCATCGGGATGCCGTTTGCCGTCACGTTGATACGGGTGGCATCCGTCCCCCGCACCCGGATGGTGGTATAGCCGATTCCGGAACCGGCATCCGTGGTGGTAAGCACGGAGGGGGTTATGGTCAGCAGGAAAGGAATATCCTGTCCGGTATTCTGCTTCCGGATGGCATCCTTATCCACATTTACAAAGGCAACGGGCGTATGTTCCGTCGCCCGGACGGCGAAGACCTGTACTTCTTCCAGATCGACATGACGCAATGTGTCGGCGGATTCCCGCTCCGCGAACACCGATAACCAGCACAACTGCAAAGCGGTTATCATCCAAAATCTTTTATTCATTCGTGCTAAAATTATAACAGAAAGGCGCACGTCTGTTATAGAATCCCTTCGCCGGCATTACCCGGATCAGGTTCAATGGGTATGATCTCAGCCCGTAATATTCAGGCACCCCTTTCTGACTGTTAATAATCGGCAGCAAAAGTACAAAAATTAAAATGAAATGCCATCTGGAGCGGATAAATTTAAATGATAAAAAATTCTTTTCGATTCACCGGAGTTGTCATGTATGGGTCGGACGAGAAACCGAACTACTGGATTCCCTTTGGTCTACCGGCTATATCCGGAGTCTGACACAAGAAAAGACAAAGAAACGTAATATACTGGGTAAATTTCAAACAATCAGGCAGCGGTTCCAATCTCATATAAGAATTCAGGAGCTAAATCCGCTCCGTTCGCCCACTCGATGGTAACACGTGTCAAACCATACTGGATAAACTTATTCCTATCCAATAATTCTCCGAATACCTCTCCCGTCAAATAAGGTTTTAAGTCTACTTTTTTCCTGCTTCCATCATTAAATGTTACAAGAAGTTCATAATCTTTGATATAATCGACATCGACAACCCGTAACATAACATTTATTTTAAAGGTTCTATTCTACCTATTTTATTCCCTTTCCGGGCCTTCTCCCACAAGACGAGTATTTCAGCCTCATGCAAGTCGATCCATTCATTCACTCTGTCAATTACCTTTGCAGGAGCTTGGCCGTCCACAATCCTGTCCAGGACTCCGATAGAACACTCATAGCTCCCGTAGGTGAAATGAAGATGCGGCGGATTATGGTCTTTCCAGTAAAGGCTGATTATAATTCCAAAGAATCTGCAAATTTCCGGCATCTCGTTTCACTTTATTTATTAGCAAATATAACAAAAGTCATATACAGATACAATTTTCGGACAAATATTTCCCCATTTCCCTTACCGTTTCAATACATGAGGATGTTCTTTTTCCAAAATACACTGCTTGCCAGAAGCTATGCGCGACTTGCAAATCAAATCTAACAGGAGCCAATCTTTTCATAAAGATGAATATTGCCGCTTTTTTCGGAGACAGCAAGGGACGGATTATTGTCAGAGGGAAACCGCTCAGCATCCATAATCCGCGCACAGCAGGACTGGTTCATGCCTCCAATCGCTTTGTACAGGACAATATGGAAGCTATCCAGATCGATGAAGATTTCAAAGCGACAGTGAATTTCGAGAAGCTGACGCTTTCTTCCGGGAAGCTGAAACCGGTGAAAATAAGCGTCCGTTGTGCCGAAGACGGGACAACACTGACTTTCACCCAAACAGCACAGGCACAGAAGCTGGCGGTGATTGTTTTATTTTGCGACAAGGTGGTTTTCCACCCTAAGCCTGACGAATCTTTTCAACGGAATGGACCCGGATTTTAGCACGATGGTTTGCTCTGCATACTCGGCGGCATCTGCAGCACGCTTATCGTCGCATGGTTCCGATGGTGTTGGGAACTTCGCAAACGCCGTAAGTCCTGAGTCGAAAAATACCCGCCCGACACCTCCCAGTGCTCTCGGCGGGCATACTTCTTATTCAAAAGTATCAGGCATACTCAAGATTTAAGCTTACTCTGTATGATTCATTTCAAATCGCTTCCGCAAAATTTTTAAGAAAGTCGAATTCCGAGAATCTGCATCTTCTATCATTGCCTTAAAATCAAGAATATATGCATTTTGTATTACACTTTGCTGTTTATTTAAATCCAAAAACACTGTTTTAGAACGAAAATATATCTCTCCATTAGAGAATAATGGATGGAACTCATTATTTACAAGATGCATTCTATATCTGTCATCAAAATCTACAATTCCATAAAACCACATTCTTTGAATTCGATTCCCATAATATTCCGCTAAACGTTGAGTTCTTGTATCTAATTGAAACTCTACTATTGAATTCTGTTCTGCACTAATTCCCAATCGCTTTAACTCAACTACCACTACATCAACTTTCGCATTTTTAATTTGTGGATTTTCCGAAAAGAATAATGTTATGTCAGGTCTATCATCATCGTTATCTTTAACTTCTCCCTGTGTAATCACATTTATTACTTTAGACATTTCAGCCTCACTCAACACCATGTAATAACTCATAAACTTATCATCAAAAATCCATACATTATTGTTGTATAAATCAGTAATGATATTCTCATCTTTAAATTCAGAAGATTTCGGAGCAATCAGATTATGAATGTCAGCCTCTTTATTTTTCCCATTTAGCGCTTGCATCTTCTTTATGACCTATTGTCTAAACAGAATATACTCCGCCAAGGCTCTCGCTGATAAATCCAATGACTTCTCAAATTGCTCAGGAGTTAACTCTTTTGCTCCCAATATTTCTTTCTGATCTCTAAAAAACTTGTCTTGAGCTTTCTTTAATACATCAGCTTGTGAAGAGTAACCAATATCGTTATTTTCAAAATATCCACTTAAATGAGGATATGTATCATTAAGATATTTTTCTTTACTCCTATTACTTCTTTCAATCTGAGGGAATTGCTCTTTTACAACCTCAGCGATAGCATTACGAAATATTATCTTAATTGTACTCAAATCCGAATCTGGTATAAATACATTCATTCGAGC
>CAZYJV010000103.1:0-6252 GCA_964647845.1 uncultured Odoribacter sp.
GCGAATAATGGCCCAGGAGCTTAAGGTGATTGTCCGTCTTGACCTTATCGCTGAGGTGATTATGGCCGGTTATGAATACAAAGGCGCCATGCCTTTTAAGAATGTATACTTTACGGGGATCGTAAGAGACAAGCTGGGACGCAAGATGTCCAAATCTCTGGGCAACTCACCCGACCCGCTCGACCTGATCGAAAAATACGGAGCGGACGGCGTCCGGGTAGGCATGCTGTTGTGCGCCCCTGCGGGAGGCGACCTGTTGTTCGACGAGAGTCTGCCGGAACAGGGACGCAACTTTACGACAAAAATCTGGAATGCCTTTAAGCTGGTGAAAGGCTGGGAGGTGAAAGACGTTCCCCAACCGCAGCATTCCGCCCTGGCACTGGAATGGTTTGAAAACCTGCTCGACAAGACGAAGGAGACCATCGACTCCCAATTCGAGCAATACCGGATCTCCGAAGCCCTGATGACGGTTTACACCACCTTCCGGGATGAATTTTCCTCGTGGTTGCTGGAAATCATCAAACCCGCCTACGGACAGCCTGTCGACAAACAGACCTACGGCAAAACGATCCGTCTGTTTGAAGAGCTCATGCAGTTGCTTCATCCTTTCATGCCTTTCATCACGGAAGAGGTCTGGCAGAACCTGCAGGAACGCCAAGCAGGCGAAAGCATTATGGTATCCGTTATCGGGAAAGGCCAAACCCCGGACGAGAATATGCTGAAAGCGTTCGAATATGTCAAAGAGGTGATTGTAGGCATCCGGAACATCCGGAAACAGAACAATGTCGCTTTCAAAGACGCCCTGCAGCTGTACGTGAAAAAAAGCGGCCGCTATCCGGACCGTTTCCAGAGCGTCATTCAGAAAATGGGCAACATCCAGGCCGTTGAAATCGTCAGCGATGCTCCGCAGGGAAGCTGGAGTTTCATGGTCGACACGGTCGAATACTTCATCCCGGCCGCCGGACAGGTGGACACTTCGGAACTGAAAGCAAAATTAGAGGCTGAACTGCAATACACGCAGGGCTTCCTCAAATCCGTCATGGCGAAACTCGGCAATGAGCGGTTCGTCAATGGTGCCCCGGAACAGGTTGTCGCCAATGAACGCAAAAAACAGGCCGATGCGGAAGCCAAGATCAAAGCCATCGAAGCTCAACTGTCCCAACTGAAATAAGGCAGAACAATATCAAACTCCTGCAAACAGGGAGATTCCCTCTGTTTGCAGGAGTTTGATTTTAATATCCAGTCCCCCGGTGTATCCGGTCAGTTTCCCGCCGCTCCCGATAACCCGGTGGCACGGAACGATGACGGGCAAGGGATTCCGCCCGTTCGCCATCCCCACGGCCCGGCAGGCCTTCGGGTCTCCGATCCGGGTTGCCAGTTCGCCGTAGGTGATACACGTCCCGTAAGGGATATCGCACAGCGCACGCCACACTTTTTGCTGGAAAGACGTTCCTTCAAGCGAATAAGGTATATCGAAAACTTTCAACTTCCCGTCAAAATAGGCATCGAGTTGCCTACGGACTTCCCGCAGTAGCGGCGTTTCCTTTCGTTCACACGCTTCCGGAGCAGCCTCTACCCGGGTACCCACCCATATTCTCGTCAGCTTGCCTCCGTCTTCCTGCAATCCGTACCTCCCGATAGCCCCCTCATAAAAACAACATGCTTTCATACACCATTTTTTATCACATTGCTGTACAAAGAAATCGTAAATTGGCAGGGGAAATTACAAAAATCCCGGATAACCCGCAAATGAATAATATTTCCTATCTTTGCCGGAAACGAACGAAACATTTCAACGGATGAAATTAGTGATACTGACCGGCGCCGGCATGAGCGCGGAAAGCGGGATAAAAACGTTCCGCGACAGCGACGGACTGTGGGAGAATTACCGCATCGAGGATGTCTGTACTCCGGAGGCTTTGGAGCGGGACCCGGAACTGGTCAACCAGTTCTACAACGAAAGGCGCAAACAATTGTACCATGCGCGTCCCAATGCCGGGCATACCGGACTGGCGGAACTGGAGCCCTACTTCGATGTGCAAATCATCACCCAGAACGTGGACGATCTGCATGAGCGGGCAGGCAGCAAACACGTACTGCACCTCCACGGAGAACTGAAGAAAGTGAGAAGCAGCAGGAATCCGGATGCCATTTACGATCTGGACGGCTGGGAACTCAAACCGGGCACCCGTTGCGAGGACGGTTCCCTTTTGCGTCCCCACATCGTTTTCTTCGGAGAAGCCGTACCCAATATCGAACCCGCCACGGAAATAGTCCGCCAGGCGGATATTCTCGTGATCATCGGCACTTCTTTGGCCGTCTATCCCGCTGCGGGGCTGCTGGGATATGCCCCCGAAGGAATACCGATCTTCGTCATCGACCCGCACATTCCGCAACAGGCAAGAAATTCCGGGTTTCACCTGATTGAAAAGGGAGCCTCCGAAGGCGTCGCCGAATTAAAGAAATTATTATTGAACATGTAACTGTCATCGTATGGGAAGAGGGAAAAAACCGTTATTGGAAAACGTCGAAATAAAAAAAATAGCAGCGGAGGGGAAATCCATCGCGTATATCGATGAAAAGATATTGTTCGTGCCCAACACCGTACCCGGCGACATCGTCGATGTACAAGTCACCCGCAAGCGGAAAAGTTTTCTGGAGGGCTTTGTGGTAAAAACACATAAGCTGTCGGAGCTGCGCACCCCGCCCTTCTGTCCGCATTTCGGCACCTGCGGCGGCTGCAAATGGCAGAACCTGCCCTATGAAATGCAACTGCAGTTCAAGCAGCAGGAGGTCATCGACAACCTGGAACGCATCGGGAAGGTGGCACTTCAGAACATCTCCCCCATCCTGGGGTCCGCAGCAACCACGCTTTACCGGAACAAGCTGGAATTCACATTCAGCAATAAACGATTCCTCACCCGGGAAGAAATCGGCCGGGATGCCGACATCGAACGCACGCCGGCCCTCGGTTTCCATGTACCCGGACTTTTCGACAAAGTGGTGGACATCGACACCTGTTATCTGCAAGGCGGCTTCTCGAATGAAATCCGGAACTTCATCAAGGAATACGCCCTGACGCACCGGCTGCCTTTCTTCGACATCCGGAATCAGGAAGGCTTTTTAAGGACGCTGATTATCCGCACGTCCTCCACCGGTGAAATCATGGTGGTGCTGGCCTTCTTCCACGAAGACCGGGAAAAACGGGAAGCCCTGCTCGACGCCCTGCACCGGCAATTCCCTCAGATCAGTTCCCTGATGTACGTCATCAATGAAAAGGCTAACGACACGTTGACCGACCAGGAGATTATCCGTTACGCGGGGAAGGACCATATTTTCGAGGAAATGGAAGGACTGAAATTCAAAATCGGTCCCAAATCTTTCTATCAGACCAATTCCGGACAGGCTTACAAACTCTACTCCCGTACCCGGGAACTGGCGGATCTGACGGGAAAAGAAACCGTGTACGACCTCTACACCGGCACCGGGACCATCGCCAATTTCGTAGCCAGGAAAGCCGCCCGGGTTATCGGAATCGAATACGTACCGGAAGCCATCGAGGACGCCAAAATCAATTCCGCCGTCAACGCCATCGGCAACACCGCTTTTTACGCCGGCGACATGAAGGATGTGCTGAACGACGAATTCATAGCAGCCCACGGCCATCCGGATGTCATCATCACGGATCCTCCCCGTGCCGGCATGCACCCGGATGTCGTAGCCACCATTCTGAAAGCCGCTCCCGACCGCATCGTCTATGTCAGCTGCAATTCAGCCACCCAGGCCCGCGATCTCCATCTGATGGACGAGCAGTACAAAGTCATGGCCGTGCAGGCAGTGGATATGTTTCCCCATACCCACCATGTGGAGAATATCGTTCTGCTTCACAAAAGATAAAACAGGACTATTTTTCAAGATAAGCACGGATCATCCACGCGGTTTTCTCCTTTCTTTCGATCATATCCTCCAGGAAATTGGTCGTCCCGGCGTCATCCGTTTCCTCGTCTTTTTCAAGCTGTTCGATGTCTTTACGGATTTCACGGATCAGCGTGTCATTGTCTTCGCTCAGAATCGCCAGCATCTTTTTGGCCTCAGGCAGAGGCTCGGATTCGCAATGCTCCTTGATACGGTTGTGTTCCAGATAGCCCTGCAGCGACCCCACCGGACGCTCGCTCAAAGAACGTATGCGCTCCGCGATATCGTCTATGTCCCGAATCAGGCCGTTATAAAGTTCTTCCATGAATACGTGGTAGGAATGAAAGCTCACTCCTTTTACATTCCAGTGGTAGTTCCAGGTCTTCGCCAATAACACGAAATGATCGGCCAGCAGATTGTTCAGCACCGTTTTGCTAGCTTTTACCCTCTGGGGTTCCAATCCAATATTTGCAGTCATAACAATTTAATTAAAGGTTAAACTTTCTCTTTAGGGCATAAACGGATAACGGATTTTTTTGTTGCAAAACGGATTCTTATTTATAATTCGCTTATTTTTGTCCGGACAACCTGTCCGTTTCGGAAAGACGACCGTCGTTCTTTTCCGTAAGAACGGACAAAGCAGTTCCGCATGGATTACGTGATTTTGACAAAGGAAACGGAAGAAAAGGTACAGGAAATAAGGCGGCGCATCCGCCGCCTGCAAAACTGGGGGAACATCGCCAGTCTCCGTCATCTGGGAGTAAGCACCCGACAACAGGTCGGTGCCAGTTTCGTATCGCTCAAAGAGCTTGCCGCCCGGTACTCGCCCGACGAGACGGTGGCCGAAGCATTGTGGCTGACCCGGCAAAGGGAGGAGCAGATTCTGGCTTGTTTCCTACTCCCCCCAACAACAAATAAAGAAAAAATTACCCAATTCATGCCGCATTGCCTGAGTCCGGAAATCGCGGAATACATGGGTTCTCTGGTAATTGCCGGCCATCCCGGCATCCGGGATATACTGGGAACCTGGCTTCAGTCGTCCGAACCCTTTTTGCAGATAGCGGCTCTGTGCGCCGGCGCCCGGCACCTCGTTCTGCATAAAACCGCACCGCTGATTTCACAGAATGAATTTAAAGCACTGGCAAACAAGGAATACGAAGACAAGTACGTCCGTTTAGTAGCAGAACGCTACCGCTGACGGCACATCTGATACGCATCCGTTAATATTAATAAATGTTAAAGAACTGTTTTTAATTTCCACTCACTTTCTTTTAAAAAGAATGTTTGTTATATTTGTAGAGATATTACGGAAAAAAAGTATTAATCCATCATTTAATATAGATTGCAATTATGGCAAAATTAGATTTAAGCATTTACGGGATAAAGGATGTGAAAGAAATCCTCCACAATCCTTCCTATGAAGAACTGTTCAAAGCGGAAACCGATCCGTCGCTGACCGGCTATGAAAAAGGCCAGATAACCGAATTGGGTGCAGTAAACGTAATGACGGGTATTTACACCGGCCGTTCTCCCAAAG
The DNA here is from genome assembly GCA_964647845.1 of uncultured Odoribacter sp. Lineage (GTDB taxonomy): Bacteria > Bacteroidota > Bacteroidia > Bacteroidales > Marinifilaceae > Culturomica. The sequence goes on from CAZYJV010000103.1 coordinate 5,453, forward strand.
ATAAATTTTTCGTAAAGAATGAAGCCAGCGAAAACAGCGTTTGGTGGACCTCCGAAGAATACAAAAACGACAACAAACCCTGCTCAGAAGAAGCGTGGGCTGACCTGAAAGCAAAAGCCGTAAAGGAATTGTCCGGCAAAAAACTGTATGTAGTCGATACGTTCTGCGGAGCCAACGAAGGAACCCGCCTGAAAGTGCGTTTCATTATGGAAGTGGCTTGGCAGGCACACTTCGTAAAAAATATGTTCATCCGTCCGACGGAAGAAGAACTGGCAAACTACGGTGAACCGGACTTCGTTTCATTCAACGCCGCCAAGGCAAAAGTGGACAACTACAAGGAATTAGGACTCAACTCCGAAACGGCTACCGTGTTCAACCTGAAGACCAAAGAACAGGTTATCCTGAACACCTGGTACGGCGGAGAAATGAAAAAAGGTATCTTCTCCATTATGAACTACCTGAACCCCTTGCGTGGCATCGCTTCTATGCACTGTTCCGCAAACACCGACCTGAACGGCAAAAACACCGCCATTTTCTTCGGATTGTCCGGAACCGGAAAAACCACCCTGTCCACCGACCCGAAACGTCTGTTGATTGGTGACGACGAACACGGCTGGGACGATGAAGGCGTATTCAACTACGAAGGCGGATGCTACGCCAAAGTCATCAACCTGGACAAGGACAGCGAACCGGACATCTACAACGCTATCAAGCGCGACGCTTTGCTGGAAAATGTGACGGTAAACGCCAACGGCAAAATCGACTTCGCCGACAAGTCAGTGACGGAAAACACCCGCGTT
>CAZYJV010000104.1:0-1335 GCA_964647845.1 uncultured Odoribacter sp.
TAATCAATAAAAGCAATACTATGATTTATTCACAGGAAGTACAACACATGTGCGTTGTAAAAAAAGGACCCAACCACGGTCCGGCCCCGATCCCCGAAGAAGGGAAATGGGTACGTTCTAAAGAAATCAAGGATATTTCAGGTCTGACCCACGGTATCGGCTGGTGCGCCCCGCAACAGGGAGCCTGCAAGCTGACGCTGAACATCAAGGACGGTATCATCGAAGAGGCTTTGGTTGAAACCATCGGCTGCTCCGGTATGACCCACTCTGCCGCCATGGCCTCCGAAATCCTTCCGGGAAAAACCTTGTTGGAAGCTTTGAATACCGACCTGGTGTGCGACGCTATCAACACCGCCATGCGCGAACTTTTCCTGCAGATCGTATACGGTCGTACGCAAAGCGCTTTCTCCGAAGGCGGTCTGCCTATCGGCGCCAGCCTGGAAGACCTCGGTAAAGGCCTCCGCAGCCAGGTGGGAACCATGTTCGGTACCAAAGAAAAAGGAACCCGCTACCTGGAAATGGCAGAAGGTTACGTAACCCGCATGGGTCTGGATGCCGACGGCGAAGTTATCGGTTACGAGTTCATCCACCTGGGTAAATTCACCGATTTCCTGAAAAAAGGCATCGAACCGAAGGAAGCTCTGGAAAAAGCAAAAGGAAACTATGGTCGTTTCGCAGAAGCAGTTAAATATATCGACCCTCGTCACGAATAAATTAAATTGAAAGAACTATGGCATTATTTGAAAGTTACGACCGTCGTATTAATCAGATTAACGCGACTCTGAATAAATATGGTATCAAAGACATCGACGAAGCGAAAGCTATCTGCGATGCAAAAGGCATCAATCCCTACGAGATCTGTGAAAAAACACAGCCGATCTGTTTTGAAAATGCGAAATGGGCCTATGTGGTAGGCGCTGCGATTGCCATTAAGAAAGGATGTACCAAAGCCGCCGATGCGGCAGAAGCTATCGGCGAAGGCCTGCAGGCATTCTGTATCGCCGGCTCCGTTGCCGCCGACCGGAAAGTAGGTCTGGGACACGGAAATCTGGCAGCCATGCTGCTCCGCGAAGAAACCAAGTGCTTCGCATTCCTGGCAGGACACGAATCTTTCGCCGCTGCCGAAGGAGCCATCGGTATTGCCAAATCAGCCAACAAAGTGCGCAAGCAGCCGCTTCAGGTCATCCTGAACGGACTGGGTAAAGACGCTGCGATGATTATTTCCCGCATCAACGGATTCACCTACGTACAAACGCAGTTCGACTACTACACCGGAGAACTGAAAATCGTAAAAGAAAAAGCATACTCCAACGGAGAACGCTCCAAAGTACGCTG
>CAZYJV010000104.1:1435-6247 GCA_964647845.1 uncultured Odoribacter sp.
CAGTTCGCCGGCTCTTCTTCCGTTCCCGCCCACGTGGAAATGATGGGATTCTTAGGTATGGGCAACAACCCGATGGTAGGCGCTACCGTTGCCGTTGCCGTTGCCGTAGAAGAAGCGAGCAAATAACAACCGGCAAGTCCCCGGACTTCATATAAATCCTGCAAGCAAAACTTGCAGGATTTTTTCATTCTTTCACTTTGTCATTCCATCGTGTATTTTTTGCAAAGGAAGTCACTTTTTATCGGCGGGGCTTACCAGTCCTACAAACCATAGCAGGACGATGGCGCCGAGGACGGAGGTGATGAGGCTTCCGACGATGCCCCCGGTGGAATAGAAACCGATCAGGCCGAACAGCCAGCCGCCCACTACACCGCCGATGATGCCGATGATAATGTTAATCAACATGCCGTATCCGCGTCCCCGCATGATTCTGCTTGCCACCCAGCCGGCAACAAGTCCGATAAGTATGTACCAAATAAACATCATAACTGTAAGGTTTTAATTCAACATTGCTCATACCTGTTTAACTCATTTCACCGGGAAATGGTTACAGTTTCCAATCCCCGTGCTCCCGGATCAACTGCTTCAACGCCTCTATGGCATCTTTTTCCGGCACGGCATTTTTCACTCTCTGCCGGCCTTTGTAAAGGTTCACTTTTCCGTTTCCGGCTCCCACATAGCCGTAATCCGCATCCCCCATCTCTCCGGGACCGTTGACGACACAGCCCATGATCGCAATTTTCAAATGATCCAGATGGCCAAACGCCCGTTTCACTTTCGCCACGGCCTCTTCCAGATTATACAATGTCCGGCCGCATCCCGGACAACTGACAAACTCGGCCTTATAGCGACGTGCCCCTACGGACTGCAAAATATTCCGGCTCAGTTCCAGGGCACCTTCCGCATCCTCCGCCAGCGTTACCCAAAAACCTTCGGCCAGATTATCCATAAAAAGTCCGCCCGTATGGGCAGCTATTTTCAAGCGTCCCTCCTCTCCGGGAATGCCTTTCGCCCTCACGATCACAGGACACGCCTTGCCTGCCCGTTCCAGCATCTGGCGATACGCATGATAATCCGCGGATTCCGGAGAAAGTACCAGTACGCCATTGTTCCTTTTCACGATCTCCAATAACTCCGCATCGATCTGTTCCTCCCTCTCCGCTTCCACAAAAACACGCCCGGCCTCTGCCTTCGCATGCGCTTGCTTCACAAGGTCCGCAGATACAAGCGGGCAGGCGTTCCGATTATATACATGCGCCATATCCAGATTTTCCCAGGGCACTATTACCGTAATCTCTCCCGGCAATTTTGCAAGTTCGGGTCCCAATGCCTCGGTAAAAATCATTTCCGGAGCTTTTTTCCCCGCCTGCAGCCGGACTCCCGAAACCGGATCCGTTTCCGGCTGTTCCGCGAACCCCAGCTGCGACATCACTTTTTCATCCAACACCTTTACGGAAGAAATATCCGCAACGATAAACGGCCGGACCTCTTTGCCTTCGGGCACTTCCCCGCCATACACGAATTCCGGGCGGCACAAGGACACCAGCTTCCGGGCGACCGGGATCTCGCATTCCGGTGCTTCCGTCAGGGATACCCGTATCGTATCGCCGATGCCTTCATTCAGCAGACAACCGATGCCCGCAGCCGAGCGGATGCGCCCGTCTTCCCCTTCTCCCGCCTCCGTAACCCCCAGATGCAAAGGATATTCCATCCCCTCTTCCTGCATGGCCTTCACCAACAGACGGACCGCCCGGACCATCACCCGGCAGTCGCTCGACTTCAAGGAAATCACGACATTCCGGAAATCCATATCCCGGCATATCCTCAGGTACTCCATCGTCGCCTCCACCATTCCTGCCGGCGTATTGCCGTAACGGCTCATTATCCGGTCGGACAAAGAACCGTGATTCGTTCCGATACGCACAGCCGTACCATGTTGCCGGCAAACGTCCAGAAATCCGATAAATTTCTCTTTTAAACGCGCCAGTTCCGCCTCATATTCCTCCTCCGTATAGGTCAGGTTCTGAAACGTCGCCCGTTTGTCGATGAAATTCCCCGGATTAATCCGCACCTTTTCCACGTATTTCGCCGCCACCGACGCCGCCTCGGGATTGAAGTGTATATCGGCGGAGAGCGGAGTGGAATAGCCCCGACACCGTAACTCCTCCCGGATGTTTTTCAGATTCTCCGCTTCCTTCACCCCCTGTGCCGTAATGCGCACGAGCTGTCCTCCCGCCTCTATGATACGGACAGCCTGCTCCACGCAGGCCTCTGTGTCCATTGTAGAAGTGTTCAGCATGGACTGCACGACCACAGGCCGGTCATAAGACAAAACACAGTCCCCGATTTTCACCGACAAAGTTTTCCGACGCATAATATTTTTTGTTTTTAACCGTTTTCCACCCATCTTTCCCCCTCCCCGTTCCGACAAAATTACAAAGAAATTCCCGTTTTACCGAATACTTTGTGCCCGACGGATATACCATTCGCAGTCGGTCATGACATCGAATAGAGCCGGATTGATTTGAGATTTCTTGATTATTCCGAAAATTGTTGCGATATTTGCGTTACGATAATTACGTAACGTTAAAATAGCAATACCGTGAAACCGAATAATCCTTTTCTGATTGCAGGATATCACAGTCCGGAGTTTTTCTGCGACCGCGAAATGGAAACAGCGACCATTCTCGACGCACTTTACAACGGGCGCAATGTGACACTGATCGCTCCGCGCCGTATGGGCAAGACCGGTTTGATTCGTCATGCCTTTTATCGTCTGAAAGAGCAGGAGCCAGATATTGTCACTCTCTACATGGATATATATTCCACACAGTCACTGGGAGATTTCGTGCGCTTGTTTGCCACTACCGTATTGGGGAAGCTGGATACAGTGCCACAAAAGGCACTCAGCCGTATCGGGCAGTTTATCCGCAGTTGTCGCCCCGTATTCACCCTCGACGAACTGACCGGCGCCCCCAAAGTAACGGTGGATATTGCTCCAGCGGAAGAAAAGGGTACGCTGAAAGAGATATTCGACTATCTCGGCTCTTCGGAGAAACGGTGCTATATTGCCATCGATGAGTTCCAGCAGATTGCCGAATACCCTGAAAAAGGCGTAGAGGCGCTGTTGCGTTCCTATATTCAGTTTTTGCCCAATGTCAACTTCATTTTTGCCGGCAGCAAACAGCATGTGATGCAGGAGATGTTCACGTCATCGAAGAAGCCGTTTTACCAGAGTACGCAGCTGCTTACGATCGGAGCTATCGACCGGGACAAGTATGCCGGTTTTGCAACAAAACATTTTTCTAAATGCAATCTGCAACTTCCGCGTGAAGTTTTTGATATAATCTACGATAAATTCGACGGTCACACCTGGTATATACAAAACCTTCTTAACCGGTTGTACGGCTATAACCGGGATGCGGATGAAAAGCCGGTCGCCTATGCTACGCAACAGATTATTTCCGAACAGAGTTATTCGTATGCGGACTTACTGAAAGCGTATTCGCCCGGTCATGTACGCCTGTTGAAAGCCATCGCCCAGGAGGGATGCGTCAAAGAAGTATTGGCAGGAGATTTCATCAGCAAACATAAACTTCGGGCGGCGAGCAGTGTCAGGGCTTCATTGAAAAAACTGCTCGATAACGAGCTGGTCTATCAGACTTCGGGCGGTTACATCATATACGACCGGTTTATGGGAGAGTGGCTGCGGAATCAGTTGTTCTGAAACTTTCACCGCGACGTTTACGTAAAATCCGGCTCACAGTTTAATATTCGAGGCGATGAGATTGGTTATTGCGGGCATATTGACTCTGCTCATTCTGATTATGACTCCGGTTCTCAAACGGGAGGCTGAAATATCGGAAGAGAATCGTCCTGTCAGAGTCTGCGGTTTTGTGAAGGCAACGGATATTCTCCTGAAAATTTTTCCCGAAGAGTTGTATCCCTGGCTCCGTTTCCACGAACAGGTGAACATTCCGCTGCTCAGGAAATAAACGGTGTCTTTGTTTTTTCATTACATTTGAGGCCGCAATATTTTCCGGTATGACGACAAAAATAAACAAGACCAATGCGGCACGCCTTTTGGACAAAGCGGCAATCCCGTACGAACTCATTCCCTACGAAGTGGACGAAAACGACCTGGCTGCCACCCATGTTGCCGAACAATTGGGAGAAGACATCCGTTGCGTATTCAAAACACTGGTATTGCACGGGGACAAAACCGGTTACTTCGTCTGCGTCATCCCCGGCGACCGGGAAGTAGACCTGAAACTGGCAGCCAAAATTTCCGGCAATAAAAAGGCGGACTTAATCCCCATGAAAGAGTTGCTCCCCGTCACCGGTTACATCCGGGGCGGCTGCTCGCCGATCGGCATGAAGAAGAATTTCCCGACCTTCATTCACGAAACCTGCGTTGATTTCCCGCACATTTTCATCAGCGCCGGCATCCGGGGACTGCAAATCAAAATCGCCCCCGAAGCCCTCATCCGCTACACCTCCGCCCTGCCCTGCCGGCTGTTTTAGATATACAGAAAATCAAGACAAGACTTGTTTGTTTACCAAATATTGGTAACTTTACAGAAAAACAAACGATATGAGAACGACATCAGTGGCACTTGGAACCTATTTCGAGGACTTTATCAAGGCAAAAATTTCGCAGGGACGCTACAACAATGCCAGTGAAGTCATAAGAGCCGGTTTACGTCTGCTGGAAGAGAACGAAAAAGGAATCGTAGCGCTCAAAGCGGCAATCAATGAAGGAGTTGAAAGCGGTGTTGCCGAGAACTTCGATCCGTGCGAACATCTCAAAGC
>CAZYJV010000105.1:0-6099 GCA_964647845.1 uncultured Odoribacter sp.
CAGTTGGTAGAGCGTTGGCTTCCCAAGCCGAAGGTCGCGGGTTCGAGTCCCGTTTGTCGCTCCTCAGAATCAGTCGCTTATCCGAGTGGCTGATTTTTTCTTTTACACGGTTTTGGCGGGATTTTAAGCATTATGGAAAACATTGTTTTGCAGATTGAAGGATATATGTATTTTTGCGGGCGGAACGAATAAGAATTAATTCATATCGGAATGAGAAAACACACTTTCAAAGAATGGGTGATCGCTACTCGCCCCTGGTCATTTCCGGCTTCGGCGATGCCTGTCATGGTGACATCCGTCTATCTGTACGGAATCAATGCCGGCATAAACTGGCTCAACGGACTGTGGGCGCTGGTGAACATCATCGTCTTCCATGCGGCGGGCAACACCTGGAGCGATTATCTGGATTATCGTAAAGGCGTGGATACGCCCGATACTTTCGGTGCAAAAACATTGACCGGCGTCCTGTTCACGGCGAACGAGATACGCGGTCTGGCTCTGGGCCTGCTGGGAATAGCCGTAGTTCTGGGAATAGGGTTGCTGTGGCGTACGGGTGTGCTGTTGTGGTGGATAGGACTGGGGGGCGTGCTGTGTACGTTATTATATCCCTGGCTCAAATACCGGGCGTTCGGGGACATCGTCATCTTCCTCGCCTATGCCTTGTTGCCCATGTGGGGAACCTCCTACGTGGTGACGGGGACGGTGGACATGCAGGTGCTTTGGCTGGCGGTTCCCGTGGGGTTGATTACCGTGGCGATACTTCATGCCAACAATACCCGGGACATCGAAACCGACAGACATGCCCGCATAACGACATTGGCCATGCGGACCGGAAATACGGCAGCCAGATACATTTATGCGGCGGAAGTCCTGCTGCCCTTCCTGTGGATAGGGGCGGGAATCGTAGCGGGGTATTTCCCCGTGTGGTCTCTGCTGACCTTCATCGTATTGCCGCTGGCGGTCGGGAACGTAAAAATCATGTGGGCATCTGCCGGCGGAAAGAACGACGCGATTGCCCATCTGGATGAAAAAACGGCTCAGTTGCAGCTGGCGTTCAGTCTTGTATTTTCCCTCACTTTTCTTCTGACACACTGGTTCGTATGAGAAAACTGATAATAGCGGTACTTATTGCAGCGGTTTTGTGGACAATCATGTTTTGTCCGGCAACGGCGCCGTGGGTGAATTTCTGGTACATGATGACGACTTCGGCGGCGATTCTGGCCGTATATGCCACCTGTGTCCGTCCCCAGTGGCGGCGGAAGGTGAAGTATACGGGAACGGAAGTGCTCCTGGGAATCGGCATCGCCTGCCTGTTGTGGGGCATCTTTTGGGTAGGGGACCGGATAGCCGGCTGGATGTTCGATTTTGCCCGTTCTCAGGTCGATTCCATATACGGGATGAAAACGGGGGAATCTCCCTGGCTGCTGGGGGGGCTCATGCTGCTGTTGATCGGACCGGCGGAGGAGATTTTCTGGAGAGGCTACGTACAGCAGACGCTTTCGGTTCGTTACAATCCGGACAAAGGCTTTGTTATCGCCACGCTCGCCTATACCCTGGTGCATGTCGCCTCGTGCAACTTCATGCTGATCATGGCGGCATTGTTTGCCGGGGGTGTATGGGGGCTTTGTTACCGTTTCTTCCCGAACCGGCTGGGCGCGATCATACTTTCCCATGCCGTGTGGGACGTGGCGGTCTTCGTCCTTTTTCCCATATAACTATGGGTTCAGTTGTTTCTCCAGTTTGAACATCTCGTCGCGAAGACGGGCGGCTTCCAGAAAATCCTGCTCTTTCGCAGCCTTTTGCATGGCTGACTTCGTCTTCTGGAGCATCTTTTCAATTTCTGTCCGGCTCATATAGGCGACAACGGGGTCGGCTGCCTGGTTCACGTGTTCCTCTTCGATATAGGCGTGCGTCTGCTGTGTCAGTACGGACTCCGTGGACTTGTGTATCTGACGGGGAACGATGTGGTGCTCCGCGTTGTATTTCAACTGCTTTTCCCGGCGGTAATTGGTTTCGTCTATCGTTTCCTGCATAGAGCGGGTGATATGGTCGGCATACATAATCACTTTGCCTTCCACATTCCGGGCGGCGCGTCCTGCGGTCTGCACCAGAGAACGCGTGGAACGCAGGAACCCTTCCTTGTCGGCGTCCAGAATGGCGACAAGCGAAACCTCCGGCAGATCCAGCCCTTCCCGGAGCAGATTCACGCCGACCAGAACGTCGATAACGCCTTTGCGCAGGTTTTCCAGGATTTTCACCCTTTCGAGCGTATCTACATCCGAGTGGATATACTGGCATTTGATGCTCATGCGGTCCAGATACTTGCTGAGCTCTTCCGCCATTTTCTTCGTCAGGGTGGTTACCAGCGTCCTTTCCTGCAAGGCGATGCGTTTCTGAATCTCGTTCACCAGATGGTCGATCTGATTCAGGGAAGGAACGACCTCGATGACCGGGTCCGGAATGCCCGTAGGGCGGATGATCTGTTCCACCACCAGCCCGTCGCTTTTCTCCAGTTCGTAATCGGCGGGAGTGGCGCTGATATAAACCGTCTGCTGCGTCAGACTCTCGAACTCGTCGAACGTCAGAGGACGGTTGTCGAATGCCGCCGGAAGGCGGAAACCGTATTCCACCAGTGTCTGCTTCCGGGCGTGGTCTCCTCCGTACATCGCACGGATCTGGGGGACGGTCACGTGCGATTCGTCGATGACCATCAGAAAATCGGACGGGAAATAATCCAGCAGACAGAAAGGACGCACGCCTGCCTGCCTGCCGTCGAAATAGCGGGAATAATTCTCGATTCCCGGGCAATATCCCAGTTCCCGGATCATCTCCACGTCATAGCGTACGCGTTCGTCCAGACGCTTGGCTTCAAGGTGCTTGCCGATTTCCTTCAGATAGGCCACCTGAAGCTGGCGGTCCTTCTCGATTTCGATGATAGCGTGGGCGATGGTCGCCTTGTCCGTGACGAACAGGTTGGCCGGGTAAATATCGAGGTCTTCGAACGTATCGATGCCCTTTCCGCTTTGCGGCTCGAACGAACTGATGCGGTCTATCTCGTCGTCCCAGAATTCGATCCGGTAAGCCACTCCGTCGAAAGTTTCGATGGCGGGGAATATATCCACTGTTTCCCCCTTGGCGCGGAAGCATCCCCGTTTGAATTCCAGCTCATTGTTGGCATACAGCGCATCCACCAGCTTCCGGAGAAGTTGGTTGCGGCTGATTTTCATTCCTTTTTTCAGATGGATGACATTGGAACCGAAAGCCCGCGGGTCGGCCATGCCGTACAGACAGGAAACGGAGGACACCACGACGATGTCCCGGCGGCCGGACAACAGAGAAGCGGTCGTGCGCAGGCGCAGCTTGTCAATTTCGTCGTTGATGGCGAGATCCTTCTCGATGTACGTGTCGGTCGTAGGCAGATAAGCCTCCGGCTGGTAATAATCGTAATACGACACGAAATACTCCACCGCATTTTCCGGGAAAAAAGATTTGAATTCCCCGTATAGCTGGGCGGCCAGCGTTTTATTGTGGCTCAGTACCAGCGTCGGACGGTTGACCTCCTGAATCAGATTGGCGACGGTAAACGTCTTGCCCGAACCGGTCACCCCCAGAAGAACCTGGGCGGGAAGACCCGCTTGCACCCCCTCTTTCAGTTGACGGATAGCCTCTGGCTGGTCGCCTGTCGGACTGAATTCCGAAGTCAGTTTAAAGTTCATGTTAAAGTTTACTCATAAATTTTACGGGGTCGATGATAAAACGGTCGTGAACGGCCGTACCGATCGTGCCCGATTCGTCCCGCGCCTCCAGTTCAAAACGGATTCGTCTGCCGTCCACCTCCGTGACAGTCGCCCGGCAGCTCACTTTTTTCCCGACGGCGGTCGCCTTGATGTGTTTAGCGTTGATTTCGATACCGACACTGTCTTTCCCGCTTTCCAGTTCCTTTTCAATACATTTCATCGCCGTATTCTCCATCAGGGCGATCATGGCGGGAGTCGCCAGAACGCTCAGCTTTCCCGAACCGTATACGGCGGCGGTGTCTTTGGGTTCCACCGTGATTTCCTGACTGTAAGTCAATCCTGTTTCCAGCATAAGATTTCGTTTGTGGCATATTTGCCGGTTTCGTCTGTCGGTCGGTCAGAACTCAGACGTAAAATGGAAAATCAGTTTCTTATAGTTTTCCTGGGCCATTTGCAGCATATACTGGGAATCGGCCAGAAAAACGTCCCGTCCTTGTTTGTCCTGGGCCATATACTGGGACTTGTGTTTTTTGAAATCCGCCAGTTCGGCGGCGTCCAGCGCCTCGATCCAGCAGGCCTTGTACAGATTTACCGACTCCCAGCGGCAGGAAGCGCCGTATTCGTGGAGCAGGCGGTATTCGATCACTTCGAATTGCAGGGCGCCCACCGTGCCGATGATTTTACGGCCGTTGAACTGGTTCGTGAAAAGCTGCGCCACGCCTTCGTCCATCAGCTGGTCGATTCCTTTGGCCAGCTGCTTGGATTTCATCGGGTCCGCATTCTCGATGTATTTGAACAGTTCGGGCGAGAAACTCGGAATACCTTTGAAATGGAGCTTTTCACCTTCGGTGAGCGTATCGCCGATTTTAAAAGTTCCGGTGTCGTGAAGGCCGACGATATCGCCCGGATAAGCCTCGTCGATCACGGACTTCTTCGAAGCCATGAAAGCCGTCGGCGTCGAAAACTTGAGCATTTTCCCGTTGCGTACGTGCAGATAATTCGTATTTCGCCGGAATACCCCCGAACATACTTTCACGAAAGCGATGCGGTCCCGGTGGTTGGGATCCATGTTGGCATGGATTTTAAACACGAACCCCGTAAACTTCTCCTCTTCGGCATGCACGGTCCTTTCTTCCGTTTCGCGGGGAAGCGGAGAGGGCGCCAGTTCGATGAAACAGTCCAGCAGTTCTTTGATACCGAAATTGTTCAAAGCCGAACCGAAGAAAACGGGAGCCACTTCGGCATTCAGATACTCCTGGCGGTTTAAGGCGGGATATACGCCCGTAATGAGCTCCAGATTGGCATGGAGGGTGGCGGCGTCCCGCTCCCCGATGTATTTGACGAACTCGGGGGAATCCAGGTCCTTGATTTCTATCCCTTCCGGCAGTGTCTGACCACCGGAATTGAAAAGATAAAGCCCCTTGTGGTAAATGTCGTACACTCCTTTGAATGTGTCGCCGTTGCCGATAGGCCAGCTCAGCGGATTCACGCTGATTTGCAGCTCTTTCTCTATTTCGTCCAGCAAGTCGAACGGGTCCTGCGACGGGCGGTCCAGCTTGTTGATAAAGACAATGACCGGCGTTTTGCGCATCCGGCACACCTGCATGAGCTTCCGGGTCTGGGTCTCCACGCCCTTGGCGGCGTCGATGACGATAATGACACTGTCGCAGGCCGTCAGCGTCCGGAACGTATCCTCCGCGAAATCCTGGTGGCCGGGAGTGTCCAGAATGTTGATCTTGACATCGTTGTACTCGAACCCCATGACCGACGTCGCCACCGAGATACCGCGCTGGCGCTCGATTTCCATAAAATCGGACGTCGCCGTCTTCTTTATCTTGTTGGATTTTACAGCCCCGGCGACGTGTATCGCTCCTCCGAACAGCAGGAGCTTTTCCGTCAACGTCGTTTTACCCGCATCCGGATGGCTGATGATGCCGAATGTCCTTCTTCGCTGAATTTCTTCTTTAAATCCCATGTATCGTATACTCTGTTTTGAAATGCCTGCAAAGATACGAAAAGTCGAGCGCAGAAGCAAGCGATAGCTTGATTCTGCTGAGACGGAGTATCTCGGGCAAAGCCAAAGATACGAATAAGTTGAGTGCAATGCCAAATTTATTTGCTTTTTGCCGAAGGAAAAAACGTGTAAAGTTTGCGGCTAATTCCCCATTTTCAGTTCTGTTTTCAGTATTATTGTATACTTCCGCCGTTATTAAAACAAATTCGGGTTAGATCCTGGACACTATTCTGTAATGAAAGCAAGTGTTCTGCTTCAAAATGAAGATGGTATGAGAATTTCTTTTCCGTGCTAACGTGTTGTGAAAGAAAATACATACCTTTGTCCTAAGAAGTGAGAAATAGATTG
>CAZYJV010000106.1:0-5959 GCA_964647845.1 uncultured Odoribacter sp.
CTGACTCAACGGAAGAGCTTCTGAAAAAAATCACCACGGGCGCGGCGATTCACGTACAGGGACTTTTGGTGGAGAGCAGCGGTAGCGGACAGGCTCATGAGATACAGGCGAAACAGCTGGATGTGCTGGGAGAAGCGGATCCCGATAAATATCCGATTCAGCCCAAAAAACACACGCTGGAATTTCTGCGGGAAGTGGCGCATCTCAGATTCCGGACCAATGTGTTCGGTGCGGTTTTCCGGATCAGACACGCCATGGCGTTTGCCATTCATCGGTATTTTAACGAACACGGTTTCTTTTATCTGCACACGCCGCTGATTACCGCTTCCGACTGCGAAGGGGCCGGGGAGATGTTCCGGGTCACGACGCTCGATCCTAAAAATCCGCCATTGACGGAAAACGGGGAGGTGGATTACAGACAGGACTTTTTCGGCAGGGCGACCAATCTGACGGTCAGCGGACAGCTGGAAGGAGAACTGGGGGCGATGGCCTTGGGGAAAATATATACGTTCGGACCGACTTTTCGGGCAGAAAATTCAAATACGACGCGTCACTTGTCCGAATTCTGGATGATCGAACCCGAAATGGCGTTTTACGATCTGAACGACAACATGGACCTGGCGGAAGATTTTCTTAAATATCTGATCAAATACGCGCTCGACCACTGCATGGACGATTTGAAATTTTTGAGCGCCCGTTTGCAGGAAGAAGAGAAAACGAAGAAGGCGGAGGAGCGTTCCATGGAGCTGATCGAGAAGTTGAATTTCGTGCTGACTCATGATTTCGAGCGGCTCTCTTATACCGAAGCCGTCGAGATCCTGAAAAACAGCAAACAGAATAAAAACGGTAAGTTCCAGTATCCGGTGACGGGTTGGGGCGTGGATCTGCAAAGCGAACACGAGCGCTATCTGGTGGAGAAACATTTTAAGAAGCCGGTGATTCTGACGGGCTATCCGAAAGAGATCAAAGCGTTCTACATGAAACAGAATCCGGACGGAAAAACCGTGGCGGCGATGGATGTCTTGTTCCCGCAGATCGGTGAAATCATCGGCGGTTCGCAGCGTGAGGAGAATTACGATAAATTGGTGACCCGCATGCAGGAAGTGGGAATACCCGTCGACAGCATGTCGTATTACTTGGATACCCGTCGTTTCGGTTCTGCCGTGCACAGCGGTTTCGGTTTGGGCTTCGAACGTCTGTTGCTCTTTGTCACAGGCATGGGAAACATCCGGGATGTGATCCCTTTCCCCCGTACGCCCAAGAATGCGGAGTTTTAATGGATTGAAATACAATTCTTATATTGTGGTGAGACATGGCGCTTAAGCAGCATTTACAACAGAAATTAGGTTTGAAGATCAATCCTCTTCAAATCCAGCTGATCAAATTGCTTGAGCTGCCGACCTATCAACTCGAACAGCGCGTAAAAGAGGAACTGGAGACGAATCCGTTGCTGGAGGAAGGGAGTGAGGCGGAAGAGACGGATGATTACAAGGAAGACGAGGACGGCATGTACGGGGAAGAAAGGGAAAGCGGGGAGGAAGAGGGACGACAGGACGACGACTTTTCTTTTGAGGATTATCTGTCGGATGACGATGATACTCCGGATTATAAACTGTTTGCCTCCAATACGTCGCGGGATGACGATGCAAAGGAGTTCGTTTTTTCGCAGGGCGTCAGTTTCCGGGAAAACTTGCTGGATCAGTTGGGTATGCGGGAGCTGTCTGAACTTCAGAAAAAAATCGCGGAATACATTATAGGCAATATTGACGATGACGGTTATCTGCGGCGGGACATCGAGAATATCGTCGATGATCTGGCATTCGGGGCCGGTATTGAGGTGACGGCAGGCGAGGTGGAGCATTTGTTGAAAATTATTCAGGAGTTTGAGCCTCACGGCGTGGGGGCCAGGGATCTGAGAGAGTGTCTGTTGCTGCAGATCGCCCATAAGCAGGGAGAGGAATCCCGTGAAGTGCTGAACAATGCCCGTCTGATACTGGAAGAATGTTTTGAGGAGTTTTCGAAGAAACATTACGAAAAGATTGCCCGGCGGCTGCGCTTGCCGGACGAGGCCATGAAAGAAGCCGTGAATGAGATCCTGAAGCTGAATCCGAAGCCCGGCGGAACGATGGGGGATTCTTCCTTTGAGCAGACTGCCACCAAAATCATCCCGGATTTTACGCTGGATTTAATCGACGGAGAATTGCAGTTAAGCCTGAATACAGGCAATACGCCCGAATTGAAAATCAACAAATCGTATCTGAATCTTCTGGACAGTTATCAGAAGGGGCAATCGGCTAAAGATAAAAGAGATGTTTCGAATTTTATAAAGTATAAATTGAATGCTGCGAAGTCTTTTATCGATGCCGTACACCAGCGTAACAACACCCTGATGCTGACCATGACGGCCATTGTGCAGTTTCAGAAACAGTTCTTTCTGACGGGGGATGAAAATCAGTTGAGGCCCATGATTCTGAGGGATATTGCGGATATTACCGGATTGGACGTCTCTACTGTTTCCAGGGTTTCCAATGCCAAATACGTACAGACGTGGTTCGGCATTTATTCGTTGAAGGACTTTTTTTCCGGCAGCATGCAGACCAGCAACGGGGAGGAAGTCAGTACGGGGGAGTTGCGAAACGTCCTGAAAAGCATTGTGGATGCGGAAGACAAAAGAAGCCCGCTGACAGACGACGAACTGGTGGACAGAATGGAGAAAAAGGGATATCAGATTGCCCGCCGTACGGTGGCCAAATACCGTCAGATGCTTGACATCCCGGTGGCGCGTTTACGAAGAGAAATATAGTTTGTTATTCTCCGGCACAGCTTTTCAGAATCCAGGTCCCTTCAAAACCGGGGATTTTCAGGAATTCCGCCCGTCTTTCATAAGCTTTTTCTTCTGAAAAATGGTATTCGATGCTGATTCTCAGTCTTCCTTTGGTTTCAATGACTTCTGCCGGATAGCCTTCGGCTTTCAGCCCTTTCACCAGCTTATCGGCCCGCCGTCTTTCGTCGTTCCGGTAGCTGGCCACGATGATATACCATTTGCATCTTTGTGAAGATTTGTGGAGCGGCGGAGTCACGGAACTTATATAAGTCGCGGCTTTATGGGGGGCGGAAGTGTTGTCTGAATTATTTTGTGCCGCCGTTTTGCCGCCTGCTTCTTCCGTATTCCGTATCACCGGAATGTTCGTCAGCTGCTGAGGCGGGAGCGCATTATCTTTACAACCGGTCATACACAATGCCAATACCAATCCTGTCAATCCTATTTTTTGCATATGCGGAACAATATAATTGTTATATAGGCTACAAAGATAGTCTACAAAATTAATTTTCTGATTTGTACAACCATGTTTTTTCTTTGCCCGGTTCCTGCCGGATTTCTTTCAGTGCGGCCAGCCCCTCTTTGCGGGTGGGGAAACCGTTGTAGGATACCAGGTAGAGATTTTCGAAATAGGTGATGATTTTGGAATCGTATCCCTGCCGCTGCAGTTTTTCACACAGTCTGTCGGCATTTTCCTTGTATTCGAAACACCCTGCGATCAGAAAATAGTTCTGAATTTCGTTTCTGACGGGTTTGACGTCTTCCACTACCAGCACATCTTCATCCTGCGAGTCATCCACCGTATCTTTCACTGCGACGGGAGCTTCGACAACGGGCAGAGGCTGCGGTTTTTCTTTACATGATACGAGAAGACCGAATAAGGCAGCTGAAATCCAGATAAAATTTGTTTTCATAGTCAAAAGCGTTTATAATGATGCTATTAGTCATAGATTTCACAAATTTAGTAAAAATATTGTTTATTTTTATGCGGAACGCTTAATTTTGCATAAATTCGTTTAAAGATCGTGCGATTTTTGGGTAAAAAACGTTTTTTTTGACCGTTCAATATTGGAAGATGAGGAAATTTTCGGTTATTCTGTGCGTTGTGCTGATCCTGGGAGGATGCCGGGAGCGGGAGGAAAAGGTGGTCACGGTGGAAACCGGCGTCGGGGATATTCGGCTGCGGCTTTATGATGAGACGCCTTTGCACAGGGATAATTTCATGAAGCTGGTGCAGGACGGATATTATGAGAATATGTTATTTCACCGGGTGATTCCGGATTTTGTCATTCAGACCGGAGATCCCGATTCCCGGAATGCCCGTTCGCAGATGGTGCTGGGTGCCAATGACATCGGGTACAAGATTGACGCGGAAATTCGTCCCGGTCTGATACACAGGCGGGGGGTAGTCGCTGCGGCGCGGGAGAATGACGATGTGAATCCGGAACGCCGTTCCAGCGGTTCTCATTTTTATATTGTCCAGGGGAAGGTGTACCGTCCCGGAGAACTGGATTCTTTAGTGGAACAAATCAATGCCCGTCGTCACCAGCGGCTGTTCGATAAAGTGAAAAAAGAGCATGAGACGGAAATCCGGGAGCTGGAAGCCGTAAAAGATTATGAGGGACTGATGGAGCTGAACCGGAAAATTTCCGAACAGGTGGGGCGGCTTTGGCTCTTGCCGGGAGAAAAAATGGAGCTGACGGACGAACAGAAAAAAGTGTATACGACCGAAGGGGGGATTCCCTTTTTGGACGGTGCCTATACGGTTTTCGGCGAAGTCGTTTCGGGAATGGATGTCGTGGATAAAATAGCGGGTATGGCGACGGATGAAAACAATCGTCCGGAAAAAGATGTAAAAATCATAAAGATAAAAGCGGAATGAAAAAATTGTTTTTTGTACTGATACCTTTGCTGGTATGTATGTCGGGCGTGAAAGCCGAAAAATACAAATACGTCGTGCTGGAGACGAACCAGGGCGTGATAAAGCTGAAACTGTATGAAGATACCCCCCGGCATAGCGATAACTTTACGAAGCTGGTCAAAGAGAAGCATTACGACGGGTTGCTGTTTCACCGGGTGATAGACGGTTTTATGATACAGGGCGGTTCTTCCGACTCTCGGAATGCGGAGAAGGGGAAAATGTTGGGCATGGGGGATCCGGGATATACCGTTGAGGCGGAAATCCGTCCGGCGCATTTTCATGAAAAAGGGGCTCTGTGTGCCGCCCGTCAGGGGGATGCCGTCAATCCGGAGAAAAGATCGTCCGGAGAGCAGTTTTACATTGTCCAGGGAAAGACTTATACGGATGAGGAACTGGACAGGCTGGAACAGAGCCGGCTGATGAACGCCAAAAACCGCTTGGGGATGAAATTGTTTCAGCCGAAACAGGAGGAGATGCGTCGCTATATGGCTGCCGGCCAGCAGGCGAAAGCCGACAGTCTGGTGCGTGCCATACAATCGGAGATCGAAATACAGTTTAAGGACTATACGGACCACCTGATTCCGGCCGAAAGAAGAGAGGTGTATCGAACCATGGGGGGAACGCCTTTCCTGGACGGGGAGTACACGGTTTTCGGAGAGGTGGTGGAAGGGCTGGATGTTGTCGATAAAATCGCCGCCCGGAAGACGGGTGCCGGCGATCGTCCGGAGGAAGACATCGTCATATTGAGCGCCAGGTTGTCGAAAAAATAAACCGTTATATTCAGATCCCGGCGATTTTCTTGATTTCGTTGAGTTTGTTCAAAGCTTCGAGCGGGGTCAGGCTGTCGATGTCCAGTCCTGCGATTTCATCCCGGATTTGCAGCAGCACGGGGTCTTCCAGTTGGAAAAAGCTCAGCTGCATCCCCTCTCTTTCGGTGGCGATGGTTTCTACGTTTTTCTGGATTTTCCCGTTGTTGTCCCGGTCGTTTTCCAATTGTCTCAGTATCTCGCCTGCCCTTTTGATGATGGACTGGGGCAAGCCTGCCATTTTGCCGACCTGGATACCGAAGGAGTGGTTGGAGCCTCCTTTGACTAATTTCCTGAGGAAGATGACCTTATTATTTACTTCTTTAACCGAAACATTAAAGTTTTTGATCTTTTTGAAATCATGTTCCATCTCGTTCATTTCGTGGTAATGGGTGGCAAACAGGGTCTTTG
>CAZYJV010000107.1:0-5949 GCA_964647845.1 uncultured Odoribacter sp.
GGAAGGAGATGGCTCCTTTGGGGCAGTTCATGACACAGGGGCGACCCTCGCATCCCCGGCAGAGATTGGTTACGGCATACTGGGACTGTATACAGGCGCTGCACGCTTCGTGTACGACGGAAAGGATGTTTTCTTTCATGTTCTTGTTTGCCATGGCCATGCGGGCAAACTCGGAGAGGTGGATCAGGTCGATCTCTTCGTCCGTGATTTCGTATCCGAGTATGGAGATGATTTTGTGCTTGAGGATGTAGCGGTCTTTGTGCACGCAGCAGCGTATCGGACGCTTGTTGCGGGGGCGCATCTCTATCGGTATGTATTTCAGCTTTGTAACCAGCTCGTCGTCTTTTAACAGTTTGACGATCCGGATGAGCAATTCCCGTTTGGTGAGCATGGCAAAGTTATCGTACAGCATAAAATCCGATTTTTAGTGTCCGGTTTCAAAGGTAGGTATTTTTGGGGAAATAAAAACGGAGTGATGGCAAATCACTCCGTTTTTTATGGTAAAATCCGCGGGGGATTATTTTTTCTCCGCTTTCTTTTTGCCGAAGAATTCTTTCAGGTCGTAAGAGAGCGGGGTTGCAACGAACAAAGATGAATATGTTCCTACAACGACACCGATTAATAAGGCGAATACGAATCCTTTGATAGAAGTACCTCCGAAGAGGAAGATGGACAACAGTACGACGATTGTCGACAGCGAGGTGCTGAATGTACGGCGTAATGTCGAGTTCAGGGCTTCGTCCGTTACTTCCATGTTGTTGCGTTTCGGATAAAGGGCGTGGTATTCACGGATACGGTCGAATACGACCACAGTATCGTTTATCGAATAACCGACCACCGTCAGGATGGCGGCGATAAAGGCCTGGTCGATTTCCAGCGAGAAGGGCAGGATACCGGAAAAGATGGAGAATGTACCCATGACGATGATCACGTTGTGGGCGAGGCCTGCAACGGCTCCGGCTCCATATTGCCAGTTGGAGAAACGTACCATGATGTAAAGGAACATGCCGATCAGGGCGAAGATAACGGACCAGAAAGCGGCCCGGGTGATGTCCTCCGCAACGGCGGGACCCACTTTTTCAGATCTCTGGCGGTTTACTTCCAGGAATTGTTCGCGTGAAGTGCCCTCCTGCAAGTAAGATTTTAATCCTTCATACAGCAATGTTTCCACTTCATCGTCCACTTCGAGTCCTTCTTCGTCGATTTTGTATTTGGTCGTGATTCTCACCTGATTCTCACCGCCGAAAGTTTTTACTTCCGGTGCGCTTCCGTATACTTCTGCCAGACTGGCGGCCACTTCCTCGACCTGAACGGGCTGATCGAATACTACCGTATAGGTTCTACCTCCCACGAAGTCGATACCTTTGTCCAGACCTTTCGTGAAAAGGAAGATCAAGGAAACGACGATGGCGATACCTGAAACCGTATAGGAAACGGTCCGTTTTTTCAGGAAAGGGAATTTCGCATTTCTCAGCCAGTTGGCCGTCATGCCCGTCGTGAAAGGTACGTTGTCGTTTTTGGAAGCGGCGCGTTCCAGTATCAGACGGCTGATGAAAATAGCGCAGAACAGAGAAGAGAAGATACCGATGATCAGGGTTGTTGCGAAACCTTTGATCGGGCCTTCACCGAAATAGTAAAGAATGAAACCGGTCAGCAAGGTGGTCACGTTTCCGTCGATGATAGCGGAGTAGGCGGCATTGTAACCGTCTTTAATCGCCAACTTCAGACCTTTGCCTGCCCGGCGTTCCTCTTCGATGCGTTCATAAATCAACACGTTGGCGTCCACGGACATACCCATGGTCAATACGATACCGGCGATACCCGGCAGCGTCAGAACCGCTCCGATGGAAGCCAAGATACCGAACAGGAAGAACAGGTTGGCCAGCAATGCGATGTCAGCTGCCAGACCGGCCCCTTTGCTGTAAAAGAACACCATGTATACCAATACCAAAACGAAGGCGATGATGAAAGACCACATACCGGTCTGAATGGATTCCTGACCCAGGGACGGTCCGACGATTTCGTCAGCGATGATGCGGGCAGGAGCAGGCAGTTTACCTGATTTCAGGATGTTGGCCAGGTCCTCTGCCTCTTTTACGTCAAAACCGCCGGTGATCTGAGAGCTTCCGCCTTTGATCTCGCCGTTTACATTCGGGGAGGAAACGACATAGCCGTCCAGTACGATGGCGATGCAACGGTTTACATTGTCTTTGGTCAGACGGGCCCAGATTTTAGAGCCTTCGCCGTTCATATTCATGGATACTACCGGATGTCCGTTGTTCTGGCTGTCGAAAGACTTGCGGGCATCGACGATCACGCCTCCGTCCAGAGGAGCTTTCCCGTCGCGGGTCGTGATTTTGATGGCGTGCAGACCTACGATGTCGCCTGTCGGTTTCATATCCCATATCAGACGCGAATTTCTCGGAATCAAGGCTTTTACCTGGGGCAATGCCAGCAGTTTGTTTACGGCGCTGGTATCTTTCAGACGGGCATATCCTATGATGGAACCGGGTCTCAGGCTGCCGTCCTGTCCGATGGCCGGGGTCAAAACGGCGAACAGCGGATTCTGTTTCCGGAATTCTTCTTCGTTGTTCAAAGCGTTCAAGGAATCTTTTGAAGCAGCTTCGCGGATCAATTCGTTTTCCTCCGTGGCATCGGCAACTGCGGCCTCCGGTGCCGGAGTTTCTTTTTCATCCGATTTCAACACCTCTTTGGAACGTTCGATCTCTCTGACTTTTTCATTGATCGCAGCCAGATGTTGATAAAATTCGGAATTATCGAATGTTTCGAAGAATTCTAGCGCTGCCGTTCCCTGCAGTAACTTTCTTACGCGCTGGGCATCTTTGATACCCGGAAGCTCGATGTTGATGCGGCCGGAAATATCGGCTTTGCGGATGTTGGGCTGCGCCACGCCGAAACGGTCGATACGGGTGCGCAGGATATTGAAGGTATTGTCGATGGCTGCATCGGCCTCCGTACGGATAACATCCAGCACTTCTTTGTTGCTGGCTCCGATTTTGATTTTCTCCTTCATCTCTACGGTGCCGAAGATATCGGGAGAAGCCAGCTGGGCATTGGGAGCAATTCTTTCAAAGGCTTCGCCGAAAAGAGTTACGAAATCTTTCGGGCTTTTGGTCCGCATCTGTATCGCTTCGTTCAAAGCCTGATTGAATGCCGGATCGGCGCTGTTGTTGGCCAGGTTCCTGACTACGTCCACGACATCCACTTCCATCGTGACGTTCATACCGCCGCGTAAGTCCAGACCCAACGGTAATTCCAACTCTTTACATTCTTTGTAAGTGAATTTGGCCAGCCCAAGGAAATTGTACACGTCCTTGTTGGCGATAGAATCCAGATATGCTCTTTCTTTTACGGGATCGCCGTCGGCGAACTCCTGTGCCGCTTTCTCCACCTGGGATGTTTTGAAAGTGAAAAACAACTGGTAAGCACTTACCAAAGCCAAGGCTATCGTAAGTAATGTAATTGCTCCTTTGTTTCGCATTTTGTCAAATAGTTTTTGGTATTATTCAGATTTTATTTCTTTCTCAAAGATTTTAATGCGCAAAAGTATAATATTTTTTTGAATTCCCACAGGAGTTTGAACGAAATTTCGGGAAAAGACAGGAATACGGAGGGTACAAAAAAGAGACCGTCCGCAATAGGACGGCCTCTCGAAGTTATCCGTTTGCAGGATCAGAACATTTTCATGTTATCCAGTACGTTCATTACGTTTTTCACAGCTTCGGCCGATTTGTTCAGCAATTCTTTTTCGTCGGCGTTCAGCGATACTTCCACGATTTTTTCGATACCGTTCTTGCCCAAAACGACGGGAACACCCAGATAGATGTTTTTCATGCCGTATTCCCCGTTCAGCATGGCGCATACCGGAAATACTCTTCTGGAGTTGCAGATGATGGCCTCAACCATTTGAGCTGCAGCGGCACCCGGAGCATACCAGGCGGAGGTACCCATCAGTTTGACCAGTTCCCCGCCGCCGACTTTGGTCCTTTCGATGATGGCGTTCAGTTTTTCGCTGTCAATCAGTTCCGTAACGGGAATACCGGCTACCGTGGTGTATCTTGGAAGCGGAACCATGGTGTCGCCGTGACCGCCTAACAGAAGAGCCTGAATATCTTTGGGAGAAATGTTCAGGGCTTCGGCCAGGAAAGCTTTGTAACGGGCCGTATCGAGGATGCCGGCCATACCGAATACTTTCGAGGAGTCCACTTTGGCGGCCAGGAAAGCGCAGTAGCACATGACGTCCAGCGGATTGGACACGATGATGATCTTTGCGTCTGGAGAATATTTGATGATGCTTTCTGTAACGGATTTTACGATGCCGGCATTGGTGGAGATCAAATCGTCGCGGCTCATGCCGGGCTTGCGGGGAAGACCGGAAGTAATGACGACGACTTCCGAATCGGCCGTAGCGCTGTAATCGTTCGTTACGCCCTTGATGCGGGTATCATACATGTTGATCGGGGCCGTTTGCCACATATCCAGGGATTTTCCTTCGGAAACCCCCTCTTTGATATCCAAAAGCACCACTTCATTTACAATGTCTTTCTGAGCGATGCAATTGGCGCATGTCGCTCCAACGTTACCGGCTCCAACGACTGTTACTTTCATGTTTTTATTTTTTTAGTTGTTAATTATAGTTCCGAATCTGTTTTCAGCAGGTCAAATTTAATCTTTTTTTTTATTTCGGCAAAAAATTAGAGAATTTTTTCCTTAATGTTTCCGGAGGGACGTCGAACCTGCTTTTTTCCGAAAAAGATGTATCTTTGTGTGCCCTGAAGAGCGGGCGACAGAAACGGTTAATTTTAATTTGCATGAAGGCATGAAAAAAAATGTGGTTGTTATAGCAGGCGGTAATTCTTCCGAATACGGGATTTCCATACAGTCCGGGAATCATATTTTCTCGGAAGTGGACGAAGAGCGTTACGATAAATACCTGATGGTGCTGAAAGGCAGGGAATGGCAGGTGGAATGGAACGGGAAGCGGTATCCGGTGGATAAGAATGATTTTTCATTCGACCGGGATGGGGAGAAGGTATGTTTCGATTTCGCCTATATCACGATTCACGGCAATCCGGGGGAGAACGGGATGTTGCAGGGCTATCTGGACATGCTGGGGATTCCTTACTCTACCTGCAGCGTGCTCGGGGAGGCGTTGACATTCGACAAATATACCTGTACGAACTATTTGCAGGGTTTCGGGATAGAAACCACCCGTCCGGTGATGCTGGTGCGGGGGAAAGGATACGACCGGGAGGCGGTATTGAAAGCGGTCGGCCTGCCCTGTTTCGTGAAGCCGAATGCCGAAGGCTCCAGTTTCGGGGTATCCAAAGTAAAGACGAAGGAAGAGTTCGATACAGCATTGCAGGTGGCTTTTGAAAAGTGCCGGGAAGTGCTGGTGGAGACATTCATCGACGGAACCGAGTTTACCTGCGGCTTGTATAAGGTAGGGGAGAGGAAAGTGGTGTTTCCGGTGGCGGAGGTCGTGCCGAAGAAGGAATTTTTCGATTACGAGGCCAAATATGACGCGACCATGTCGGATGAGATTATTCCCGGCCGGTTTTCGGAGGAGGTTACGGAAAAGATACAAAGCATGGCTTCCGAAGTCTACGATATTCTCCGGTGTGAAGGCATCGTCCGTATCGATGGGTTTGTGCAGGGGAAGAAGGTAATTATGCTGGAGGTGAATACGACTCCCGGCATGACGGCCAACAGCTTTGTCCCGAAAATGCTGCGCGTCATGGGTGTCAGCCTCCGGAGCGTTTTGACCGAAATCATCGAAGACAAACTCAAATAGCCGGGAGCGGATATAAAAAGAAAAAACCTGTAAGCTGTCTTACAGGTTTTTTTCGTGAACTCGGCGGGAGTCGAACCCACAACCTCTTGGGCCGTAACCAAGTGCTCTATCCATTAAGCTACGAGTCCGTGCTT
>CAZYJV010000108.1:0-5724 GCA_964647845.1 uncultured Odoribacter sp.
AACGGCTTCGGAGGATGGCACACCATTTGATAAAAGATAAACGTAGCCGATGCAAACCCTCAGGCTACGGAAAACGAATAATATAAACGAAATAAAATATAAAACACTATGGGAAAAATCATTGGAATCGACTTAGGAACCACCAACTCTTGCGTAGCCGTCATGGAGGGCAACGAGCCCGTGGTAATACCAAACAGTGAAGGACGGCGTACCACTCCTTCCATTGTTGCATTTGTAGAAAACGGCGAACGGAAAGTCGGT
Organism: uncultured Odoribacter sp.; assembly: GCA_964647845.1. Classification (GTDB taxonomy): domain Bacteria; phylum Bacteroidota; class Bacteroidia; order Bacteroidales; family Marinifilaceae; genus Culturomica. Next base: position 262 of record CAZYJV010000108.1, read on the forward strand.
GATCCGGCAAAACGCCAGGCCATCACGAACCCGAAAAAAACCATCTACTCCATCAAGCGTTTCATGGGAGAAACCTTCGATCAGGTAAGCAACGAAATAAAACGCGTCCCCTATGAAGTGGTCAGAGGAGACAACAACACGCCCCGTGTCGTGATCGACGACCGTAAATATTCTCCGCAGGAAATCTCTGCCATGATACTGCAGAAAATGAAGAAAACCGCAGAAGACTACCTCGGACAGGAAGTCAGCGAAGCCGTTATCACCGTTCCGGCATATTTCAACGACTCCCAGCGCCAGGCGACCAAAGAAGCCGGAGAAATCGCCGGTCTGACTGTAAAGCGGATCATCAACGAACCGACGGCTGCCGCTTTGGCATACGGTCTGGACAAAAAAGACAAGGACATGAAAATCGCCGTCTTCGACTTAGGTGGCGGTACGTTCGATATCTCCATTCTGGAATTGGGCGACGGCGTGTTTGAAGTGAAATCCACCAACGGTGATACCCACCTGGGAGGTGACGACTTCGACGACGTTATCATCAACTGGCTCGCCGATGAATTCAAAAAAGACGAAGGCGTAGACATCCGTCAGGACGCCATGGCGCACCAGCGTCTGAAAGAAGCTGCCGAAAAGGCCAAAATCGAGCTGTCCAGCTCTACGACGACGGAGATCAACCTGCCGTACATCTTCCCGGTAAACGGCATACCCAAACACCTGGTACGCACGCTGACCAAGGCCCAGTTCGACCAGCTGACCTATCATCTGGTGGAAAAAACCATCGAACCGTGCAGAAAAGCTTTGCAGGATGCCAATTTACAGGCTTCACAAATCGACGAAGTCATTCTGGTCGGCGGATCCACCCGTATTCCTGCCGTTCAGAAAAAAGTGGAGGAATTTTTCGGTAAGACCCCTTCCAAAGGAGTAAACCCGGACGAAGTCGTTGCCATCGGTGCAGCCATTCAGGGAGGTGTTCTGACGGGAGAAGTAAAAGACGTACTGCTGTTGGACGTTACGCCGCTTTCCCTGGGTATCGAAACACTGGGCGGCGTCATGACCAAACTGATAGAAGCCAATACAACCATTCCGACCAAGAAATCGGAGGTATTCTCTACAGCTGCCGACAATCAGCCCTCTGTCGAGATCCACATCCTACAGGGAGAGCGTCCTATGGCCAAAGACAACAAGACCATCGGCCGTTTCCACCTGGACAGCATTCCGCCCGCCCCGCGCGGAGTTCCTCAGATCGAGGTAACCTTCGACATCGACGCCAACGGTATTCTGAATGTATCGGCCAAAGACAAAGCCACCGGCAAGGAACAGTCCATCCGCATCGAAGCATCCTCCGGTCTTTCGGATGCTGAAATCAAACGGATGAAAGACGAAGCAACCGCCAACGCCGAAGCCGACAAGAAGGAAAAAGAACGGATCGACACCATCAACAAAGCCGACTCCATGATTTTCCAGACGGAAAAACAGCTGAAAGAATTCGGCGACAAACTGCCGGCAGACAAGAAGGCTCCGATTGAATCGGCTCTTCAGGAACTGAAAGACGCTCACAAGAACCAGGACGTTGCCGCTATCAACAGCGCTATCGACAAGCTGAACGGCGTATTTCAGGCCGCCTCACAGGAAATGTACAACGCCCAGGCACAGCAGCAGGGCGGTGCACAACAAGGTCCTGAAGGCAACCCCAACGCCGGACAGACCAACGGAAGCAAAGACCAGGAGGTAACCGACGTCGACTTCGAAGAAGTGAAATAACATTTCCTTCATAAATGAAAAAAGAGTGTTCAAACGGACACTCTTTTTTTATTCTCTCAAAGAAGCTGGGAAAGAAAACCGCCGATTCGTTTCTGGAGCTGAGCCGGCGGGCAGGTAAAATGATTGACAAGAACGGCAAACACAAGCACCTCTCCGTTATTTCTGGTAAGATAACCGGACAGACAGCGGACTCCGGTAAAAGAACCCGTTTTCGCCCGCAATTTATTTTTCAAGGCCGGATCGGCAGCAAGATAGGCATTCAGTCCGGCATCCGTCCCAGCCAAAGGCAGGGAAGCGACAAAATCCCATCCCAACTCCTTATAGGCCCAGAGCAATACATCACTGAAGACCGCGGCAGGAACTGCATTGAAAACCGATAATCCGCAGGCATCCCGCAACAGGATACCGGATGTATCCACGCCTATTTCCTGCAGCAGCGAACAGCAGCACGCCGGAAAATCACCCTCCGCAGCCAGCTTTCCCAAAGCCTCCGCAAACAAATTGACACTCTTTTTATTCGTTATCCGCACGATCTCCTTCAATGCCGGCGATGCGAAAACCGCCAGCTCCCGCTCCTCCGTTCCGGGCAAAATCCCCTTCTCCACGACAATACGATGCCGATTCAGTTTTTCCTCCAGCTCTTGCAAAAAACATTGCACCGGATGATGCATCGCCCCTTTGACACGATAAAGCCGCCGGTTCCCGGGCAAACTTCCCGTCACATGCATCACCCGGCTATACGGCCCCCCATATATCCAGGCATCATCCGTATTTCCCGTTCCGGCCACGACCTCATTCACAAACTCCACCCCCGGCTGCTCCGGCTCCACAGACAGCAATTCCGCCTGCTCCCCGGCAGCTCCGGTACGGAAACCTAAATAATACGTATTATCCTTATAATTAAACGGGAAACAGCCGGCGCCGTAATAATTGGAAATATCCTCCCACAACCACGAACCCGGCAACACGGCCTCCTCGGCGCCTTCAACTCTTATGCTCCCCTGAATCTTCCGTATATCCCGCTGCCGGATACTCTCCACCAGACTGTCCAGAAAAACATACTCCGGGAAGTAACGGGAATCCGGACAGGGATCTCCCTGAGGCCGGATAACGATATCTCCCCGCAAAATCCCGTTCTCTATCCTTCCGGTCGTTACGACCCTGGTCCTATAACGATAGGCACTCCCTTTTCCTTTCAACGCCAATGCCGTCGGCAACAATTTACACACGGAAGCAGGCTGCAAAGACTTATCACCCGCATACTCCGCGACCGTCCGGCCATCCCGGACCGATTTCACAGAAATCCCCACTACCGCATGCCGCAACTCCGGACTCTCCAGCAACCGCTGCAAACCATCCTGCTGCGCCCACACATCCGCGACAAAACCACAAAAACACCAAAACCACAAAAGCAAGAAGCACCTCATACGCTATTCCTCTTCCATCGCTTTCAGTATATTCTCCACTTCCTCCTCCGTATCATGCAATTTCGCCTTACAAAAAGCGATCAATTCCGATACCCGCTTCACCTTCGCTCCCAGTTCATCCACGTCCAGTTTATTTTCCTCCAGGGAAGCCAGAATCCGCTCTATTTCAGCCATAGCCTCCTTGTAACTCAGTTTCTCTTTCATTCCGATCGTCTTTATTTGAAATACTTGCTTATTCTTTCTCCTTTTCCACCACGCTTCTCACCCGACCGTCCGCCAGCAGAATCTCCAGTACATCCCCCGTCTTCACGCCTTTTGCCGAACGGAGCGCTTTCCCGTTCAATCGGGTAATAGAATATCCCCTCTCCAGCACATTCTTCGGATCCACATACTTCATCTTTGTTTCCGCCAGCTCCAAAAAATGCCGGTCTTTATCCAGCAAAACCCCGCACTGCCGCCTCATCCTTTCCGCATAGCCCTGCACCGCCGAATTATTCCGGCTGAAACCCAGCTCCATCCTGTTCTTCAGACGGGCATACACAGCCCCGAACTTTCCCCGGTGATTCAGCACAAACAAGCGGGCCGCCCGTTCCGACTTATGGGAATACAACCGCAACCGGTTCGTATGGTTGTCCAGCAACCGCTGCGTCGTGCGTTTCAAATCGACCGCCAGCACCTGCTGCCGGTTCTTTTCCCGCACAATCAGCGCGTCGGCTTCCGCCAGGAAATCCTCTTTCAATTCCTCGATTCGCGCTTCAAAATCCTGAAATTTCTCTATAAGGAAAGCAGCCGCAGCCGTCGGTGTCTTCACCCGCATAAACGCCACCCGGTCCACAATCGTTTCGTCCCGCTCATGTCCGATGCCGGCAATCACCGGCAGCGGGAACTGCGCCACATTCGCCGCCATGTCATAGGTATCGAAACTCCCCAGATCCGCCTGCGCGCCACCGCCCCGGATAATCACCACCACATCAAACAACGCCTCATACTCATAAATCCGCTCCAATGCCGCAATCACCGACTCCGTCGTCTTCTCCCCCTGCATCACGGAGGGAAACAGCTTCACATGAAACTTGTACCCGTATGAATTATTCTGCAACTGATCGAGAAAATCCCCCAATCCGGCAGCCGTCGGGGAAGAGATCACCGCCACATTTTTAGGAAGCAGCGGCAACTCCAGATTCCGGTTCATGTCTATGATTCCCTCCTCCTCCAGCTGCTCTATGATTTCCCGCCTTTTCCGCTCTATGTCCCCGATCGTAAACGTCGGGTCGATATCCTTTATATTCAGAGAAAAACCGTACAACTCATGAAACACCACCTCCGCCTGTATCAGCACCCTCATTCCTTTTTCCAGCCTCCTTCCCGCGGTGGTCTCGAAATAAGGCTTCAGCAACCGGTAAGTAAACGCCCAGATCGTCCCTTTCGCCACAGCCACCGGATTTTCCTCCCCCTCCCGTTTATCCACCAGCTCCAGATAACAGTGTCCGGAGCGGTTCTCCAGCACGGAAGCGATCTCCGCCGTTATCCAGAGCGGTTCGGCGAACTGCTCTTTCAACACCCGCCGCACCCGGTTATTCAAGTCGAACAAAGAAATAAAATCCATACACCCGTCAATTGTCCGTAATTTGAAGATAAACCTCCGGTTCGTCCGTAAAATTCGCCGGATCGACAATCTTTCTCACGTCATCTTCCAACCGGCGGATCTGTTCATCCTCCTGCAAGTCGTCTTCCTGCTGACTCTCCGAGACGCCTGCCTTATACTTCCGCTCCCGGATCAGTTTACCGGCCTCGTCGTAATATCGCCACACGCCCTCCTTCAAATCGTTACAATAGGCTCCCTCCACGCTTTTCCGCCCCTCATAGCCATATGCCCTCAAGGGCCCCTGCAACTTTCCTCCGACAAAAAAAGTCCCGAATTTCAACTGTCCGTTATCATAAAATACATTCCACGCTCCGGACAATACGCCTGCCTTCCAGGTCCTGCTCTCTGCAACCTTCCCGTTGGCATAGTACTTGTACGAGGTCCCGTCCAGCTTATCCCCGCTGTACTCCTCCCGCGTCAGCAAGCGTTCTCCCTTCCGGTACTCCCACACGCCCGTTTTCTTTCGGTTCAGATACTTTCCCGACGAGGTAAACTCCCCGTTTTTGCTGTAAATAACTACCGTCGTCTCCTCCCCGTCATAATTCAGACGCGCTTTCATCTGCCCCGAGGGATAATATTGCACCACCTCGCCGACAGGCTGTTTCCCGACGAAATAGCCCCTGTAACGCA
>CAZYJV010000109.1:0-5710 GCA_964647845.1 uncultured Odoribacter sp.
CCGCATGGTATTTCAGATACCAGTTTACCCCCACGGCTATGTTCACATAGGTATTTCCCCTGACAACCACGCGGTCGTCCGCCTGGTCCAGCTCAAAGAAGTCGCGGTCGCTTTCCTGCAGTTCTATTTTGAACTTTTTAGAAGCTCCCGGATCTATCCGGTCTAACATTTCACTTACAGGCGACGCCGCTGCGTGCATACCGAACAGCAGAAAGATAAAAAAAACAAGGTGTTTCATACGCTTTCGTCCAATTAGTTTATCCATCCCCTCTCCGTCTCGGTGCGGGTCGTTTTGCCGTTAAACAGGATTTCAAAGGGATGTTTGAGATTGTAGTGCAAATGTACTATCTGTTTTTCAAAAGGTATTATTTCCAGCCGATTTTCCCGTCGTTTTACCTGACAATTGTATCCGACGACGCTGCCGTCTCCGCGTTCTATGATGAATGCGTTGGTCAAAACGGTCTCTCCCATGCATTTAAACAGTTCGTGCACGTCGTTGTCCTGCGTGTTCACGGGCTGCCAGTCGCTGATCATGTCCACGTACTGCTCTCCGATAACAAATTTCCGGGTATCGTACAGGCGAGGATGGGGATTGCCGAATGTCAGACTGTCAAACGTACAGTTGCGGTCGGGAGCGCAGGTCTGCTCGACTTTAAGATGCGGATCCACGACAAACGCCCAGCGCAAATCGCCTGTCCGATAGTCTATCAGGTTGGCGAAGGCCCCCATCGCATTGAAGGTCTGTTCCAGCCATTTTTCTTCGCCCGTCAGCAGGTAGGCGTAGTAGACGGCATAAGCCCGCCAGCCGCTCCAGCCGTGGGGAGAGTTGAACATGTTGGGCAGCATCTGTACGTCGTACTGGGCTTCCCAATAACGCATCGTTCCCTGCCGGCGGCGCGCATCGGGCACTTTCAGCTGGGTGAGGCAGTTGTGGCTGTTCAGGACCGGCAGCATTGCCCGGGCATATTTTTCCTGTATCCGTTCATTCTGATGAAAGAGCGCCAGCATGCCTATCTGCAGGGCGGAGCAGGATACCATGCCGTCTTCGAAGGTCATTTCGCCTTCCGTTTCAAAGTTCCCCTGCGAGCGCACCAATTCATCCACGGCACGTCTCGCCGATTCAAAGTGCCTTCCGGCAGCTTCCTGCCAGCGCGGGTCTTTCTCTCCCGCCCCGCGTTCCGCCAGTGTCAGTTCAAGCATGCTTTTGGCTATGTAGATGACGCTGGTATATTTGGTTCCGTGGTTGTAATACGCCCCGTCTTCCCGCTGGGAGGTTTCCATCAGCCAGTCACCCAGGCGGGAAGCCCGCTCCAGGTCGCGCATATCCCGCTTCGCTTCGTAACGGTCAACCAGAAGCCCGATGGTACCCGCCGTATTCTGTATGCGGGAGGCATAATGCAACGGTTTCATTTCCACCGTGTCGTGCAGTAAGCCGAAGAGGTATTCAAAACGCTCATCCAGCAGGGCATCCAGTTTCCTGTCAGGGAAGTAGCGGGCAGCAATGAAGGCGGAGTAGAATCCATACCAGCTTTCAATGTGGGAGGAGGCTTTCTGGTGGTAGCGCCAGGCGTTCTCTCGGGCTTTTTCCAGCGTCCACCGCCATGTATGAGGAACGGTCAATACGGCTTCCGCCTGTTTGTCTTCATCCCGCACCGTAAGGGTGTACAAGCCCGTCTGCGGCAGCCTGCCAGTCGCTTTGTAGCGGTTTTCCGCCATTTTTTCCAGGCTCACGGGTATTTCTTTGCCGTCATCATCCAGCAGGGTTGCGGAAGGCTTTTTCGCCCAAATTTCACACGCAGCCGTTTCCTGCGGACGATAGGAGGTTTTCGGCGCCTCTATCATGGGTATGTCGGCGACCGCCGTAATTTTTTTCTCAAGGTCTTCCAGTTTCCCCACATTCACCAGGAGTATCGTCCAGGTTCTGGTCTCTCCCTGCGCAAGTTCGTAGAGGTGCTGCGGATGTCTGTCCGGCAAGGGAAGCGCATTGAGCAGGTCCAGATTCAGGGATTCGATCCGATGCCCCATGAACCAATGGGGGGCGGGGTCCATGTACCCCAGGTTATAGTCCACGCTCCACGAGGCTACCGGCTGTTCCGACACCAGCGCCAGCGTATGTTCCAGCGGGGTTTGCAAATAGCCGTAGAAGTGCGTTTTCTCACAACGCATGAGTGTGGGGAAATATTTGTGATTCCATACCGGATATTTGTCCATGTAGGTGTCGATTCCGGATTTCAGTCCCGCTTTTTCCGGCTGAAACGGTACATGCCGCCGGTTGGTCAAAGTGACTTCCATGGCCGGACTGCCGCGGTGTTCCCGGTATTTCAAAATGCACTCCACACCGTCGATGTCCGCACAGAACGTGTGCCGGCCGTTGGGCTTCCATACCGCGATCCTATCTTTTCCGTCCAAACGAGCGTAAAAAGCGGGACCCGCATTTTCATTAGAGAAAAAAGGTATCGTATCGCTGCCCGTTTTCGTTTTAAAGACGAGCCGTTCGATGTGGCCTTTTTCGGAATAGACCAGCTCCCAGTCTTTCTTTTTGATGACACCGCCATAGGCTAAAAAACAAAGGAACAGAAGGAGAAGAAGAAGTATGTTTTTTTTCATGATGCAAGTTTTTAAATCTTAATGAATATCCGCCGTTTATACAATGCTTTTGCCACAATCCAGTTCAGAAGGACGAACAGTACGGCATAGACCGATGAAGCGAGGTAAGGATTCATCTGGGGAGCCAGCAGGTTTCCGTAAATAAATGCCTGCACGCTCGTCTGTCCGCCATTTTCTGCGAGAATCGGACTTCCCAGCAGAACGGCCAGTATATCCGCCAATATGTAGATGAAGAGAGGATTCACGCCGAATGTCTCAAAGAAACGGCTCCATTTCCGATGTCCTTTTATATCGATGAAGTAAATCAGCAGGGCAAACAGCAGGGAAGCTGCCCCGCATGTCACCAGTACGAAGGTAGGGCTCCATATTTTTTTATTTATCGGACAGCCGTAGCTCAGCAGACAGCCGAAAGAGAGCAGCAGTGTCCCGCCGACAAAAAGGTTTCTCACCCGGGTTTCGTTTTCTTTGATTTTCATCAGCATGTCGCCTGCGTACATGCCCACCAAGACGTGGGCGAAACAGGGCAGGGCGCCCAAGAGGCCTTCCGGGTCGAAAGCGATGCGCACGCCTCCTTTCAAATAAGCTCCGTGCACGTGGTTCGCTCCGAAGAGCGCTTCATCGGCCCTCACCAAGATGTTGTCCGCCGAAAGCGTAAATCCGTTTCCGAACGACAGCAGGAGGAAATAAGCCAAAAGTATCCCGGCCGCCGTCCACAGATAATGTTTCGGTTTTATCCACAAACTCAGCAAGGCGCCGCCCAGGTAGGCGACAGCCAGACGCTGCAGGACGCCCAATATGCGCAAATGGTCGAACGCCCCCCTTTGAAAAAGCCAGTTGACAGCAAGCCCCAGCAGAAAGATCAAGACAAAGCGCTTGCAGATTTTGCCTACCACCTGCTGGGAAAAAGCGAATCCGGATTTTTTCAGGGAAAAGAACATGGAGACGCCCATAATAAACATAAAGAAAGGAAATACCAGGTCGGCGGGCGTCAATCCGTTCCAATAGGCATGGCGCAAAGGGGCATAAACCGCCCCCCAGCTTCCGGGATCGTTTACCAGTATCATGCCGGCAACGGTTATGCCGCGCAATACATCCAAAGACAACAAACGCGTTGTCTGTTCCGTCATTTTATGCTCCATTGCATCCACTGTATTCATCTTTTCAATCTGACAAAGAAACAAAAAAGGGAGAGGATTTCTCTCCCTTTTCCATTAAGTTTCTAATAAACCGGATTCTGTGTCACGATGCCTTTCCCGTTCGTAATGGCGCTTTGAGGCAAGGGCATTATATTGAAATGGTCCGCCGCTGTTACGGAACCTTTTTCTCTGGCTTTCTCCACATATTTGCCATGGCGGATCAAATCGCTGCGGCGGCAGCCTTCAAACCACAATTCATGCCCGCGCTCCAACAGTATTTTATCCAGGAAATCCTGTACCCCGGCGAAGTCCCCGACCGCATAGCGGCTTAATCCCGCCCGCTCACGCACGTCACTGAATAAGCCGGCAGCTTCCGGGGTCACGGCATTCCCTTCACGCACCAAGGCTTCCGCCATCAGAAGCAGCACATCGGCATAACGGTAAACCACCCAGTCCACTTCGCTTTCTTCTCCCGTCGCATTCGGGTCCTCCCCGTATTTCACAGGCAATGCACCCAACGTCATTTCATTGGCTGCGCCGGGATTGGCTTCGTTATAAACTTTTCCGTCCTCATCCGTAAACTCACCCACCAATACTTTCAATCGCTTGTCCTGCGGCTCGAAGGTGTGATAAAACGGCCAAACAACCCGGTAACCGTTCCACTTCTGTATATTCCCGTTTGCCGTCGGATATGAACTCGGCAATACATGAGCCAACCACAAGGCTTCACAAACATCGCGTTTTTCCTGGCATGCCCAGATGATTTCGCTGTTCCGTTCGTTTTCCAGGGTGAATATGTCCTCGTAGTTCGCCTGCAGCGCATACCCGTAATCGGCTTTCATCAGTTCGCGTCCGCAAGCCGCGGCATCCGACCAGCGTCCTTCATGCATGTAGAGTTTCATCAGTACGGTATAAGCCAATCCCGCATTCATCCGTCCGTAGTCACTGCTGCCTGCACTGTAAACCGGAGGCAATACCCGAATCGCTTCTTTCAATTCCGTTTCGATGTAGTTCACCATCCACTCTTTCGCGGGACGGGGCAATATCTCTTCCTGCAACGGATTTTCAAGCTGTTCGAGCGTAGCCACCGGAATCGGGCCGAACCAATCGTAGAGCAGATAGGCCAGCCACCCCCGAGCGCAACGCAATTCCGCAATCAGACGCTCTTTCTTTGCCTGGTCCATATCCACGCCTTCCACCCGGCTGATAGCCAATGTCATTTTACTGATATTGTTTACATAGCCATAAAAATTCGTCACACCGGAAGTATAAGGAGTAAATTCCGGCACCAGCACACCTGTCCACACAACGTCACCCCAGTTACAATGCCCGATGTCGGTCGTCATATCCCCGATAATCTGAATACCTCCGGACGCCACCGTAAAAATACCGCCATACCAATTAGAACGAAAAGGCGCATAAGCCGCCGCCGTTACCAACGCTTCCGCATCCTCTTCCGTTTTCGGGAAGATGGTCGGATTAATCACGTCATACATTTCCGAATCGAGGTTCGTACACCCGAAAACCGGAAGGAAAAACAAGAATATATATAGTAACTTTTTCATAAAACTAAACTTTAATATCAAGCAAATTAGAACGTTATGTCCACACCCAGGCTGTAGGTCCTGACATTCGGATAAGCCCAGCTGCTGTTATCCGTTTCGGGATCCAGTCCGTCGTAAGGAGTGATGACGAAAGGATTGTTCACATCCACATACACTCTCAAGGCTGAAAGCACGCCTTTCATTTTCTCGGCCGGAACAGTGTATCCCAATGTGATGTTCCGCATTCTCAGGAACCATGTTTTTTCCAGATAATAGTCTCCGATTCCGTATTGACTCTCATTCTGGAAATAACCGGGCATCGTTCCGTTCGGGTTGTCATGGCTCCATACATCTTTCACAGAACGAGGCATATTGTATCCCCTGTACATGTTGGAAACACCCGTCATGCCGTCCGCACCCGTC
>CAZYJV010000110.1:0-2938 GCA_964647845.1 uncultured Odoribacter sp.
AGACGCCGAATTTTGAGAGAGAGTCACGCAATGAAAGTGACTCTCTTTCTTTTTTACTACTACAAGGAAAAACGAACTTTTCAACTTTAAAATAAAATGCTTAATTTAGTAGCGTTTTATTTTACCTAAATCACATAAAATGGCATTGTTTGGGTTATTCGGAAAAGGGAAGAAAGAAAATCTGGAAAAAGGGCTTGAAAAGACCAAGGAAAGCGTATTGAAAAAATTGGCCCGGGTCGTGGTCGGTAAATCCAAAGTGGATGACGAAGTGCTTGATAATCTGGAAGAAGTGCTGATTTCGTCGGATGTGGGCGTGGAAACGACCGTTCGTATCATTAAGCGGATAGAAGAACGGGTGCAGCGGGACAAATATATGGGCGTGGAGGAACTGAACCGGGTGCTGAAAGAGGAGATCGCTGCTTTGCTGAAAGAGAACAATGCCAATGATTTAAGCACCTTTGAACTGTCCGACAGCGGATCGCCTTATGTGATTATGGTCGTCGGAGTGAACGGTGTGGGAAAAACGACTACGATCGGAAAACTGGCGAATAAATTTAAGGAAGCGGGAAAGAGTGTGGTGCTGGGGGCTGCCGATACATTCCGGGCTGCTGCCGTGGAGCAGTTGGGAATCTGGGCAGAACGCGTGGGGGTTCCTATTGTGAAGCAGGGCATGGGGGCGGATCCGGCTTCGGTCGCCTATGATACGTTGAGCAAAGCGAAAGCCGATCATGCCGATGTCGTGATTATAGATACGGCGGGACGTTTGCATAACAAAATAAATCTGATGAATGAACTGACCAAAATCAAGAATGTCATGAAAAAGGTCATACCGGAAGCTCCTCAGGAAGTCTTGTTGGTTTTGGACGGTTCTACGGGTCAGAATGCCTATGAACAGGCCAGGCAGTTTACGCTGGCCACGGAGGTAAGTGCTCTGGCTGTTACGAAATTGGACGGAACGGCCAAAGGGGGTGTGGTGATCGGAATTTCGGATCAGTTCCATATTCCTGTGAAATATATCGGAATCGGGGAAAAAATGGAAGATCTGCAGATTTTTGACCGGGAAGAATTCGTCGACTCGCTGTTCAATTGATTCTGGCTTTGTCTGCTGAGAATGAATAAAAACCGGGAAAAGTTCCCGGTTTTTCGATTTATTCATGCTGAGGTTTCGGCTTGAAAAATTTTCTTTTCCTGTTTCTCGGGGGCCGGTGGTTGTTATTGCCTTTGTGTCGGTTTCGGCTAAACGCGCCGGGGTTGTATGCCGGGGCTTCGCCGAGAGAGGCAGGAAGCGGGATTTTGTAGATATCTTTTTCCAAAAATTGTTCTATCCGGTGGAATTTACCCTGTTCCTTTTCCGAAACGAACGTGATGGCTAACCCCTCTGCATTGGCCCGGGCAGTCCGGCCTATTCTGTGGATGTAATCTTCCGGATCGTGGGGAACGTCGAAATTCAGCACCATCCCGATGTCTTCGATGTCGATCCCCCGGGCTACAATATCGGTGGCTACCAATACGCTGATTTTGTTGTTCTTGAAATCGAGCATGACCTTTTCCCGTTCCGCCTGCTCCAGATCGGAATGCATGGCAGCGACGTTGAATTTCATCCGTTTCAGTGTATAAGCCAATTCTTTCACTTTCTGTTTGGAGGAAGAGAAAATGATACTTTTGGAATGGACCGGTTTGCCGAACAATTCTTTGATGAGTCCCATCTTTTGCATTTCCGTGCAGATATAGGCGGCTTGCGTAATGGCTTCGTTGGGTTTGGATACGGCGATTTTGACTTCTTCCGGATTTTTAAGAATCGTCTTGGCCAACTGCTGAATTTTGGGCGGCATGGTCGCGGAAAACATAATCGTCTGCCTGTTTGCCGGCAGCTTCTTTACGATTCTCATGATGTCGTCGGAAAATCCCATATCCAGCATCCGGTCCGCTTCGTCTAAGATGAAATAACGGACGTGCGACAGGTCGATGTCGTACATGTCCAGATGCGTAATCAATCTTCCCGGAGTGGCGATGATGACATCCGCGCCCATCTCCAGTCCTTGCTTCTGCTGATCCCAGGTGGCTCCGTTCCCGCCTCCGTATATCGCCAGCGTCGATACGGAAACAAAATAGGAAAACCCTTCGAATTGCATATCGATCTGTTGGGCGAGCTCCCGGGTGGGTGCCATGATAATGGCATTGATATGGTCGTCCGGCTTTTCCTCTTTCGCCATCCGGTTTAATACGGGTAAAATATAGGCTGCCGTTTTTCCCGTGCCGGTTTGTGCACAGCCGATGATGTCTTTCCCCTCTAAAATCACAGGTATGGTTTTTTCCTGTACGGGTGTCGCTTCTTCAAAATTCATGGCCTCCAATCCTTGCAATACGGATTCTTCGAGCCCCATGTCACTAAATTTCATGCTTTCTCAGTTTTAGACCACGAAGATAGAAAAAAATCATCTAAAGTCATAAGTATCCGGGAAAGGAGAAGATTTCGTTTATATTTTGTAATTTTGCGATCTAAAGAGTCGTTATGGAAGATTATCAGCATTTCGGATATAGTAAAGAAGTGATAGAGTTTGTCGCGGTAGCCAAGGAATTTTGTGACTTTGTCGAAACGATTCCGTCCATGGAGCGGAAAGATGTCCTGCAAAGGCTTCAGAAATTTATACCGCTTATTTATCTGAAGGGGAGTCTGCTGCCGGCATCGGAATGCAGCGAAGCGGGGCTGGCGGAGGATAGCGTGACGGAAGAGCAGTACAATTATCTGTATGCGGAACTGCATGATAAATTCGGCCGGTATGATGAATATCTGGAAGTGTTCGACGATAATATGCAATACAGTGAAACCCCGGTAGTGAATTCGATGGCAGAGAAGGTGTGCGATATTTATCAGGATCTGAAAAACTTTACGTTTTCGTATCGCAGCGGTATGCCGGAGATTATCGGGGAGGCGATA
>CAZYJV010000110.1:2948-5702 GCA_964647845.1 uncultured Odoribacter sp.
ATAATAATTTCGAGCTGTATTGGGGAAAAGCCTGTGCGGGGGTGCTGAGGGCCGTGCATCACGTTATTTATCGGTTGCAGGACGAGGGAGATGATGATTGATGTGTCGATTTAAAAATTAAATAGGGGAAATTCATGGATAATATATACAGAAAAACAATCGGTTCGGAGGAGATAATCGGATTTCCTGTTTTTGTCTATGAAGGGGAGGTGATCGTGATCGAGGAACCCTCCCAGGTGGAGGAGGCTGTAAAATACCTGGAAGCCCATACCTGTATCGGATTTGATACGGAGACCCGTCCCGCTTTCAGAAAGGGGGAATATCATGCTGTAAGTTTATTGCAACTGGCTGTCCACGAGCGGGTGTATCTTTTCCGTCTGAACAAATGCGGCTTCCCCGCTCCCTTGAGACGGTTGCTGGCTGACAGCGGGATATTGAAAATCGGAGTGGGGATTCGTGACGATATCAAAGCTTTACAGCGCCTGGGCGGTTTTGTGCCTGCGGCTTTTTTGGATTTGCAGGCTTTTGTAGAGCAATACGGGATAGAGGAGAAATCCTTTTCGAAATTGATGGCCATCATTTTTCACGTCCGGATTTCGAAGCGGCAGCGTACCTCCAATTGGGAACTGCCTAAACTGACGGAGCAGCAGATCCGTTATGCCTCGACGGATGCCTGGGGGGCATTGCGGATGTACAATGAATTAAAGCGGGATTGATGCTTCCGGAATCCGGGGAATCGTAAACGAGAAGGTGCTGCCTTTCCCCGGGGCGGAGACGATATGGAATTTGCCTTTGTTCATACGGATGAAATCCCGGCACAGCTGCAGCCCTAATCCGTATCCTTTTTCGTTTTTTGTACCGTAGGTCGAGATCCCTTTTTTACCGGTCAGGATTTTTTTCCGCTCTTCCGGAGACAAGCCGATGCCGTTGTCTGCGACCGACACCAGTGCGAACCCTTTTTCTGCTGTCAGGCGGATTTCGATTTTCCCTCCCGGGTAAGTAAATTTGATGGCGTTCGAGATCAGATTGCGCAATACGGTTTTGATCATGTCTTCGTCTGCGCATACCCGCAACTTGAGATGGATAAAGGGGTGCAGGTGTATATTCTTTGAGTCGGCCACGGTCGTAAACAGGGAAAGGACCTGCTGGATGGCGGTGCCCATGTCGAATTCGGAAGAGACGACACGGGTCTTCCCGATTTGATTTTGGGTCCATCTTAACAGGTTTTCCAGAAGATTAAACGCTTCCTCTGTCGTCTGGTTGATCATTTCGAATTTTTTCCGGATGCCCGCATTCCTGATTTTGTTTTTTTCGCTTTCGATGATGGTGTTGATCATCTTGATCGTGCTGACGGGAGCTCTTAGGTCGTGGGCGATGACAGAATAGAGTTCGTCGCGGGAAGCGATCGTTTTTCTCAATCGTTCGTATTGTTTTTTTATGATGCGTCTGGCTTTTAGTAGCGACAACTGGTGACGGATGCGGAGAAGGAGCTCCTGTCCTCTCAGCGGGGTGGTGATGAAATCCGTCGAGGGATAGTTCAGGCATTCGCCGATGATGTTTTCCTGGTGCAGGGGACAAAGGAAGATAATCGGGATTTGCCGGGTCGCGGGATGTTTGCGAAGGTATCGTATGTTGCCGTATTTGTGGCTTACTTCCGGGTTCAGGAGTATCAGGTCGGGGGAGTTCGGAGAAAAATCGGGCGGAAAATCGGAGGCGACCTGTTTTATCAAAGTAAAATTTCCGCCTTGCAGGGAAGTGGAAATTTCTTCCATCTCCTGCTCGGCCGTAACGATAACCAACAGGGTATATGCCTTTTCTTCTTTTGTCATGTCCTTCCCTTTCAACTTTTGATTTTATGCATGAGACGGGCGATGAGCAGGTTTTTTTCCAGATTGGCGGCGATGATGGAAGAGATGAGCGTCATGACGTGGATTTCTTTTTCGTCCCAGCATTTTTTACTCTGACAGTGGGAGAAAGACAGAAATGAGAAAAAATTGCGCAACAACAGGGGGAGGAACAGGGCATCGGCCGTGGAATATTTTTTGTAAAACTGTTTGAGTCTCGGATTGGAAAGTTGCTCCGGATTGTTAATCAGAATGTAGGCTTTTTCGTTGAGCTGCCGCTGCAGGTCGGGCTCGATGAAGCAGGGCGTTTTTTTTATCTGTTTTTTCATGGCCGGGATGCAGTTGGCGCACCATTCGTGAAGGATAATGAAATGGTTGTCCGGAAAAATCTTGATGATGTGGATCCGGTCGTATTGAAAACGTCTTCCGACCATCGACAGTGCTTCTTCTATATTGTTGCGGTAATTATGATTGGTGGCCAGACGGATGTTCAGATGAGAGAGAAACTCTGTATCGGACAGATTCTTTCCGGTTCCCCAGCTGTTTGTTGCATTCATAATTCGAAGGTTAAGACGGTTATGTGATAAGCAATGTACCTGCTTATACCGCGAATGACTGCTGCAAGTTGCGGACAAGGTGTTTTTTAACGTTTAGGCGGGGAGAGAGGCGTGTGTCGGCCGGATCGGGGGGCCGGAAATAATAAAAAGAAGATAAAAAATTTGGTAGGATTCAGGAATTTTGTACTTTTGTGCCCGGGTAAGTCCTATGCGACCAGCTCCTGTCGAATCCCCCCAGGGTCGGAAGGCAGCAAGGGTAGATGGTTGTAGCGGTGCGACATAGTCCGCTTACCCATTCTGCCTCTTTAGCTCAGCTGGCCAGAGCACGTGATTTGTAATCTCGGGGTCGTTGG
>CAZYJV010000111.1:0-2377 GCA_964647845.1 uncultured Odoribacter sp.
ACTTTTCACCATTTACTTTCAGTTTTTGTTTTTATTCTCTTACCTTTGCCGCTGTATAGAGTGGAAAGATTTGGCTGATTGCAACCACAGAAAAAAATTGCTAAAACGCATAACTTCTGAATTCAACCATCCAGCACTTTTCCATAGTATGAATTAAATTGAGAACAGACGGATCCGTCCGGCGGTTTTCGGTATTTAAATTTCAATAGGATTATGGGATATTTATTTACTTCGGAATCGGTATCGGAAGGGCACCCCGACAAGGTGGCCGATCAGATTTCTGACGCAGTGCTTGACCGGATTATCGCTTTTGATCCGGAGGCGAAAGTCGCTTGTGAAACTCTGGTAACGACGGGACAGACCGTTATCGCCGGAGAGATTAAGACCAAGACGTATGTCGATGTACAGCAGATTGCCCGGGAGGTTATCAATGAAATCGGGTATACGAAAAGCGAATACATGTTTGACGGGAACAGTTGCGGCGTATTGTGTGCCATCCATGAACAGTCGCCTGACATCAACCGGGGAGTTGTACGCGAGGACCCGATGGAGCAGGGGGCCGGCGATCAGGGCATGATGTTCGGATATGCATGCAACGAAACCGATAACTACATGCCTCTGTCTCTGGAATTGGCGCATTTGTTGCTCTCCGAGCTGGCGCAGATCCGGAAAGAAGGACAGTTGATGAATTACCTGCGTCCCGATTCCAAGTCGCAGGTTACCGTTGAGTACGGAGATAACGGGAAACCGGCACGGATACATACGATCGTCATATCGACCCAGCATGACTCCTTTATTCAGGCGGCGGATGAAACTCCCGAGGCCCAGCTGAAAGCGGATGAGGCCATGGTGGAATGGATCAAAAAAGACATCGTCGATATTCTTCTGCCGCGGGTGAAGGCGAAGCTGCCGAAACGCGTGCAGGCTCTCTTCGACAAAGAACTGATACTGTATGTGAATCCTACGGGTAAGTTCGTGATTGGCGGCCCTCATGGGGATACCGGACTGACCGGACGCAAGATCATTGTCGATACCTACGGTGGGAAAGGCGCTCACGGAGGGGGGGCGTTCTCCGGTAAAGATCCTTCGAAGGTAGACCGTTCGGCGGCCTATGCTGCCCGCCATATCGCGAAAAACATGGTGGCTGCCGGGATCGCCGATGAGATCCTGATTCAAATCTCCTATGCCATCGGAGTGGCGCGTCCTGTCGGAGTGTATGTAAATACGTACGGAAGTGCAAAAGTAGAATTGAACGATGCGGAAATCGCCGATAAGGTAAAGGAAATCTTTGATCTACGTCCGAAAGCGATCGAAGAACGCTTGAAACTGCGGAATCCGATTTATCAGGAAACCGCCAGCTACGGGCATATGGGCCGCGAACCCCAGATCGTGAAAAAAGTATATACCTCCAATTACTGGCCGACGGTAGAGAAAGAAGTGGAACTCTTCACTTGGGAAAAGCTGGACTATGTGAAGGAAATAAAAAAGGCGTTTAAAGAGCAGCCGTCCCAGGAATAAGGGAAGGCGGACGATAAAAAAACAGGCTGAATTTTCAGCCTGTTTTTTATATCCGGACATCGAAGGTTCAATCCCTTCTTCCCATGTAAATCATGATATAGTAAAGCAGCGTCGCCAGGGAAGACAGAGCGGCGATGACGTACGTGTAGGCGGCCCATTTCAAAGCGTCGAATGCATATCCCTGAGTCTGATGATTGGTAATGCCGGCATTTCTCAGCCAGGCCAGAGCCCGTCGGCTGGCATCTATTTCCACGGGAAGCGTGATAAAACTGAACAGGGTCGTCAGTCCGAAGAGCGTGATGCCTGCCAGCAGAAGCTGAGGGAAAGTATTGACCAGCAGAATGCCTGCCAGCAATACCCACTGAACCCACTGCGAAGCGAACGAGACAACCGGAACCAATGCCGACCGCAGTCTTAACATACTGTAAGCCTTCGCGTGCTGTACGGCGTGGCCGCATTCATGCGCCGCAACGGCGACCGCAGCGATATTGTTGCCGTAATAAACCTCTTTGCTGAGATTGATGGTTTTGTTCACCGGATTGTAATGGTCGGTAAGCTGGCCTTCCACGCTTCCGATTTTTACTCCCGTGATGCCGTTGTCCCGAAGCATCTTTTCGACGACATCCCGCCCCGTCATTCCATTGTCGGTCGGAATTTTCGAATATTTTGCAAAACGGCTTTTCAATTGGTGGCTGACCAGCCAGCCCAAAATCATGAATCCGATAAAAATAATCCAGATTGTAGTATGTTCCATAACGATGTAAATTGAAATTCTAGTTTTATGGACAAAAATAGCCCAAATCTTGCAGGATATACGTTTTTCAAGGAAAAATTGCGATTGTTTTGGGAAAATTAACAA
>CAZYJV010000111.1:2477-5665 GCA_964647845.1 uncultured Odoribacter sp.
TGCAGGATATACGTTTTTCAAGGAAAAATTGCGATTGTTTTGGGAAAATTAACAAGTATTATCGCAGAGTGAAGCCGATGACGAAATGAGCGTCTTCCGATGCAGGATTGACGGATAACTCCGTAAAAAGAGGCAGGGAAAAAGAAGAGGTGATGCGGATTTCCCGTGCGGCACGCAAGGCCAGATGGGTAAAAGCGAACCCCGATGTCTCGTATTGCATTTCCGCTTTATAGGGGGTAAAGCCGCATACGGCTTCCAGTTCCGTATTTTTTATCTTGAAAGGATAGGCAAGTTCTGCGTAGGAGGCATACGCCTGTCTTCCGTCGGCTTTTTTGTCCATGCCGGCAAAGATGGTGTTCCAGGACAGGGTGAGGGGGAAATGTTCGCAGGGCAGGGTATAGGTGACCGAGGCTTCGAACGTGTGTTCCGTTTCGTGGCTTCGGTAATTGAAATATTTTGTCGCGGAACCGGAAGTGCTCCACCACATATCCGTCAGGGTGAAAACGAAATCGCCCAGAGTATAGGAGGCCGTCAGGTCGATTTCATTGTCCTCTTTGCTGAAACCGGTGGACCCCCAGACTCCTATCGTGAAATTGCCTGTATGCAGTTCGAGGGAAGGCTGCACGGCGGCCCCGCTCATATACATCCCTCTCCAGATATAGGTACTGACAAAATCGGTGCTGAAATTGAGTTCGGGTCCCTGCTTCTCCTCTGCATTCGCACCGGGCCAGACAGAGATGAGCAAGAAAAAGCAAATCAGTTTTTTCATGTTTGTCGGAATAAATTTCAGGGCGTGAAGATAATAAGATAATTTATAATACATGGTTCTGCATGACGTATTATATGCCTGCTGTTGTTTTTTTGAAAAATAGTGCTTAATTTGTGAACTGTTTTAAAACGTTTGAAACGTACGATTGTAACCACTAAAAACTATAACCATGAAAACCTACAGTCCCAGTGAAATTAAAAATATCGCTCTCGTGGGCAGTGCCGGTTCCGGCAAGACGACCCTGGCCGAAGCGATGATGTATGAGGGCGGGGTCATCCCGCGCAGAGGTAGCGTAAGTGCTAAAAATACAGCCTCTGACTACCGGCCCGTGGAACAGGAATACGGTTCCTCCGTTTTTCCTGCGGTGTTGTATGCCGAATGGAAAAACCAGAAACTGAATTTCATCGATACCCCGGGAGCCGACGATTTTGTCGGAGGCGTTATCTCTGCGCTGAATGTGGCGGATACGGCCGTAATGGTTGTCAATGCAGTGAAAGGCATAGAGGTCGGTACGGAAATCATCAGCCGTCATGCTAAAAAACTGGCCAAGCCCATGATTTTTATCGTCAACCAGCTGGACCACGATAAAGCCAACTTTGAACAGACCATAGAGCATGCCAAAGCCTCTTTCGGAAAAAAGGTCGTACTGGTGCAATATCCTGTGAATCAGGGACCGGATTTTAATATGGTGGTGGATGTGCTGAAAATGGAAATGTACAAATGGAAGCCGGAGGGGGGAAAACCGGAAGTGTTGCCTATTCCCGATTCGGAGAAAGAGAAGGCCGGCGAACTGCACAATGTGTTGATAGAGGCTGCTGCGGAGAACGACGACCACCTCATGGAACTGTACTTCGAGAAAGGAAGTCTTTCGGAGGACGAAATGAGGGCCGGAATCCGGGCAGGGCTGATAAAACGGGACATGTTTCCCGTGTTCTGTGTGTCGGCGGAGAAAGACATGTGTGTCAGAAGATTCATGGAATTCCTGGTGAATGTCGCTCCCAGTGCGGGCGCCATGCCCGGAACGGAAACGGCGGACGGCACGTTGGTGCCGTATAATGAGAACGGGCCGGCTTCGGTGTTCGTATTTTCGACCTCCATTGAACCTCACCTGGGAGATATAAACTATTTTAAAGTCATGTCCGGGACACTGAAAGAAGGGGACGATCTGACGAATATGACGAATGAGACCAAAGAGCGGATCAGCCAGCTGTTCGCCGTAGCGGGCAAAAACCGGATGAAGGTTGCGGAGTTGAAAGCCGGAGACATCGGTGCGACGGTGAAGCTGAAAAATACCCGGAACGGAGATACGCTGAATGAAAAAGACTGCAATTATAAGTTCCCGCAGATAAAATATCCCGAACCCCGTTTCAGAACGGCCGTACGGGCGGTAAACAAGGGGGATGACGAGAAAATGGCGGAGGTGCTGAACCGCATGCACGAAGAAGATCCCTCCCTGCTGGTGGAATATTCGAAAGAGCTGAAGCAGCTGATACTTTCCGGTCAGGGAGAATTTCATCTCAATACGATGAAATGGCGTATCGAACACAACGATAAGGTCGCCATAGAATTTGTAGTACCTAAAATACCTTACCGGGAGACTATCACGAAATTCGCACAGGCTGAATACCGTCATAAGAAACAATCCGGAGGAGCCGGACAGTTCGGCGAAGTGC
Source organism: uncultured Odoribacter sp. (assembly GCA_964647845.1). Lineage (GTDB taxonomy): Bacteria > Bacteroidota > Bacteroidia > Bacteroidales > Marinifilaceae > Culturomica. Next base: position 4,920 of record CAZYJV010000111.1, read on the forward strand.
ACATGGTGATAGAGCCTTATGTGGAAGGGATGCCGGAACCGACCTCCTATAAGATCGGAGGCGTGGACAGCAAAATGTCCATAAAGGGAAAAGAGGAATACGATTTGCCCTGGGGCGGAAAACTGGTTTTCTACAACTGCATCGTGGGAGGTGTGATAGAAGCGCGCTTCATGCCCGCCATCCTCAAGGGCATTATGGAAAAAATGGAAGAAGGCCCGCTGACCGGTTCCTATGCCCGGGATATCCGTGTCTGTATTTATGACGGCAAAATGCATCCGGTGGATTCGAATGAAATTTCATTCCGTTTGGCCGGCCGTCATGCTTTCAGCGAAGCGTTCAAAAATGCGATGCCGAAAGTGCTGGAGCCGATATATGATGTGGAAGTGCTGGTGCCGGAAGAGGATATGGGGGACGTGATGAGCGATCTGCAGACCCGCCGGGCTGTCATCATGGGTATGGATGCGGACAGCGGTTTCCAGAAAATCATGGCTAAGGTGCCTTTGAAGGAAATGCAGCGTTATTCGACAGCCTTGAGTTCGATTACAGGGGGCCGTGCCACGTTCAGTATGAAGTTCGCCGGTTACGAGAAAGTACCTTCCGAAATCCAGGAAGAACTGCTGAGCGGCTACAAAGAAGCCGATGATGATGAATAAATGGGAATCTCCCTGAAAAATGCCGCTTGTTAGCGGCATTTTTATTTATACCTTTGGACGGAATATTTTTAAACCGACAGATATGCATTTATT
>CAZYJV010000112.1:0-2818 GCA_964647845.1 uncultured Odoribacter sp.
TAGCTTTCCAGAAACCGGACAAAGTAATCATGCTCGAATCGACGGACAAATTCGGTAAATTCGAATTTCGTCCTTTGGAGCCGGGTTACGGAATCACCATAGGTAATCCGCTTCGCAGAATCTTGCTTTCTTCTCTTGAAGGATATGCGATTACCGGTATAAAAATTCATGGCGTAGAACATGAATTCGCCACCATTCCGGGTGTTATCGAGGACGTCACCGAGATCATCCTGAATTTGAAGCAAGTTCGGTTTAAGAGAAGGGTAGAGGATGCGGAGGAGGAGAAACTGACTGTGCTTGTTTCTGGGCAGGAAACTTTTACTGCGGGCGATATCAACCGGTTCCTGACGGGTTTCGAGGTTCTGAATACGGACCTGGTCATCTGCAATATGGATCCGAGCGTAAATTTCCAGATGGAAATCACCATCCAGAAAGGACGCGGATATGTTCCCAGTACGGAGAATATGCCGATAGATGCCGAAGCCGGATTTATTCCGATCGATGCGATTTACACCCCTATCAGAAATGTGAAATATGAGATAGAGAACTATCGTGTGGAAGGCAAAACGGACTATGAGAGACTTTTGCTTGAAATAGAAACCGATGGTTCTATCAATCCGACCGATGCTTTAAAAGAAGCGGCCAAGATTCTGATCCACCATTTCATGTTGTTCTCGGATGAAAAGATTACACTCGAATCGGAGGATAAATACGGAAATGAGGAGTTCGACGAAGAAGTGCTGCATATGCGTCAGCTTCTGAAGACGAAATTAGTGGATATGGATCTGTCAGTGCGTGCCTTGAATTGCCTGAAGGCTGCCGAAGTCGAAACGCTGGGTGAATTGGTTAAATTCAATAAGAACGATCTGTTGAAATTCCGCAATTTCGGTAAGAAATCGCTGACGGAATTGGAGGCTTTGTTGGAAAACAATAACCTTGAATTCGGTATGGATGTATCCAAGTATAAATTAGACAAGGAATAAGTAAAATGAGACATTGTAAGAAATTTAACCACCTAAATAGAAAGAGCGCCCACAGAAAAGCCCTGCTTTCCAATATGGCAGCCTCTTTGATTCTTCACAAAAGAATCAGCACTACCGTTGCTAAAGCAAAGGCGTTGAAAATGTATGTGGAGCCTTTGATTACGAAGAGTAAAAACGACAACAGCAATTCGCGCCGTGTCGTGTTCAGTTATCTGGGTCAGAAAGAAGCCGTTACCGAATTGTTCAAGGAAGTGGCTCCGAAGATCGTTAACCGTCCCGGAGGATATACCCGTATTCTGAAAACGGGCAACCGTATCGGGGATAACGCCGCAACCTGCATCATCGAATTGGTAGATTTCAATGCTACCTATACGGAGGTAAAACAGGAAGTGAAGAAAACGGCGACCCGCCGCAGAAGATCTTCCGCTAAGAAAGCGACTGCGGAACCGGCTGAGGCTGCCGTTGTCGAAGAAGCACCTGTAGCAGCTGTCGAAGCACCGGAAACCGAAGCTCCCAAGGCTGAATAATTCCGGTATCTGTATAGAGAAACCGTTTTGCTCCGGCAGAACGGTTTTTTCTTTTTTTCGTAACTTATATTAACGTTTTTGCGTTAATCCTGAAAAATCGAAATTATGACGCATATAGTAGAAATCACAGGACGGGAAATATTGGATTCCCGTGGAAATCCCACTGTTGAAGTGGACGTAATGCTCGAATCCGGTGCCTTCGGACGGGCGGCCGTACCTTCCGGAGCCTCGACGGGCGAAAACGAGGCTTTGGAATTGCGTGACGGGGATAAGTCGCGGTATATGGGAAAAGGCGTGCTGAAAGCCGTTGAAAATGTCAATACGGTCATTTCGGATGCGCTTTTGGGAATGAATGCGCTGGATCAGGCGGCCGTAGATCGGATGCTGATAGAACTGGGCGGTACCCGGACGAAATACAATCTGGGCGCCAATGCCATGCTGGGAGTGTCTCTGGCTTGTGCAAAAGCCGCAGCGGCTGCTTTGGAGATTCCGCTGTACCGTTATATCGGAGGATGCAATGCGAAGGTCCTGCCGGTTCCGATGATGAATATTATCAACGGAGGTTCCCATTCCGATGCTCCGATCGCTTTTCAGGAGTTCATGATACGTCCGGTAGGCGCCTGTTCGTTCAGAGAAGCTCTTCGCACCGGTTCGGAAATTTTCCATGTTTTGAAAAAAGTGTTGCATGACAGGGGATTGAGTACCGCTGTCGGGGATGAAGGAGGTTTCGCACCTTCCCTGAACGGAACGGAAGATGCTTTGGAGTCCATTCTCGCAGCCATCGAAAAGGCCGGATATAAGCCGGGAAAAGATGTTATGATCGGGCTGGATTGCGCGGCTTCGGAATTTTACGGGAAGGGGGTATACGATTATACGAAATTCGAGGGAGTGAAAGGGGCCAGACGCACTTCTGCCGAGCAGGTCCGGTATCTGGAAGAGCTGATTTCGAAGTATCCCGTCGATTCCATAGAAGACGGAATGGCGGAGAATGATTGGGACGGCTGGAAGATGCTGACGGACCGGATAGGAAACCGCTGCCAGCTGGTGGGGGATGATTTGTTTGTTACGAATGTGGAATATCTGAAGAAGGGAATCGAAGCGGGATGCGCCAACTCCATTCTGATCAAGGTGAATCAGATCGGCACGCTGACGGAAACGCTCGATGCCATTGAAATGGCGCATCGGGCAGGCTATACGACGGTGACTTCCCATCGTTCCGGAGAGACGGAGGATGCAACGATTGCCGATATAGCCGTGGCTACGAACTCGGGACAGATCAAAACCGGCTCCATGAGCCGCTCCGACCGT
>CAZYJV010000112.1:2918-5559 GCA_964647845.1 uncultured Odoribacter sp.
CTTTACTCCTCGGGTGTCTTTCGGGGATGGCTAATAACATAAAGATCGGCACGGAAGCCAAAGTGACAGGATTCGTGGGTTCGGCCCGAGATACTGCGATCGTCGAGTTTAATCTTTCATGGGAAAACTCCTGGCGGGATGATTTTAACTGGGATGCTGCCTGGATTTTTCTGAAATACAAGAAAAGAGGCGTTACGTCGGAGTGGCATCACGCTTATCTGGCTAAGGAGGGCCATACAGCGACGACGCTGGCAGGGAATGAAGGCGGAGAATATATGTTCATGTCCGGTGAAGTGGGGAGCGGTACGGCTGCCAAAGTCACCGGCATTTATCTGTTGAGGGACAATCTGGGGGAAGGCAAGGTGAATGCGCACCTTACGGTGAAATGGCCGATCAAATCGAATACGAAATTAACTTTGTCCGCGTCGGATTTCGGAACTCGCCTGGATAGCATTTTTGTGGCGGCTTACGCGGTGGAAATGGTCTATGTGCCTTTCGGGGAGTATATCTTGGGAGACGGGTATTCGAACAATTCTTTTTTTACACAGGAAAAGAATTTCTACGGAGTTATTCCTTCGGCATCGGATATTGTTACGACGGGTTATACGATTACCGCCAATAATTCAGCCGAAGGGTCTACTCCCAGCAATATAGCGAAACGGATAGATTATGCTGCTTACAGACCGAGTGTGAATTCGTGGTATGCCGGAGCTTCTCCGAGCTGGTGGGCGATAGATTTCAGGTCTCCCAAAAAGGTATTGTTTTTCGGAGTAAGCGTTTCGACGTCTTATCCGTCTGCTTATAAGCCTGGAACAACGTGGAGATTGGAAGGGTCGAATAACAATTCGCAGTGGACGGTTCTTTCCTATGTCGACCCCAGTTTGTGGCAAGCGGAGGCGACGTCTTATCCGGTGCAGCATTCCATCAGGGTATCCAATCCGGGGAATTACCGGTATTATCGGCTTTATTTCCCTTCAAGCAATATTATTATGCAGAATGTTGCCATGACGGAAGAGAATCTTTTTTCTGTTCAGGAGGGAGGCAGTTTGAGAATCAGTTCGGAAGATCCGCTGTATCTGATAAATACCGGAATAACGCTTCCGGCGAATTATCCCAAAGGGTATCAGGGATATTACCTGATGAAGTATGAAGTGAGTCAGGAGCAGTATGTCGAATTTTTGAACTCATTGACTTTGGTGCAGCAAAAAAACCGGGTGACGAATACCAATTTTGAGAAAATGCTCAAGGGGGATTATGTTTTCGGAAATTTGAAACAGCCGAATTGCCGGAACGGCATCGCTTTTTTGATGATGAAAGAACCCGGGGCGCCGGCTGTATTCGGCAATAATCTGAATCCGGACAATAAGTTTTATTCGGAAGATGACGGACAGACCCTGGCATGTAATTATCTCAGCCCGGCGGACATGCTGGCTTACTGCGACTGGAGCGGATTGCGTCCGATGAGTGAGCTGGAGTATGAAAAGGCCTGCCGTCGTCCCTATCCGCAAATTCCGGACAAGGGGGAATTTGCCTGGAATACCAATACCGGAGTCAACAAGGTCCGTTCTGAGAGTGATTTGAATGCGAGCAAGACGGAGCGGGAAACGCCTTATGATTATAAAATGAATGTGAACGCCGGAGGAAGAATTCGTGGTCCTCTTCGGAGTGGCGCGTTCGCGACTTCCCGTACGAACCAGCAGGAGGCGGGAGCTACTTACTGGGGATTGATGGAAATGAGCGGGAATCTGTGGGAGATGTGTTACAATGCGGTGTCGGCAGGTTCATCTTTTGTTGCGAATAATGTGACTTATTCGCATGGCGACGGATATATTACAACGGCCGGAACGGATGTATCCACGAGTTATTGGCCCAATGGTGTTGCAGCATTCGCAGTGCGAGGGGGGGGGTTCCCTTCCGGGGATACACTACTTCGCACATCAGACCGGACATATGCTTCGGGGAATTATTTTGCGGCAGTGACTACGCGTGACAGTTCCGTCGGATTCAGAGGGGCCCGGTCGATTCTTAATACGACTGGTTTTACTCCCGGCCGGATTTATGGAGAAAACGGTCTGGAACAGGATACGGTCTGTAGCGAAATTGCTTTTACAATCGGAGGTGTTCCCGCGGAGAAAACCATCGGAAAGACCACGTATACCTGGTATATCAGTGAAAATAACGGAACGACTTGGACAGTATTGGAGGGAAGTAACGCTCTGACTTTGATGAACAATGGAATAAAAAACACGACGACATCTCCCAAGACGGTTTTATTTAAAAGAAAGGCCATGTGTGCCGTAGGAGAATTGTTCTCCAATTCGGTAAAGATTGTTATTCCGGCTGTTTTTGATGCACCTGCGCTGGAGGATGACGCCGCTATAGCGATTATCGGGCAGACATTGACTCTTACGATGCCTACGGCACCTTCCGGGGCCGGGGCTTTGTATGTCTGGACGCATCCCAATGGGGCCAAGACCAACTCGGCGACGTTGACCATACCTTCATTCACGTTAAATGATGCAGGGGTGTACTACGCTTCTTATTCGGGGGCATGCGACGGCAATAAAAAGGCGATGGAGATATATCCCTATGAGGAGGTCGGCAAACAGCAGTTCTTGTACAAAGGAAGCGAGGAAACGGC
>CAZYJV010000113.1:0-5540 GCA_964647845.1 uncultured Odoribacter sp.
CTGTTGCTGTTCCGCATTGAGCAATGATTGTTGTGCGGTCAGCACCTCCAGATAGGTCGTGGAAGAATGAAGCATCAGTAATTCTGTTTTGCGCACCGCCTCATTCAAGGTCGTCATCTGTTGTTCCCCCAGTTCAATTTGCCGCCTCGATGTCTGGCATAGCGCAAGAGCATCGTTTACTTCTTTTCCGGCATTCAGCAAAGATTGTCTGAATTGCAAAGCGGCTTGTTCTTGCCTGGACTCGGCAATTTTCAAGTTTGCCCTATTCGTGCCTTTATGAAATAGCGGCTGTGTCAATGAACCGATAGCATTCAACAGCCATTGACCGGGATTCATAATGATACCGCCACCGTTGTTCGTCCAGCCGAGCATACCGGACAAAGTAATGTTCGGGTAAAAAGAAGCTCGTGCCGCATTGGTGGCGTAAAATGCTTGCGCAAGGTTCCGTTCCGCCTGCCGGACATCGGGACGATTGGCAAGCAACTGTACGGGAACCCCGACGGAGATATTTTCAGGAAACATCGCATCGTCCAAGACTCCCCGTCCGATGTGTTGCGACGGCATAGCAAGTAATGCCGCAAGACTATTTTCCGTATCGGCAATACTTCTGTGCAGAGCAAGTACCGAACTTTCAAGCGCCGTACGGTTGGCGCGTGCCTGTAATACGGCGGCATCGTTAGCCTTGCCTCCACGTTTCAAGGCTTCAAGCGTGTGGATGCTTTTCTCCCAACTTTCCAAGGTCTGTTCGCCGATTTTCAACTGACTGTCAAGCATAAGAAGAGTATAATAACCATTGGCTATCGTGGCTATCAGTCGGGTTTGGACGGCTTGGACATAATCACGGCTACCCTCCAGTGCCGCACTTGCGCTTCGTTTGGCATTGGTGTTCTTGCCTAAGATGTCCACTTCCCAACTTGCCGAAGCGGTCAAATTGTAAGTTTGGGAAGTCGTACCGTCGTATCGGCTGATTCCCGCCTCGGGATTCAGCGTAAGCGACGGCAGGCAAGAAAGCCGGGCATTCATCAGTATTGCCTCGGCTTCCTCTACTTTCAGACGGGCAATCTGCAAATCGGCATTCCGTTGCAAGCCTTGTTCTATGAGGACTTGCAGACAGGTATCGGTGAAAAATTCACGCCATAACAGCGAAGCTATTGTGGTCGTATCAATCGTATTTTCCGAATGACGGTATTGAGCCTCTATTTCTATATCGGGCAGTGAGTAGTTTTTGTATATTCCGCAGCCCGTCAACAAGCCTGCCGTCATTGAAAGAAAGATTAGTCGCTTCATCTTCTCAATGTTTTATTTTTGGTAATGATTCTTGTATGTGTAACCTTATTTCCCGATGCAACTCTTTCTTCTATGTATCGGAACACGATGAACAGGAGTGGTACGAACAGCAGCAGCGAAATAGTGCCCACCAGCATTCCGCCTATCGTTCCCACTGCCAACGAGCGCGAACCGTTGCAGCCGACACCGGTAGAGAATATCATCGGAAGCAGTCCGAATATCATCGTCAGAGAGGTCATCAGAATGGGACGCAGACGAGCAACCGCGGCGGCGACGGCGGATGCCGTGATGCTTGTGCCGCGGCTTCGACATTCCGAAGCGTATTCTGTCTGGAGTATGGCTGTTTTCGCAAGCAGACCGATAAGCATAATGATTCCGGTCTGCATATAGATGTTATTCTCGATGCCGAACAGTTTGGCGAATAGGAAGCTGCCGAACAGTCCGAAAGGAATGGAAAGAATGACGGCAAGCGGGATGAAAAGACTTTCGTACAGGGCGCACAGAATCAGGTAAATGAAGATTATGCAAATTCCGAATACCCAGACCGATGTGTTGCCTGCCGAAGCCTCTTCGCGCGACATCGCTCCGAACTCATAGCCGTATCCTGCCGGAAGCGTTTGCGCGGCAACTTCTCGAATGGCAGCCAGAGCCTGTCCGGAACTGTATCCTGTGGCGGGCGCACCATTTACTGCAATGGACGGAAAGAGGTTGAAACGCGACAAGGCTTCCGAACCATAGACACGGGTCAGGGTGACATAGCGGCTTATCGGGGACATCTCGCCCGATGCGGTACGCACGAACAGTCCGTCCAGTGATTGGGCGTTTGCCCTATATTTCGGCGATGCTTGCATCATTACCCGGTAAAGTTTGGAAAATCGGTTGATGTTCGATGAATAGACGCCTCCGATATAGCCGGATAAGGCATCGAGAACATCCGAAGGTGAAACACCTGTTCGTTTGCACACGGCGGCATCCACTTCCACCCGGTATTGTGGATAGCGGTTGTCAAAAGAAGTCTGCGCCCGTGCGATTTCAGGGCGTCCGTTCAATGCCGCGATGAATGCCTGGGCGTGACGCTGTAAATCTTCTATCGAACCTCCTCGTTTATCCTGAATGTGTACCTCAAAACCGTTGGTCACGCCATATCCGGCAATGATAGGTTGAGCGAAGACCATAATCCGTGCGTTTGTGACATCCGAAAGACGACGGTACAGGTCATTGATAACGGAGCGGTTGTCGTCCTGACTGCCTGTCCGCTGCTCCCACGGTTTCAGGCGGATGATGAATGTTCCGTTGGCAGTTCCTTGTCCGGCAAGCATTCCCATACCTATCGATTTGGAGTATATTTGGAATTGTGGCGTGTCCTTTATGCGGTCTTCGATGTTCTTCAGGATGCGTTCCGTCTGGGCAAGGCTTGTTCCGGGGGATGCCTGTACATCCACTACGACGGTTCCGGTGTCTTCGTCAGGTACAAATCCTGTCTTTGTCACATTCAACAGATAGAAGAAACCGCAGGTTGCGGCAAGCAGTAGTATGGCAGAAAGTCCCTTGCAACGAAGCAGAAACAGCACGGAACTTTTGTATTGGCGTGTCATTCCCTGAAAGGTGGCATCGTAAGCGGCGGCAAAGCGTGAGGTCTTTCCGTATGCGATTGTCGGTTTCATCAACAATACGCACAACGCCGGACTGAGAGTCAGTGCATTGAACGTGGAAATGCAGACGGCAACCGCCATTGTCAGACCGAACTGCGTATAGAACTTGCCCGTCGCTCCGCCGATAAAGCAGACTGGAATGAACACAGCCATAAATACCAGCGAGGTGGAGACAAGCGGACGACCAATCCCCTGCATCGCTTCCACCGTTGCCTGGCGGGGAGACCGGCAACCGCTGTCGAAGCGTGCCTGCACTGCCTCGACTACGACAATGGCATCGTCCACTACCGTACCGATAACGAGTACCAGCGCGAACAGCGTCAACATATTGACGGACATTCCCGCGAAATAAAGGAAAGCAAATGTGCCTATCAATGACACGATGATAGCCACGGCGGGAATTACCGTGGAGTGCAAGTTGCGCAGGAAAAGCCACACGATGAGGATTACCAGCAATATGGCTTCGATCAAGGTTTCTATCACATTGTGCACGGAAGCGTCCAAAAAGCTCTTGATGCTCATCAAATCCACCAGTTCCATTCCTTGGGGAAGTTCAGACGCGGCATCCCGTATCACTTCGTCTATCGCCTTGACAATTTCATTGGCATTGGAGCCGGGAGCCTGTGCTATCATACAGTTTGTGCCGGGATGTCCTATCAATTCGTTTCGCGTGGCATAATTCAACGCGCCCAGTTCAATCTCCGCCACATCTTTCAGCCGCAGGATACTTCCGTCGGATAACGATTTGACAACGAGATGACTGAAATCCTGTTCGTCTTCATAGCGTCCCCGGTATTTCAACACATACTGGAAAGCATTGTCCAGGTCTGCTCCCAATGTTCCGGCGGGGGCTTCGATGTTCTGTTCGTCCAGTACGGCGGCAATGTCGGCAGGGACAAGCCCGTAAGATGACATCTTTTCCGCATCCAGCCAGATGCGCAGCGAATAGTCGGAACCGAATACCGTGATGTCGCCCACGCCGGGGATGCGTGCCAAACGCGGTTCGATGTTTATCTTGAAATAATTGCATAGGAATTTTTGGTCGAAACTGTCGTCCGGACTATATAAGGCAACGATTTTAGCCGTGTTGTTCTGGCTCTTGCGCACGGTGATGCCGGAGCGGATGACCTCCGCCGGCAGTACGCCTTGTGCCGAGGCGATGCGGTTCTGTACGTTTACCGCTGCCATATCGGGGTCTGTCCCCTGACGGAAATAGACATTGACGGTTGCCGTCCCGTTGTTGGTGGCGGAAGAGGTCATATAGTTGATGTTTTCCACACCGTTGATCGCTTCTTCCAACGGGGCGACGACGGCTTTCTGCAATGTTTCGGCATTCGCACCCGTGTAGGTGGCGCTCACTCTAATCGTCGGCGGAGCAATTTCCGGGAACTGATCGACGGGCAACTGCACCAGTCCGATGATGCCGAGGAGTACAACGAACACCGACAATACGCCGGATAATATCGGTCGGTTGATAAAGGTCTGCAAGTTCATCGTAAAGCGTTTTGGGTGGTTGTATTTTCAGCCACTTCCGTCCCTTCGCGCAGTAGTCCCGCGCCTTCTGTCACAATCTTGTCGCCGGTTTTCAGTCCGGACAGGACGATGTATTCCTTGCCGTTGCCAATATCTTCCACTTCAACGGACGTGGAAACGGCACGTCCGCTGATGACTTTGTAAACGAACGTGCGGTTTTGAATCTCGTAAGTGGCTGTCTGGGGAATGACCATACAGTTTGTTTTTTCCGATGAAACGAGAACCGTACCCGTACTTCCGTCATACAGCATCTTGTTCGGATTGGGGATTCTTGCCCGGACATTGATTGTTCCTGTTCGGGAATCCACCGTGCCGCTGACGGCATCTATGACTCCATTCGCAACAGGAGTTGCCTTGTTGACGGAACGGAAGGTGATTTCCTGTCTTCCAAGCCTTGCGCTTCTTGCCAGTTCATCGCTCTCCGAAATGGAAAAATAAGCGAACATCTCTTCCGTGTCCGACACGCACACCAACGGTTCGGCGATATTTCTATCTACCAATGCGCCTACCCGGTAAGGTATCATACCCGCCACTCCGTTCACCGGACTTTTCACCTCCGTATAGGATAATTCAATCCGGGCGTTGCTGTATAGCGCCTGCATTTGTTGCAGTGCCGCTTCTGCCGCTTTCAGTTCGTTTCTGCTCGCCTGCAATTCATAATCGGAGATGATGTTTTCCTTAAACAACATTTCCTTGCTGTCGAGTGTCAGACGTGCCGTAGCTAATCGTGCCTCGGCTTGTGATACGTTGGCAGAAGCGGTTTTCAATGCGGCAAGATAAGAAGTTTGGTCAATGATGAACAAGATTTGTCCCTTCCTTACGCAAGCTCCTTCTTCTATGCAAATCCGTGCGATCAGTCCGCTGCATTGCGGGCGTATCTCCACGCTTTGACGCCCTTTGAGGACTGCCGGATATCGCGCCTGTCTTGTACGGCTGACGGGAGACAGTATTTCCGTCGGGTAATGCCTGGGAGCCGTATTTCTCTCTTTCTCCCCCTTGCACGAGGAGAACACCCAGTGGAGTACGGCCGGTTCCACAATTTTGAAATAGTTTTTCATCACTATAAGC
>CAZYJV010000114.1:0-5423 GCA_964647845.1 uncultured Odoribacter sp.
GTGGTCCCACTTGGGCTTGAACCAAGGACCCCCTGATTATGAGTCAGGTGCTCTAACCAGCTGAGCTATAGGACCTACACTCGCGTGTGTCGAGGGTTTCAGCCCTTGACGGGTGCAAATATAGGGATAAAATCCGTTTTTTTGCAAAGGATGTATGAAAAAAATGTTACTTTCGTTGAGAAAGAGAAGCGGGAACAAAAGCGGGAATCGGGGCGGGAGTGAAAAATAAACCGGTGAAAGAATGAAGATTACTTTGTTGGTGATAGGAAAGACGGATACGGCCTATATTCGGGCGGGGATAGAGGAGTATGAAAGGCGGTTGGTGCGTTATGCGCCCTATGAAATGAAAATATTGCCCGATGTAAAAAACAGTAAGAATATGAGCGAGGGGGTGCAGAAAGAGAAAGAGGGTGAGTTGTTGTTGGGGCAGATAGTTCCTTCGGACTATGTCGTATTGCTTGACGAGAAAGGGCGGGAATATACTTCGGTGGAATTTTCCGAGTTTGTGGCACAAAAGATGCTGTGCGGAATAAAAGGGTTGGTCTTTGTGATAGGGGGGCCTTACGGTTTTTCGGAGGCGGTGTACAAAAGATGCGACGGGAAAATCTCTTTGTCGAGAATGACTTTTTCCCACCAGATGGTGAGGATGATTTTCGCCGAGCAGTTATACCGGGCCATGACCATCATGAAAGGAGAGCCTTATCATCATGTTTAGAACGACAGACCGGAATATTATAAGGATAAACAAATGAAAAAAGCATGGATTGTCCTCATAGCGGGAATGTTGGTCCTGAGCGGGACCGTGCTGTGGGAATACGTTTTCGATCGCCGGAACCAGGAAGACTGGGTGGGGCGTTTCGAGAAGAATCTGCATGACAAAGAAAGAGAAGCGGACGAAATGCTGGCTCATTTCGGGGACAGCGTGTCCATCGGCAGTTACGACTGGGAAGAGGATATCGTTTTCGTTGGATTCCGGGTGGGGAAAATCTTTTTTTGGACCAATGAGGTCGTGGGGATGGACGGTCTGTATGAACGGCTCAATGCACACGGGAACTTCCTTAAAATCAACAATGCCTATTATGAAGTCCGGAAAGCGAAATACAAAGACATCGAATATTACGCGCTGCTGCATATAAAAGACAGCTATCCGTACAACAACAGATACGTCAGGAACCGGTTCGGAAAATACCTGGGCATCGGGACCGAGAATGCGGACAACATACAGGTCAGCCGTTTTGTGGTGGACGGGGGAGAAACCATCCGGGATAAAGAGGGGAATATCCTGTGTTATATCGGTTACGGCGAAAACTACAAAGACCGGTCGGACAACTACGTGCTGATTGTGCTTTATCTGCTCGTTTTCTGCAGCTTTTTTTACATATTCAATCATTTGCTGGAAGCCGCGGGTTCTTTGAGGAAACAGATGCTCATCATCCTGTGTTTCGTGCTTTTCTTGCTGGGATTGCGCTACTTGATGCTGCACGGGCGCTTCCCCGGTTCTTTGTATCGGTTGCCCATATTTGACAACGATGTCTCGGCGGACGGATTCGTCGTGTCCATCGGTGAGCTTTTGCTCTCGGTTTTTTCCGTCATACAGGTCTTGTACATCTCTTTCGCCAACATCAGAATCGACAGCCGGAGTGTCCGCGTGAGGCGTATGCGTTATCCGATGGCGCTATTCCTGCTGACACTGTCATTCCTGTATCTCCTTTTCTTCAATTACTCCATACACTCGCTGATAGACAATACGGGGATCTATCTGAATATGGCCCAGGTGGTGAATATCGACGTATCTTCCGTCATTGCTTTTGTGGCGATAATCATGGGAGGGCTGGGGCTGATTATTATTGTCGACGGTTCGGTCGGTTTATTCCGGAACCTGTTCTCACTGCCTGCGATACTCTTGCTGGAGGCGCTCACGATGTCCGTATTGGTCCTGCTCATGCTTGTTTGGGACAATCCCATCGGCATGTGGGGCGGAATTTTTGTCCTGGGCGCCTTTGTCCTCGCGACACTCAATAAATACGTCGTAAAAAAAGACGTGCAGCGAAGCGTGTATATGCTCATCATCCTTTGTCTGTCGGTGTATATCGTGCTGGTGTGTAAAAAGTACGAGCAATACCGGGAGCTCACGCAGCGTCTGGGCTATTCTGCGGAACTCATCGAAGAGCGGGATTATAATTTCGAAAAGAAATTGCAGGAAATAAGCGGACAGGTGAATGACTCGGAAGTGATTGCGGACCTGGTGGCCAACTACAACGAAGAATTTTTGAAAATGTGTCTGACCGACGACCTGCTCGGATTGAACGGATATAACTATATCTCGGACATAACCCTTTGCCGGACAGGGGACAGCCTGCTGCTGGATGCGGAAGGAATGTATGAATGTCGGACTTATTTCGATGATCTGCTCGGGAAGCGCGGCGTGAAAATCCCGAATACGGACTTTTATGCTGTGAACGATTTCGACGGCTTTATCTCCTATATCGGGCTATTTCAGTTCGGAGAGGTGACCTTGTACCTCCGTTTCGATTCCACCCCGGACAGCGAAGGAAGCGGTTACCCCCAGATATTGTCGCGCAGGTCCACGGAAGGCGAGGACGTAGTATATCCTTACTCGTTTGCCAAATACAAAAACGGGCAGCTCATTTATTCTTCCGGGAAATTCAGTTATTATAAATCGCTGGAGCGTTTCGGGGAATTCGACGGGAGCGTAAAGATTCTGGAACAGGACCATTATTCGCATATGCTGATACCCGTGGAGGAAGACGGCGTATTGGTCATGAGCCTGCACGACAGCATATTTTCCTTCTATTATATGAATGTGTTGTATGCCTTTTTCGTTTGTATGCTGCTTTCCTCCTACGGTTTCTTTTTCACTCTGAACAACCGTGTCAATTTCAGAAGAGGAACGTTGAAAGCTCGGATCAAAAACGGCATCCTGTTTCTGATTTTTTTCCTTTTCATACTTCTTACGGCCTTGTCGATATACCTCAACATGAAAAGTTTTGAAAAGCGGCACTCGGCCAAGGCGACGGAATTTCTGAAATATATCAACAAGGAACTGGAACGGCTCGATTGTGTAGAATACCGGAAATGTCCTTCGATTATGGATGTTCTGACCGGCATGTCGGAAGTTCTTCAGATCGATATAAACATTTACTCTTCCGATGGGATGCTGGTGGCCACCTCCCGTCCGGAAATTTTCCAGGCCGGATTCGACGGCTATCTGATAAATGCCGTTGCTCTCGAACAGATCGTGCGCCACGGGGCCATGGGATACGTAGGGAAAGGTCATATCGGGGAACTCGAATACATCGCGGCCTACATGCCGTTGGTATTGGAAAACGGGGAGGTTTATATTCTCAATGTACCCTACTTCACGCAAAACGATGAACTGAATATCGACATAGTCGTCATGGTGATTATCGCTATCAACATCGCCATCATGGTCATGGTGCTGGCTTTCGTCCTTTCGGGCATCATCGCCGAACGGGTGACGAAACCGCTGCAGCTCGTAAACAACAAGCTGAAAGCCATGCGGATAGGAGGAAAGAATGAGAAGATCGAATACAGCCGGAAAGATGAGATCGGAAGCCTCGTTAAGGAATACAATGAAATGGTGGAAAAATTGGAGGACAGCATAAACCAGCTCGCGAAATCCGAACGCGAGAGCGCGTGGCGGGAGATGGCGAGACAGATCGCCCACGAGGTGAAAAACCCTCTGACGCCGATGAAACTGAATATCCAGTTCCTGTTGCGTTCTCTCCAGATAGAAGACCCCGTTGAATTCAAAAAACGTTTCAAAGAGGTATCCGGAGTGCTGATCGAGCAAATCGACAACATGGCGTCCATCGCTTCCGCCTTTTCCGATTTCTCCAGAATTTCGGTTTCCCGGAACGAAATCGTTCCTGTCAGCGAGGTGCTTGCCAACAGTGTGAAGCTGTTCGAGAACAACGTGGCGCACTGGGAATGCGATATCGAATCCGGCATCCGGATTTTTGCCGACAAGGAACAGATACACCGGGTATTTGTAAACGTGTTGAAAAATGCGGAGCAGAGTATTCCGGAAGAACGGGAGGGGAAAATAAGCGTGACGCTCAAACGGCAGGGGGAGACTGTGGAAATACGGATCAGGGACAACGGTACGGGCATCCCGCCGGAAATACGTGATAAAATCTTCGAACCCAACTTTACGACCAAAAACAGCGGGACGGGATTGGGGCTGGCCATCTCCCGCCGCATCGTTGAGAATATGGGCGGAAAAATCGGTTTCACGACTTCCGGGGAAGGTACGGAATTTTATATCGTATTGCCTTGCGCCCCGCCTGCCGGAGAAGAAACCGGGCAAATTTCTTGAATATACTGCCTAAAAGAATTATTTTCGTGTGATGAATCTTTTTAAATGAACGGAATATGAAAGGATTGTTATCTATCGTATGTGTTTTGTGGTCGCTTGCTGCCAGTGCCCAGGCGCTAATCCGCTTTGAAGAGAAAGTGCACGATTTCGGAAATATCAAAGAAGCCGACGGTCCCGTGGCATACGACTTCGTTTTCGTAAATGAGGGGAAGGCCCCGATTTTAATAAAGAATGTGGAATCTTCCTGCGGCTGTACCTCTCCGGAATGGTCGAAACAACCCGTTCTGCCCGGACAGAAAGGTTTTGTGAAAGCGACGTTCGATCCCAAGGACAGACCGAGCCATTTCGATAAAACCATTACGGTCTTTTCCAACGCCCAGCCGGCGGTGGTGGAATTGAAAATCAAAGGAAATGTGGAAGCCCGTACGAGGACGGTCCTGGACGATTATCCCTATGAGCTGCCTTCCGGCTTGCGCTTGCCCGTGGACCATATATCCCTGATGAACGTGAAAAAGGGAGAAGTGAAACAGTTGAGTATCGGCGTTTATAACAACTCGGGGAAAAAGCAGAAAGTGACGTTCGTCGGTTTGCCTGCTCATATCAAGATGCAGATACAGCCCGAAGAAATCGGGATAAAAGGGCAGGCCTCGTTAAGCGTGTCTTACAATGCGGCTCTGCATGGGGAATACGGACTGAATGAGGAAACGGTAACACTCCTGGTGGACGGCAAGAAATACCCGACCCGCCTGTCCGTCTTTGTGGAGGAAGATTTTGAGAAAACGGACAGGGCGACGGCTCCGCAAATACAGACCGAGAAAAAGTATTACAACTTCGGCGCCGTTTCTGCCGGTCAGTCGGCACGTTTCGTCTATAAATTGACCAATACGGGGAAATCGGTGATGAAAATCCATCGTGTCTACACCAACGACAAACGTCTTCATATCGGTGATTTCGTAAGGGAAGTACAGCCGGGAGCCACCGTCGAATTGCCCGTCGAGACCCTCAAAGGAGCCGAAAAAGGCAAACTTTCCGGCTTGGTCAGTGTCATCACCAACTGTCCCGA
>CAZYJV010000115.1:0-5363 GCA_964647845.1 uncultured Odoribacter sp.
ACAGAGCTGTCCGGTCCCATATTCGAACGTATCTTTTCCAGCCCCGTACGTTCAAGGGGAGTATCTTTGAACAAACGCAAAAAAGCGGCTTCATCCATCCTTCTCCAATCCTCTTCCCGGAGGTGCAGCAATCCGGACTCGGGCACGAATTCCGGAACCCGATGCCCGTCCGCCTGCCGGTTCCAGGGGCACACCTCCTGACAGCGGTCACACCCGAATATCCGGTTGCCGGCCACCCGTCTGATTTCCTCCGGAACCGGTTCTCTGCTTTCTATCGTATGGTAAGCGATGCAACGGCGGGCATCGACCCTGTGTGCCGTCAGCGCGCCGGTAGGACAAGCATCCAGGCAACGCGTACACGTTCCGCAATAAGATTTCTCGGAAGACCGGCTGTAACTGTCGAACGAACACGGCGTTACGATTATCCCGATAAAACAAAACGACCCTTTCCCCTGACGGATCAACAAGGTATTTTTTCCAATCCAGCCCAAACCGGCCCTCCTCGCCCACTCGTGCTCGAATACGGGAGCCGAATCGGTGAAACAGCGCCCCGGAATCCCTCCCAGCTCTTGCATCAACCGTCTCAGACGCTCTTTCACGACAAGGTGGTAATCTTTTCCGTAGGCATACCGGGCAATCTGCGGCACATCCGCATCCTGCCGAAGCGGCGAATAATAATTGGTAAGGGTAACTATCACGGAGCGGGCATTCTCCACCAGCAGGGAAATATCCTCCCTTTTTTCCATGTTACGGGCCATATAGGCCATTCCTGCATGACATCCGTCGTCGAGCCAGCGTTGCAATCTCTCCCTCTCCTTCGTCAGTTTTTCCACCGGGGCCACTCCCGCGGCATCGAAACCAATTTCCCGGCTCGCCGCCAGCAATGTATCCAAATGCAGAATCATGCCTCCTCCTCAAATGTCGTACCCCAGTTCCAGGCGGGCAGTCTCATTCATCCGCTCCGGCGACCAGGCGGGCTCGAAAACCAGATTAACGGTAGCACTCTCCACGCCTTCCACTTCCATGACCACATCATGCACCTGCTGCACGATCTCATCGGCAATGGGACAACCGGGAGCCGTCAGGGTCATCGAAACGATCACTTCCGAAGGCTTGGGGAAAGCGATATCGTAAATCAATCCCAGGTCCCAGATATTTACAGGAATTTCAGGGTCATACACCGTAGAAAGTTTCTCGATAACCAAATCTTTCATCAAGCTCTCCGCCATAACGCCATTTTTTGAATTTATAAAAAACTACGTCTCCTTACAGAAACCTCATTTCGCAGAAAAAGCGATCGCATACATCTTAATCTGCCGGATCATCGATACCAGGCCGTTGGAACGGGTCGGCGAAAGATGCTGCCTCAGCCCGATTTCATCGATGAAGCCCAGATCGGCCCCGGCAATCGCTTCGGGGCTTTGTCCGGAAAACACCCGCACCAGCAGGGCGGCGATCCCTTTCGTAATGATGGCATCGCTGTCCGCCACGAAATAGAGCAAACCGTCCCGCATCTCCGGATAAAACCAGACCCTCGACTGACACCCCTTGATCAGATTGTCATCCGTCTTATATCGTTCATCCATCGCCGGCATACCGTTCCCGATTTCTATCAGATAAGCATATTTGTCCATCCAGTCCTCATATACCGAAAACTCGCCGACAATCTCTTTTTCAATTTCTTCTATACTCATCGCCTAAACATTTAACATTTTCTCCGCTTTCCTCAACCCCTCGCACAATCTGTCTATCTCCTCCTTCGTATTATACACCGCCAAAGACGCCCGCACCATGCCGGTCACGCCATAATGCCGCATCACCGGTTCGGCGCACAGCTGACCGGTACGCACCGCTATCCCCATCTGGTCCAGCAACGTTCCCAGGTCGAAATGGTGGATACCGTCTATCTGGAAAGAGATCACCGACGCCTTCTGCCGGGCTTCTCCGAAGATCCGCAAACGGGGGATCTGCCGCATCCGCTGCACCGCATACTCCAGCAGTTCATGCTCATACCGCCCGGCTTCCGCCACTCCGATCCCCCCGATATATTTCAGCGCCTCGCCCAAACCGATAATTCCGATAAAGTCCGGCGTCCCCGCCTCAAACTTAAAAGGCAGTTCATTGTACGTGGTCTTCTCGAATCTCACCTCGCTGATCATCTCTCCGCCCCCCTGCCAGGGAGGCATCTGCAGCAGCAACTCCTCTTTTCCATACAATACGCCGACACCTGTCGGACCGTAAACCTTGTGTCCCGAAAAAGCGAGGAAATCGCAACCGAGTTCCTGTACATCCACCGCCAGATGGGCAACGGCCTGTGCCGCATCCACCAGTACTTTCGCCCCGACGGCATGCGCCCGGGCAATCATCTCCAGGACAGGATTCACCGTTCCCAGCACATTCGATACATAAGCCACCCCAACCAGCTTCACCCGCTCCGTCAACAGTTTTTCGTACACATCGAGCTGCAGTTCGCCTCTGTCATCGAAAGGGACCACTTTCAGCAAAGCCTTTTTCCGGTCGCACAACATCTGCCACGGCACAATATCGGCGTGGTGCTCCATCTCCGTCACGATGATCTCGTCCCCCTCCTTCACAAAGGCCCCGCCGAAGGCATACGCCACCAGATTGATGGACTCCGTGGTACCGCGCGTAAAGATAATCTCCTTTTCGGAAGAGGCATGAATGAAACGCTGCACCTCCCGCCGGGCCTCCTCATTCGCATCCGTACATTTATTGCTCAGATAATGCACGCCCCGGTGGACATTGGAATTGTATTTCAGATAATATTCCGTCATCCTGTCGATCACCTGCCGCGGACGCTGGGCAGTCGCCCCGTTGTCCAGATACACCAGAGGCTTTCCATACACCTTCTCGCCCAGTATCGGGAAATCAGCCCTTATTTTTTCGACATCCACCATCATACCCTGCTCTCATTTTTACATTGCAACACACAATTGTGGCATTTTGAAAACTCCCCTCTCAGCCGGCGTTCGATCATGTCGTCTATCTTCTCGCGCAACGGCTGCAATTTTACCCTGCGGGTAATATCACGGGCGAATCCGGACATCATCATCATTCTCGCTTCCGCCGCCCCGATTCCCCGGGAGCGCAAATAAAACATCGCCTCCTCGTCCATCTGTCCCACCGTCGCCCCGTGGCTGCACTTCACATCGTCCGCATCGATAATCAGCTGAGGTTTCGTGTTTACCCGCGCCGTATCCGTCAGCAACAGGTTGTCGTTGGACTGATAGGCCTCCGTTTTCTGAGCGCCCGGCTCCACCCGGATACATCCGGAGAAATTCGCCAGCGACACATCGTCCAGCACCCCCTTGAAATGCTCGTTGCTCGTACAATGCGGAGCCATGTGGTCGATATATGAAAAATTGTCCACCTGCTGATTTTTATCCAGCAGATAGAGTCCGTGCAAATCGCATGTCCCGCCCTCCCCGTTCAGGGAGACATACAGGTTATTCCGTATCATCTTCCCGTACAGGGTAACGACATTCGCATCGAAAGCGGCATTCCGGTGCTCCGAAACAAATAGGGAATTAATCTGCGAAGCCCCGAGATGCTGGTTCTGCACCTGGTAATAATTCACCCGGGCATTTTCCCCCGCATACACTTCCGTGACGTTGTTCATCAGAAAATTGTCCCGGGAAAGCGTATGGTCGCAAATCAGCAGCGTAGCCTGAGCCCCTTCCCCCAGCACGACCAGATTGCGCTGGAATGCCAGCAGATCCGCTTTAGCCCGCAACAGGTTTACAATCTGCAAGGGTTTCTCCATAACAACGCCGTCCGGCACATACACAAACACCCCGTCCTGAGCGAAAGCGGTATTCAGCCATACCAGCCCGTCCTCAGCCGCCTTCCGCGAATACTGCGCATAGTGCCGGGCGACCAGTTCCGGATATTTCAAGGCCGCCTCTTTAAAAGAACAGACGACCACTCCGTCCGGCACCTCCGCCTTGTCGTTCCCGTCGAAATACCATCCGTTTACCGTCAGTACGAGATTCGTCGCCAGATCCGGGACGGCACACCGAAACGCCTCTTTGAGGTCCACTTCCTGGGGAATGTATTTAAAAACGGCTTTGTAATCGCGCGAAAAGACAGGCAGCAGGTCCGTATACCAATAATCTTCCGTTCCGTAAGGGATTCCGCCCAACGCCTTAAAGCGTGCAAAAGCCTCTTCCCTCCTGCCGTTCACCGCCTCTCCCTGTCCCGCACAAAGCAAATCCCTCCCCTGCTCGAAAAGAGCCGAAAAATCGTTATTTATTTTTTCTGCTTCCAACAACATGTACATTCCCTTTAAGACCGACCTTTCACTTCTTCCTTTATCCAGTCATACCCCTGCTTCTCCAGCTCGGCGACCAGCTCTTTGCCGGCAGTTTTTACAATCCGGCCGTCATACAGAACGTGCACGATGTCGGGCACGATATAATCCAGCAAACGCTGATAATGGGTGATGACTATCACCGCATTGTCCGGTTTCTTCAGTTTGTTCACGCCCTGCGCCACCGTACGCAACGCATCGATGTCCAATCCGGAATCCGTCTCGTCCAGTATGGCCAGCTTCGGTTCAAGGACAGCCATCTGGAAAATCTCGTTTCTCTTTTTCTCTCCTCCCGAGAAGCCTTCATTCAGGGAACGGTTCAGCAATTTGTTGTCCATGCCGACCAGCTCCATTTTCTCCCGTATCATTTTCAGGAAATCCCCGGCAGGATAAGGAGGCAGCCCCCGGTATTTCCGGTATTCGTTCACGGCCGTTTTCAAAAAATTCACCGTGCTGACTCCCGGAATCTCCACCGGATACTGGAAACTCAGGAAAATACCTTCGCAGGCCCGGGCTTCCGCCGGCAACTCCAACAGATTCTTGCCGTTAAACTCGATCTCCCCCGCCGTCACCTCAAAACGCTCCCGTCCCGTCAATACGGCCGACAAGGTACTCTTCCCCGCTCCGTTGGGTCCCATGATGGCATGGATCTCCCCCGGCTTCACCTCCAAATTGATTCCTTTCAATATTTCCTTGCCGTCGACCGAGGCATGTAAATCCTTAATTTTTAACATAGTCGCTTCCATTGTTGAATCTTTCATTTTGTTCGCCTATCCCACGCTTCCCTCCAGGCTGATCTGCAATAATTTCTGGGCTTCCACCGCAAACTCCATCGGCATTTTATTAATCACATCCCCCGCATATCCCTTGATAATCAGCCCGACGGCATCTTCCGTCGAGATGCCCCGCTGGTTGCAGTAGAAAATCTGATCTTCCCCGATTTTGGATGTCGTCGCCTCGTGCTCCACCTGTGCCGTGGAATTTTCTATTTCGAGATAAGGGAACGTATGGGCGCCGCATTTATCCCCCAGCA
>CAZYJV010000116.1:0-5319 GCA_964647845.1 uncultured Odoribacter sp.
ACGTTTCTCCGTACTGACGCCAGTGGGATTGCTGCCCATTGCCGTCGCCGGATTCGACATCAAGGCACTGGTGAAAGGAGCGGCGGATATGCGCAAGGAGTGTCTGGAAAATGCGCAGTGCGTCGCCGTCGAATATGCTGCTGCCCGCACGGCCCTCTATCGGAAAGGGTTTGCCGTTGAATTGCTGGCCAATTTCAATCCCAAGTTGCACTACATCACCGAATGGTGGAAACAGCTGTACGGAGAAAGCGAGGGAAAGGAAAACAAAGGCATCTTCCCGGCGGGAGTGGACTTCACGACCGACCTGCACTCCATGGGACAATACATACAGCAGGGGCCCCGCATGATGATGGAAACCGTAATCAGCGTGGAAAAAACGAAATACAGGGTGGAAATACCTTCCGATAAGGAGAACCTGGACAAACTGAACTTCTTGGCAGGAAAACGGGTCGACTACGTGAACAAAATGGCCGAGCTGGGAACCCGCATCGCCCATGTGGACGGAGGCGTGCCCAATATGTTGATCCAGATGCCTGAACTCACGGCGGAATATATCGGACAGCTGTTCTATTTCTTTGAATTGGCTTGCGGTATCTCCGGGTGCATGCTGGGTGTCAATCCCTTCGACCAGCCGGGAGTGGAGGCATACAAAAACAACATGTTCGCTCTGCTGGATAAGCCGGGATACGAGGAAGCTTCCAAAGCCATAAAATCCAGGATTTAAACGGAATCTATGAGGACGATAGCGATTCTCTGCGGAGGAGGGCCGGCGCCGGGTATCAATACGGTCGTGGCTGCCGTTACGAAAGTTTTTTTGAAGGCGGGATTCCGGGTGCTGGGAATTCATGAGGGATACAAAGGATTGTTGAAGGAAAATCCGGAAATCGAAGAACTCACGGTGGAAAAAGCGGACCAGATGTTTACACGCGGAGGTTCCGTTATCCGGATGAGCCGTTTCAAACCGCAGGACACGGATTTCAATACGGACCTGTTTGTCAGGTACGGAATAGAACTTTTGGTGACGGTGGGGGGTGACGACACGGCCTCCACGGCGAACCGTCTGACGAAATTTCTGGCGGCCCGCCGGATACAGGTACGTAACATCCATGTACCCAAGACCATCGACAACGATCTGCCTCTTCCGGAAGGCGTGCCGACCTTCGGCTTCATGTCAGCCAAAGAGATGGGAATCCGTATCGGAAAAATAATCAAGGCGGAAGCCGCCACGACGCAAAACTGGTATCTTCTGATGTCCATGGGACGGGAAGCCGGACACCTCGCCTTTGAAATAGGGAAAGGTATACAGTCCGCTATGATCGTTATTCCGGAGATGTTCGAGAAGACGGAAATCACTGTCGACAAAGTGGTGCGTCTGGTCGTTTCGGCGATGGTAAAACGGCGCCTGCTGGGACAAAAATCGGGTGTCGCCGTCATCAGTGAAGGCATATTCCATTTTCTGAAGGACGAAGACATCGCCGCATCGGGCATCGTGTTTGAATACGACGCCCACGGGCATCCCGAACTGAGCGATATCAGCAAAGCGCATATCCTGAACAAAATCGTCCGGAACCGGCTGCGGCAGCTGGGCCTGGAAATAATCAGCCGGCCGGTGGAAGTGGGCTATTCTCTGCGTTGTGTGGACCCCTGCGCTTACGACCTCACGTACTGCACCACCCTCGGAATGGGCGTGAAGACGCTCTTTGACGCCGGTTGCAGCGGCTGCATGGTGGCCGTGGATATAAACCGGAACGTGATACCGGTGTACCTGTCGGACGTGGAGGACGAAAAGGGAAAAGTCCGCACCCGTCTGGTGAATATGAACCGGGAAGAGGTGCGGCATACGTTCACCGACATGCTTTACTATCTGACGGCAGCCGACCGGGAGGCCGCCCGGGTCTATCTGGCTTCGCCGCAGGAGTATGAATGGGAATCTATAATGGAAAACAATTAACGAAAACGACATGACATTGCAAAATTTGAAACCGGAAGCCGTATGGCATTATTTCGAAGAGATATGCCGCATTCCGCGCCCTTCGAAAAAGGAGGGGAAAATCGCCGCCTATCTGATGGGTTTCGCTGAAAAACAGAGGCTCGAAGCACGGCAGGATGAAGCCGGAAACGTATTGATAAAAAAGCCTGCCGTGAAAGGCATGGAAAACGCTCCCGTCGTGGTGCTCCAGTCCCACATGGATATGGTATGCGAGAAGAATGCCGATACGTCCCATGACTTCGACCGGGATCCGATTCAGCCTTATGTAGACGGGGAGTGGGTGAAAGCCCGCGGCACGACGCTCGGGGCGGATGACGGCATCGGAATGGCTGCCCAGCTGGCTTTGTTGGCATCCACGGACATAAAGCACGGAAGACTGGAATGCCTCTTTACCGTGGATGAAGAAACAGGCCTAACGGGAGCCTTCGCCTTGAAGCCGGGCTTCTTTGACGGACGGATTCTGCTGAATCTGGATTCGGAAGACGAAGGCGAACTGTTTATCGGATGCGCCGGAGGAATAGACACGGTCATTGAAATGCCGGTGGAGACGCAGCAGGCAGATCCGCAGGGATTTGCCCTGAAAGTAACGGTAAAAGGATTGCAGGGGGGACATTCCGGAGATGATATAAACAAAGGACGGGGGAATGCCATAAAAATACTGAACCGTTTCCTGTGGGAAATGAATGCGAAATACGGTATCGCACTGGCCGGAATTGACGGCGGCAATCTGCGGAACGCAATCGCCCGCGAAGCGTTCGCGGTGTTTGTTGTTCCTGCGAAACAAAAGGAAAGTATACGGGTAGACTTCAATCTCTATCTGGCGGAGATGGAAGAGGTTTGGAAAATAACGGAGCCGGGGTTGAAAATGGAACTGGAATCCGTGAATCTTCCTCACCGGACGTTCACGGCGGAATCGACGGCCAGGCTCCTGAATGCTCTGTACGCCTGTCCGCATGGCGTTTTCAGCATGAGCTACCGTATGCCCGGAATGGTGGAGACGTCTACGAATCTTGCCTCCGTCAAACTGAAAGGAGAGAATACGGTTGTCGTGACCACTTCCCAGCGCAGTGATGTCGCCTCCGAGAAAATGAACATGGCTCAGA
The DNA here is from genome assembly GCA_964647845.1 of uncultured Odoribacter sp. Lineage (GTDB taxonomy): Bacteria > Bacteroidota > Bacteroidia > Bacteroidales > Marinifilaceae > Culturomica. The sequence goes on from CAZYJV010000116.1 coordinate 3,094, forward strand.
TGGTGGCTTCCGTATTTAGACTGGCAAACGCCGAAGTCGTGCATGGGGAGGGGTATCCGGGATGGACGCCTGATCCGGATTCCGCCATACTGAAAATAGCGGTGGACTCCTACAAAGAACTCTTTGCGAAAGAACCCGTTGTACGTTCTATTCATGCCGGACTGGAATGCGGCCTCTTTCTGGAAAAATATCCCGGAATGGATATGGTTTCTTTCGGTCCCACGCTGAGGGGCGTGCACTCACCGGACGAAAAAGTGAACATTGCGACTGTCGGGATGTGGTGGCGGCATCTGGTGGATATTTTAGGAAAAGTATAAACTGTGACATGTCGAAATCAGCAAAATACGACCGTTTGTATGCACAGCTGGAAACCTATGTGCATTCGACGTCCGATGTCTGGGCGCGTCTGGCGACGATAGAAGCCGTTTTACACCATAAGATGCCGGCTTTTTTCTGGACCGGAGTCTATGTTCTGGAGGAAGGCGAATTGATCGTCCGTTCTTACCAGGGACCTGTCGCCTGTCAGAAACTGAAAGCGCACACGGGCGTGTGCTGGGCGGCCATAGATACGGGGAAAACGGTTATCGTCGGCAATGTAGAGGAGTTTCCGGGACACATCGCCTGTAATCCGGCGTCGAAAAGTGAAATCGTCGTTCCTTTGCGGGACCGGGAAGGAAATATCTTCGGCTGCCTCGATATCGACAGCGACTGCTATCATGCTTTTGACGAAGAAGATGAAAAGGGGCTGACTAAAATATTGTCAATCCTGTATATTTAGTGTTAAAAAAACGGGCTTGGTTTTGAATTTCCGTCATACATTACTATTTTAGCCGCTTCAAACGGTATAATAAATTTTACTTAAATAAAAACATAAAAACTATGAAGAAAATCGTATTATTTATCTTGCTTGGTTTAATGACAGGAACACTTTTGGCCCAGGAACCGGGTGCAGCAGAAAAGAACGCGGCCAATGATGCTCTAAGGAAAAAAGATTACGCTTCTGCTTTTACTAATTTGGAAAAATACCTTCAGATAAATGAGTATAAAGACAAAGCAGCCATCTTTAATGCAGCTTTTGCCGCAAACAAATTAAAGAATTATACGGCAGCGGAGAAATACTTCGATATGTCTATCAAAAACAACTACAAACTGGGAAGTTCCTATCAGGGAAAAGCCAAGGCGGAAGAAAGCATGAACAAAACGGCGGAAATGCTTGCTACGCTCGAAGCGGGACTGAAAGCCGTTCCCGGAAATGCCAAACTGGAAACCGAATACGGTACCTATTTTCTGAAAAAAGGGATGGATGCCCAGAAAGCGAATAATGTGGAAAGCGCAGTGGAGAACTATACGAAAGTAACCTCTCTGAATACGAAAGCGTTGAAAGTACAGGCATTCACCGCTCTGGCTCAGCTGTATTTCAATGACGGTGCCGGTATTCTGCAGAAAGCGACTTCTTTTGCCAACAGCGATAAAGAAAAATACGCTGCCGAAAAAGCGAAAGCGGAGGCTTCTTTCAAAAAAGCCGAAAGCTATGTCGGACAGCTGAAAGAGGCTGATCCGGAAAATCCCGTGGTGAAAGAACTGACCGCCCAGCTGAAAGCAGCCATGAAATAAAAATCGAAGTATATACTGAAAAAACGCTTCCCTCAACCCGGGAGGCGTTTTTTTATGTCTCTTTGCAAAGTCCGAATAAATAGAGCAGGGGAGTTATCCTGCTTTTCTCATAGAATAGTTGAAATGTTGAAAAGGGGGATGTGATTCTTTAACTTTTTCAACTCTTTCAACCTTTCAACTTTTTTCTTATCTTTGTTCCGCTACGAAAGAGCAAGCGTGCCTTGTCGCAGCGGATATATTTTTATTTGAAGCGTTTAGCTTTATCCTTTGTGAGAAACGACCAATTTTTTAAGCAGAAGGATAAACAGTACAAACGCTCGCGTTTGCCGTATATATACACATATATACCCGGTCAGGCGTGGGGATCTGTTTATTTTTGCACGGGTGCTTGGTCGTACCTCAGGACAGATAAACTAAAGTTCCCACGCTTTCTTTTTGTTATGAACCAGCCTTTCGGGGGACTTTTCAAGGTGCTAAATAATTTTCGAGTATGAAGAAATTATTTGGATGTGTATGTGTGTGTCGATACTTCCTTCCCGTGCTTCTTTTTTTGTGTAGTGTCGCGGGAGTCAAAGCGAACAACATCCGGGTGGACGGCAAGACGCGTGTGGT
>CAZYJV010000117.1:0-5247 GCA_964647845.1 uncultured Odoribacter sp.
AGTTCGGATTCTTTCGGCTTATCGATATACCTGCGAGCAGGCAATGTATTCTTCGACTGACGTTCTTTCCGCGCCAGCTCCGCTTTCTTCTGCATCTCGAACTTTTTCAGACGAATCAATAAAAGTTCATCGTCACTGATCTTATCCCCTTTTACATCGTTCTGAATCTTTTTCTCCGCGACATACCGGTCCACATTCATCACAAAAGCATCCCCCACGAATTGTCTTACCCCTGTCAGATCCCGCTTGGCCACATCTTCGTCCGGATACTCACCCACCGTATACCGGTAAATGTTGTCATATCCCAGATATACTTTCACATTCTGAAAATATTCGAAATACACACGCGGCACCGGATTGCGGAATGCCCCCACCTGTATGGCATAACGGTAATCCACCGTAAACATCTCTTTCTCGGGCACCACCACTTTCTCTTCCTTTACAGGCTCTATTTTCCGGTTCGGCAATGATTTCAGCGAAAACAGGAAGTCATTGTACCCCGTTCCGCCCCGGTTGGAAGAAACATATCCCTCCGTACATTTCGTATCCTTAAATACCAATCCGAAATCATCCATGGAGGAATTTATCGGGCGTCCCATATTCTGCGGCTCGGTCCAGCTGCCGTCGGCTTTCATCTCCGAAACGAAAACATCCAATCCCCCCAGACCTACGTGACCGTTTGAAGAGAAATACAACTTCCCGCTTTCATCGATAAAAGGGAACAACTCATCATCGGGAGTATTGACCGTCTCTCCCAGGTTCTGTATTTCGCCGCACTCATCACCCTGCACAAGCGCCATATAAATATCCTTTCCTCCGTTTCCCCCCGGCATATCCGATACGAAAAACAAAAGCGAATCCCGGAACAAACAGGGATGGGCGCAGGAATAATCGTCCGAATTAATATTCAGTTCTTTGTTATTCTCCCATTTCCCATTGTTATTCTCGGCCGTCATCAACTTCAGAATACTCGTCCCGTCTTTCTTCAGAATGGTTTTCGTATAGTAGATTCTGCTATAATCTTTCGTAAAAGTCACCGCGCCGATATGATACTTATCGACCAGCTCTTCAGCGAAAGGCAGCAGTCGCCCGCTTTTCCCGTCCGCTGAAAATATGGCATTGTACAATCGAACCGATTTATATCCCCTCGTATCTTTCATGGCTTCCTCTCCGACACCGGGTGCAGCCAGAATAATACCTTTGCCTTTGTAATAGGTCACGCCGGAAGAGAAACCGGCAAAATTCACATTCGTCTTATTGGCGGCATACACCGGCTTTTCCTTCATCACCTCTTTCGCAAACTCGCAAGATGCTTTCAGCCGTTCCACTACGATCTGATCGCAACCGACACTCTCCGCCATATCCGCTAATTCCACCGCTTTGTCATACTCGCCGGAACGCTGCAATGTAATGGCATAAAACAACAAGTCCTCCCCGCTTAAAATATCCTGATCCAGGGATTTATACATTTGTCCCGCACGAACGACATCATTCAGGTGAAAAAAGCAGTTGGCCATCCGGGCTTTTATCTGATCGGTCTTTTTCCCCGATTCGGCATTCTCCGCTTCTTTCTGATACAATTTCAATGCTCCCAGATAATCCCCCCTCTCGAACAGGCGCTCCGCCCGACTCTGCCCCGCAACAACTTCCCACGATAGTAAAAATACTATTATAACCCCAATGAATTTCATATACATGAACTTATTAGTTATCCCTCACTTCCGGCCATCCGACTCATTAAAAATAACGGATGGAATTTATGTCTTCATAATTTTCCTGTGCAGGAGTCTCCTTTTTCTGCTTTTTCTTGCCGAAACTGAACGTCAGACTGATTTCCTGTACACTGTTGAAATTATTATCCACATCCGAATTATTTCCTTCAAACGAATACCCCAGCCACAACTCATCGATCAGTTTCACCCGGGCCATAGCCGCAAAAGACTCTTCCGTACGATACTGAAGCCCGAAAATCAATCCGTCTCTGTAAATCAATTTCGCCCCCAGATCCATCTGCGTACTCTCCTGTCCCGAATATGTAACACAGATATAAGGCTCCAGTTTCGTATTTTCACTCAGCGTGAACCGATACCCTCCGTACAAAAATATGCGCAGCATGTCGGAAATCATCGAGTTGATCTTATTTCCTTGCTCGTCTATCGTATTGTACTTGAACTCCGGAATAGAGAATCCGATGTAATATTTGTCGGCCTGGTAATGCAATCCGAATCCGAAATTGGGCTGGCTGTAATTATCCGAGAAAATCACCTCTTCCTGATCCATCACATAATTGCCGGCGTTGGAAACATAGTTCAATCCCGCCTGCAAACCGAAATAAAGGAACTTGCCTTCATTCACTTTCAGCCGATAACTCCCCGCCACGTATGCAAACAACTTCTGGTACGGGCCGTATTTATCGAAAATCAATGTCAGACCTCCCCCCAGGTTCTTATCCTTAATCATCGAATTGATATTGAAAGCACCCGTAGAAGGCCAATAATCCGATTTTTCAAAACGGCTGCGGTAAAGCAACAAGCCGTTGATCCCTTCCTCCACTCCCATACAGGCAGGGTTGATCAACGGACGGGTCACCCCGTAGTCCGTAAACCGCAACACACTGCTCTGCGCAAAACCGAAAGTGCTTACCAATACCAATATTCCAGCTACTAAAAATCTCATACTACGTATTTTATAAAGGCGCAATTTAAAGCTAAATTTTAAAAACGGTTCACTTTTTAAGTTAAAATCCGGTCACCATCTTAATATTTATACTTTCCACGATTCATATCCCGACGGATTTCAATCCAGTTCTTCAGAATCTCCTTGTTCCCCAGATCGATTACATACGTATACACGCCGTTGGCCAGATTGAAGTGAGCCACATATCCGCTGGTCGTCGTTCCGGTGCCATCCCAGTCATTCTGGTAATTGGTCGCTTCGAACACAACCACTCCGTCCCGATTGTAAATCGTAATGTGATGGTCCGGATAATCAGCCAGGAACTCCAGATTCCACGTATCATTTACACCGTCACCGTTAGGCGTGATGATATTCGGGATAAAGAAACGCTTTCTGTCCAGAACACTGATGTAAATATATCCGGTTTCCACCTTCGTCTGATCGAATTTATCCACCACCTCATACTTCACGACATCCGAACCGACGAACCCGGCATTCGGGATATAGTCGAAATGACCGTTGAAGTTCATGGAGCCGATACCCCATCTCGGATATCCGTCCGCAGTAATCCGGAATATACTGTTTCCCGTATCTCCTTTCCTGCGCATATTCAGATTGTGTATCTTTTCGCCCTGATAAATGGTTATCATGGTATCCCGGCTCTGGTTGCCGAAATAAATTACCAACTCATTCGACATCACTTCCGATGTACAGATCCGCTCTCCGGTTACACCGCACTGGATCACATCCCCCTGGGCCAGCTTATCGGAAATATACTCCGGATAATCGCTGTTGCTCAACGTATAGTCGTAATTCAGATACCATGTATAATGAGCATTGGTCGGCATACTCGTCACTTCCGATTCGATGACGATCTCATCTCCGGGAGCCTTGTTGCTCAAATCGGCAGAGATAACCACCATCGGATTTTCCAATATCCGGATTACCATGGAGTCCACTAAAAGCGATCCGTCATAGCAAACATCCTTGCCCGGAACCATCCAGCATTTCAACCACATATCCTTGTCGTCCAAAGTCGCTTCGGCGAACTGCTCATGTCCCCAATCCCACACATCCTTACGCCAGCTGAACGTCGGATTCGCACCGGCATTTTCATAGACTGCCGTAAACAGGATCCGGTCTCCGCGACATGCCATAGTATCTTCGATGTTGTTGATGATACGCAAACTCGGAGTCACCCACGGACCTTTTCTCAGGAATACGGTGTCCATATACACCGGCTCTTCCGTACAAACCTCCTGAGACGGCGTTACGTACACTTTCATCCAGGTATCCTCCTGTCCCATAACCAAGGTCAATTTCGTCTCCGCATAGCTCAACAGGACATTTCTCGGATTTTCTTCCGGCAAATGGAAAATATCGTTATACCATTCATAATGAGCGGAATCTCCCACGTTTTTCGCTGTTACCCAGAAATCCACCGTATCTCCCGGACAGAAAACATGCTCCGGATCGACAGACGTCAGCAATTCCAACGACACTTTCTCGAATTCACGTGCTTTCAGACGTACATACTGAACGCAGACCTCCTCGCAGGCTCCGTCGCTGTATCCGCATACTTTTACAACAATATCGTCTTCCTGAAATTCCGGAATCCATGTCAACACACAGGTATCCGTTTCCAGTTCAAAATGCTCTTCCGGCAATTCCAGACCGTCGATGGTCCATCTGTAATGCGCATTTTCTATATCGTACCCCTCCGGAGAAGACAAGATGGCACGCAAGGCAATTCTCCGGCCCCGGCAATACCAGCCGTCGATTTTATTCGTCGGATCCGTATCCGGTATAATCCCCTCCTGCATCAGCATAGCGATCTCGACTTCAAAACACTCTTTTACACCCAGCTGGAAGATCATCGATGCCGTATCACACTCATTCTTCACTACAACTTTCAATTCGGAGCCGTCCCAACTTTCCGGCACGGTCTTCAATACCAACGAATCCGTCGTTGCCCCGCCCACCATCGGCAAGCTGACACTATTATCGTCCAACAACGACCAATCATCCCCCACCTTACGGTACCATTCATAAGACAACGGTCCCGTACCGGTTGCCTTCACAGCAAAATAAACATCTTTTCCGATAGCGATATTTCTCGGATTCTTAGAATGATATACGATTGTCGGTTTCTCTTTTACAAGAACCACCGTATCTTTGGATACCGTACATCCCGTTTCAGGGGCAGTTGCCGTCGCCGTGAACTTATGTACGCCGGATACATCGATCTTCATGGGAGTACCGTCAGTCACACCGTTATTCCATGCCACAGTTCCTAAATCGGTCGTTGCACTCAATGTCACTTCCTCACCCGGACAAATCTCACCGCCACTGACAGAAATGCTTAATTCCGGTTTCGGATTGAGATTGACCGTTACCTGGTCTGTTCCGGCACAATTGTATTCGTTTATTCCCGTTACCTGATATGTTCCGGCAACCGTAGGAATAAAAGGCTGACCGTTCTGTACCCCGTTATCCCAATCATACTTAACAGCATCTCCGCTACCGGTCAATATCAACTCTTCGCCTTCACAATGTTCCAAAGTAGAATTC
>CAZYJV010000118.1:0-5214 GCA_964647845.1 uncultured Odoribacter sp.
TAAAAACCGGTCCATCCGAACATACGCATTTATGCCCCTCGCGTGTCTCGGTCACACAGCACAGACACGCCCCGATGCCGCAGGCCATCGTATTTTCCAGAGATACCTCGCAGTCTATATTACGCTCATAAGCATACCCGGCAACTGCTTTCATCATGACTTCCGGACCGCAGCAGAATATATGATCGAAATGCTGTGACAATACGGAATGCCGAGTAGGATATCCCTTTTCGCCGAAAGTACCGTCTTCCGTAGAGCAATGCAGCTCCGCATACCGTTCGAAAACTTCTTTGCGTACGATATCCTCCCTGGTGCGTCCGCCGATCAACAGCACCGGATGAAGTCCCCGGCCTTTCATTTCCTTTGCCAGATGGAGCATGGGGGCAATGCCTACACCGCCGCCGATCAGCAGACACTGGCCCGATTCCGGAATAGAAAACGTATTTCCCAAGGGAAGTATAACATTCAATATTTCGCCTTCCTTTAAATCCGACAACTTTCCGGTACCTGTTCCGGCTTTTTTAATCAATAAATAAAGCAGTTTTTTTCCCGTATCCACATCGTGTACGGAAATCGGACGCCGCAGGAACGTCGCGGGTGAGTCTTCCACCTTTACATTTACAAACTGCCCCGGACGGATTAAGGGGAGATCGTCGGAATGGAGCGTCAGCAGAAACATGCTGCTGTTAAGCGTTTCGTTCCCGACAACGGTAAACTCGACTATTTTTTTCATTATACTGATTTATCTATTTTTTCCTTCAAATATTTTCCGGTATAGGATGCTTTGCACATCACCAGTTCCTCGGGGGTCCCCTGAAACACGATGTTTCCGCCCTCGCTGCCGCCTTCCGGCCCCAGGTCGATCACATAATCGGCGCATTTTATCACATCCATGTTGTGCTCGATAATCAGCACCGAGTGTCCTCTTTCTATCAAGGCATTCAGGGATTCCATCAGTTTGTGGATATCGTGGAAATGGAGACCGGTCGTCGGTTCGTCGAATACGAACAACGTAGGCTCCGCATTTTCCCGGCTCAGATGATATGCCAGTTTCACCCGCTGGCTTTCGCCGCCGCTCAACGTGCTCGAGGACTGTCCCAGCTTGACGTATCCCAGGCCGACATCCGCCAATTTCTGCAGTTTTTCCACGATACTCCGTTCACTGTGGCCGGTTTCGGCAGAAAAGAACTCGACCGCCTGGTTCACGGTCATTTCCAGAATATCGTAGATATTTTTGTCCTTGTATTTTATTTCCAGCACATCCTCCTTAAAGCGTTTGCCTTTGCAATGTTCGCATTCCAGATACACGTCCGCCATAAACTGCATCTCGACTTTGATGATACCTTCTCCCTGACACTCCTCGCAGCGTCCTCCCGGAACGTTGAAAGAGAAGTGGGAGGGTTTGAATCCCTGCATTTTAGCCGCCTTTTCATCGGCAAAAATCTTCCGGATGTCATCCCATGCCTTTACATAGGTGACAGGATTGGAGCGGGTAGACTTTCCGATCGGATTCTGGTCGATGAACTCCACACCGCAGATCGCTTTCAGATCGCCGGTGAGCCTGTCGAAACTGCCGGTAGGATCGGAGTAGTCTCCGTAGTATTTTTTCAGAGCGGGAACCAGAATCGACTTGATCAGCGTGCTTTTTCCGGAGCCGCTGACACCCGTAACGGCCGTCATGATCCCCAGGGGGATGTCCACGGTCAGATTTTTCAGGTTGTTTTCCGTCGCGCCAGTGACCGTAATCTTCTTTTTCCAGGCACGTCTTTTTGCCGGGAGGGCGATATTTTTCCGCCCGTAGAGATAATCCGCCGTCAGGGTATGCGCCGCCTCGAGGGCTTTACGGTCTCCCTGGAAAACGACTTCTCCACCCAGACGTCCGGCATACGGGCCGATATCGATCACTTCGTCCGCCGCTTTGATAATATCTTCGTCATGTTCCACGACGACGACCGTATTTCCCATATCCCGCAACCGTTTCAGCACACCTATCAACCGCGCCGTATCCCGGGAGTGGAGTCCGATACTCGGTTCGTCCAGGATATACAGCGAACCGACCAGTGCCGACCCCAGGGACGTCGCAAGGTTTATGCGCTGGGATTCCCCGCCGGAAAGGGTAGAAGAGAGGCGGTTGAGCGTCAGATACCCCAGACCGACCTCCAGCAAAAAACCGATCCGGTTCCGGATATCCGGCAGGATTCGCTCCGCCACTTGCTTTTGATTCTCATTCAATTCGAGCCGGTCAAAAAAGGCTTTCAGCTCGACGATCGGCATCTCCACCAATTCCGGAACCGATTTGTTGCCGATTTTGACGTAAGAAGCCTCTTCTTTCAAGCGGGTGCCGTTGCACTGCGGACATTTCGTCTTCCCGGTATACCGCGCAATCATCACCCGGTTCTGGATCTTGTATTTTTTCGACTCGAGATGGGAGAAAAAATCATGGATTCCGTAGAAATACTTGCATCCGTTCCAGAGCAAATTCTTTTCCTGGGAAGTAAGCTCGTAATAGGGGGTATGTACCGGAAAACGGACATAATGCGCATTTTTCACCAGTTGGTGCTTCCACTCGCTCATCACCTCTCCGCGCCAGCACATGACGGCATCCTCGTAAACGCTCAGTGTCTTATTCGGGATGACCAGGTTCTCGTCGATGCCCAATATACGTCCGTAGCCTTCGCATTTCGGACACGCGCCGATCGGAGAATTGAAGCTGAACATATTGACGGAAGGGACCTGAAAACTCATTCCGTCCGCTTCGAACCGATTGGAAAAAGGATATATCTTTCCGTCCAGCTCGATGAAACACTCTCCGTTTCCTTCGTACAAAGCCGTTTCCACCGATTCCGACACCCTCGAAACCGTGTCGCGTTCATCGTTGACGGAAATCCGGTCTATCACCAGATAAAGCTTCTCCTGTTCCTTCAATTCCCGCTTGCCGGCGATGACATCGTCTATACGTAAAAATTCGTCCCCGTACTTGATTCGTGCGAACCCCTGACTAAGCAGCAAAGCCAGATTTTGTCGCTGGTGCAACTTTTCTGGTTTGGCAAGAATGACCACGCTTTTCCCGGCATTGCCTTGCAGGATAAAGCGGCATATGTCGTCCACCTGGTCCTGCTTCACTTCTTTCCCGGAAACCGGGGAAAAGGTCTGTCCGGCACGGGCATACAACAATTTTATGTAATCGTAAATTTCGGTAGAGGTGCCGACGGTAGAACGGGGATTGGAAGTATTTACCTTTTGTTCGATGGCAACGGCAGGAGGGATCCCTTTGATATAATCGCATTCCGGCTTGTTCAAACGCCCCAGGAATTGACGGGCATAGGAAGAAAGACTCTCCACGTACCTCCGCTGGCCTTCCGCATAGAGGGTGTCGAAAGCCAAGGAAGACTTGCCGCTTCCGGATACGCCCGTAATCACCACCAATTTGTTCAATGCAATCGTCAAATCGATGTTTTTCAGATTGTGGACACGGATTCCCTTCAGTTCTATATTTTGTTTTCCCATGCTGTTTCTCCCGGATAAACTGTTTGCGCGGCCAAAGATACGAAAAGTCGAGCGCAGAAGCAAGCGATAGCTTGATTATGCCGAGACGGAGTATCTAAAACGAAGTTAAAGATACGAAAATTACAGGAATAAAAAAGCACCCGGTGCCGGGTGCTTTTCATGTTTGGAAATACGTTTAAGTCTTTACGACTTGAATTAATTATTCGGAAACTACGGTAAATTCGACATTCACTTTCACCTCTCTGTGAAGTTTGATGACAGCCGTATAGGTTCCCACTTCTTTGATCTCTTTCAGCATGATTTTCTTTCTGTCGATATCGAATCCCTGAGCCTGCAGGCTTTCTGCAATCATGATGCTGTTCACGGAACCGAAAATCTTGCCAGTACTGCTGGTTTTGGCACCGATCGTCAGTTTTACCGTTTCGAGCTTGGCAGCCAATTCCTCGGCTTCCGCTTTCAGTTTGGCCTCCTTGTGGGCTCTCTGTTTGATATTCTCGGCAACGATCTTTTTTGCCGATTCCGTTGCAAGGATAGCATATCCCTGAGGAATAAGGTAGTTACGACCATAACCCGGTTTTACGTTGATTATGTCGTCCTTATGGCCTAAGTTTGCTATATCTGTCAATAATATAATCTGCATTTTGTCCTCCTTCCTTAAAATTATTTCATCAAATCGGTTACATAGGGCAGCAATGCAAGATGTCTTGCCCGTTTCACTGCGGTGGCCACTTTTCTCTGGTATTTCAGAGAAGTACCGGTAATTCTTCTCGGAAGGATTTTCCCCTGTTCGTTCAGGAATTTTTTCAAAAATTCCGGATCCTTGTAGTCAATGAACTTAATTCTGCTCTTTAAGAAACGACAGTATTTTTTCTTTTTGATTTCGACTGACGGCGGGGTCAGATATCTTATTTCACTTTCATTCTGTGCCATGACTTATTTCTCCTCTTTTTTTTCGTTTTTACTTCTTCTTTTTAAAGCATACTCATAAGCATACTTGTCTAATCTGAACGTCAGAAAACGGATCACACGCTCGTCGCGTCTGTAAACGGTTTCCAATTTATCAACCAGCGAGCCTTCAGCTTCGAACTGAAGCAGGTGATAGAATCCGGTGGTTTTCTTCTGGATCGGATAAGCCAGCTTGCGAAGGCCCCAGGCCTCCTCGTGTTCAATGCTACCACCATTTTCCGTAATGGTATTCTTGAACTTTTCTACCGCTTCCTTTATCTGTACTTCAGATAAAACGGGAGTTGTAATGAAAACGGTCTCGTAATGATTCAACATAATTAATTGATTATTAGTATAAATTTAAAATATCGGCGCAAAGATAACACAAAACTCCGAATAGGAAAACAAAAAGAGGAAAAAATATCCCTAATATATTTTTCTTCTGTTCAGGGCCTGGTGGTACTGGCGGGCATATTCATTGTGCTGGTGTAAGGTCCGGGAGAAATGGTGCCCGCCGGAAAAATCGCTTTTCGCGCAAAAATACAGATAATCGTGCTGCCGGTAGTTCAGCACCGCATTGATCACCTGAACGGAGGGCATGCGCACGGGACCGGGAGGCAGTCCCTTATACTTATAGGTATTGTAAGGCGATTCCACTTCCGTATGGATTTTCAGCACCCGTTTCAGGGTGAAATCCCCCAGGGCGAATTTCAGCGTCGGACAGGCAGACAGCGGAATATTCCGTTTCAGGCGGTTGATATA
>CAZYJV010000119.1:0-5161 GCA_964647845.1 uncultured Odoribacter sp.
AAAGGCGTGGAGGCAGCCAAGAAAAACCTGATCAAGGTGCCTGTATTGAAAGGAACGATCCCTCATGAACAGGTCGCTCGTTTCGGCGGTGCGGAGGTTTATATGAAACCCGCTTCTTCCGGTACCGGTCTGGTAGCGGGAGGTGCTATGCGCGCCGTATTGGAAAGCGCCGGTATTCATGACGTATTGGCCAAGAGCAAAGGTTCTTCCAACCCGCACAATCTGGTGAAAGCTACGATCGCTGCGCTGAAAGAAATGAGAGACGCACGGATGGTGGCTCGTCAGAGAAATATCAGTGTAGATAAAGTATTTAACGGTTAATTTGATGAAATTATGGCAAAGATTAAAGTTACATTGGTAAAAAGTAAAATCAAAAGCGATAAACGTCAGGTTGCCACGTTAACCGCACTTGGTCTGAACAAAATCAGCAGTAGTGTAGAACACGAAGCTACTCCTCAGATATTGGGTATGGTGGCTAAAGTTGCCCACCTGGTAAAAGTGGAAGAAGTAAAGTAAATTGTTGTTGAACTATTTTAATACAAAATAAAATGGATTTAAGTAGCTTAAGACCGGCCAGCGGTTCTACGCATCACGAAAAGAGAATCGGTCGTGGACAGGGTTCGGGAAAAGGAGGTACTTCTACAAGAGGTCACAAGGGTGCCAAATCAAGATCCGGTTATCACACGAAAATCGGTTTTGAAGGAGGACAGATGCCTTTGCAGAGACGGGTACCGAAATTCGGCTTTAAAAATATCAACCGGGTTGCCTACAAGGCAATCAATGTCAGCATGCTTCAGGAACTGGCTGAACGCGACAGCCTGACCGCCATCGATAAGGATGTCCTGATCAAGGCCGGGTTAATCTCCAGAAACGATTTGTTGAAGATTTTGGGAGACGGCGTACTGAAAGCAAAACTGGAGGTGAAAGCGGACGCTTTCTCCGAAAAGGCGAAAGCTGCGATCGAAGCCGCCGGCGGTTCAGTAGTTGTTCTGTAAAATAATATCTGGGGACGCACGACGTCTTCAGATATTTAAATACTAAACTTATGAAGTTATTTGATACATTAAAGAACATTTGGAAAATTGAAGAGTTAAGAACCCGCATTCTGATGACTCTCGGTTTGATTGCCGTGTATCGGCTGGGAACTGAAATCGTGTTGCCGGGTATCGATCCTGCCGGACTTTCAGCATTGAAAGAACAGACTTCGAAAGGGGTGCTCGGTTTGCTGGATATGTTTTCCGGAGGGGCGTTTTCGAATGCTTCTGTATTTGCTTTGGGTATTATGCCTTACATTTCCGCTTCGATCGTCGTGCAGCTGTTGGGAATCGCCGTTCCTTATTTTCAGCGCATGCAGCGTGAGGGAGAAAGCGGAAGACGTAAGATCAACCAGATTACCCGGTATCTGACGATCATCATCCTGATATTGCAGGGCTCGGCGTATCTTACGAACTTACATGCCCAGATCCCGCAGGAGTTTTTCGTTACCAGCGGTGCTTTCTTTACGATTTCATCCGTTGTCATCCTGTCCGCCGGCTCCATGTTCGTGCTGTGGCTGGGAGAAAAGATTACGGACAAGGGCATCGGTAACGGGGTATCCATTATCATCATGATAGGTATCATCGCCCGTCTGCCTTTCGCATTCTTCGCCGAAGGTACTTCCCGCTTGTCACAGCAGGGAGGCGGAATGGTAGCCCTGTTGGTGGAACTGATTCTTTTGTTCTTCGTATTCTGCGGAACGATCCTGCTGGTACAGGGAACGCGGAAAGTGCCCGTACAGTATGCGAAACGTGTCGTGGGAAATAAACAGTACGGCGGCGTACGTCAGTATATTCCGCTGAAAATAAATGCGGCCGGCGTTATGCCGATCATCTTCGCACAGGCGATTATGCTTTTGCCGATTTCTTTCGTGAACTTCGCAGCTTCCGATTCTCTGTCGGGTTTTGCTGCCGCTTTCTCGAATTTTACCGGCTTCTGGTATAATTTCACCTTCTTCGTGCTGATTGTGGCATTTACCTATTTCTATACCGCCATCACGGTCAATCCGATGCAGATGGCTGAGGATATGAAGAAGAACGGAGGCTTTATTCCGGGTGTGAAACCGGGAAGAAAGACTATGGAGTTTCTGGATACGATCATGTCCCGGATTACATTCCCGGGGTCCATTTTCCTGGGTATCGTCGCCATATTGCCCGCATTTGCCGTGATAGCCGGTGTGAACAATCAGTTCGCTCAGTTCTACGGAGGTACTTCTCTGTTGATTCTGGTGGGGGTTGTATTGGACACCTTGCAGCAGATCGAGTCCCATTTGCTGATGCGTCATTATGACGGTCTGATGAAATCGGGACGCATCAAGGGCAAGACGCCGGGCGGACCCGCTGCTTACTAAAAAGATTGAAGTCGAGAGCCGGAAGACGTACAGTCCCGGCCTTTCGGCTTTTTGTCGTTTGAAAAAAAAGTTTTACTTTTGCGGCATGATTTTTTTGAAGACAGCGGAAGAGATTGAATTGCTTCGGGAAAGCAATCTTTTGGTGGGTAAGACTCTGGGCGAATTGGCAAAACATGTTCGTCCGGGGATTTCAACGCTGGAACTGGACAGGATTGCCGAAGCGTTTATCCGCGATCACGGGGCTGAGCCGGGTTTTTTAGGATACGACGGATTTCCGAATACGTTGTGTATTTCCGTCAATGAGGAGGTGGTTCACGGTATACCCGCCGCCGACCGTTTTCTGGAAGAGGGGGATGTGGTCTCCATAGATTGCGGGACATTGAAGAACGGTTTTTACGGAGACAGCGCCTATACGTTCGAGGTGGGGGAAGTGAAGGAGGAGGTCCGGAAACTGTTGCGGACGACGAAAGAGGCCCTTTATCTGGGAATAGAAAAGGCGATTGCCGGTTTAAGAATCGGAGACATCGGGTATGCGGTGCAGAACCATTGCGAGGCGAACGGATATTCGGTAGTGAGGGAGCTGGTAGGGCATGGCGTAGGCCGTGACATGCATGAGGAACCGCAGGTGCCGAATTACGGGAAAAGAGGCCAGGGACCGAAGCTTGCGGAAGGGATGGTCATCGCGATCGAACCGATGATTAACTTGGGGAAGCGCCACGTTTATCAGGATGCTGACGGGTGGACGATCCGGACGAGGGACAGGATGCCCTCGGCGCATTTCGAGCACACGGTGGCGGTCGGCAAGCACAAGGCGGATATCCTGTCTTCTTTTGAGTTTGTGGAGCAGGCATTGAAGAATTGACGATTATACGAAATTAAAAATTGTTTTTATGGCAAAACAGCCATCGATAGAGCAGGATGGAGTGATCACGGAAGCGTTGTCGAATGCAATGTTCCGGGTGGAACTGGAGAACGGCCACATTATAACGGCCCACATTTCCGGCAAGATGCGCATGCATTATATAAAGATACTTCCCGGCGACAGAGTCAGAGTGGACATGTCCCCTTATGATCTGACAAAGGGTAGAATTACGTTCAGATACAAAAACTAAATTTAGAAACCATGAAGGTAAGAGCGTCAATTAAGAAACGTAATGACGAATGCAAGATTGTAAGAAGAAAAGGCGTTTTGTACGTCATTAACAAAAAGAACCCTAAGTTTAAAATGCGTCAGGGTTAAATCATTCATTTAAGTTAAATTAAAAAGATTTATGGCAAGAATCGTAGGTGTAGATTTACCCTCAAACAAAAGAGGAGAAATAGCCTTGACCTATATCTATGGTATAGGTAGAAGTAGTGCCCGGACTATTCTGGAGAAAGCCGGCATCGATTATGACACGAAGGTGAAAGATTGGAATGACGACCAACTCGCAGCTGTACGAAAAGTGATCAATACGGAGTACAAAGTTGAAGGAGAGTTGCGTTCAAGCATTCAGATGAACATCAAACGACTGATGGATATCGGTTGTTATCGTGGAATCCGTCACCGTTTGGGACTGCCCGTAAGAGGACAGAGTACAAAGAACAATGCCCGTACACGCAAGGGTAAGAAGAAAACTGTTGCTAACAAGAAGAAGGCAACTAAATAAAAGAAATTGAATTGAATTATGGCAAAGAAGTCTACATCAAACAGAAAACGGTTAGTTAAAGTAGAGGCCGTTGGACAAGCACACGTTCATTCATCTTTTAACAACATCATTATTTCCTTAACGAACCAGACAGGACAGGTGATCTCCTGGTCATCAGCAGGGAAAATGGGTTTTAAAGGATCCAAGAAAAACACTCCTTATGCCGCACAGATGGCTGCGAGCGATTGTGCGAAAGTGGCATTCGATCTCGGAATGAGAAAAGCGAAAGTATATGTTAAGGGACCCGGTAACGGTCGTGAATCCGCTATCCGCGCCATTCATGCAAGCGGTATCGAAGTTGCGGAAATCATCGATGTTACTCCGCTGCCGCACAACGGCTGCCGTCCTCCGAAACGCAGAAGAGTATAATAATGTAACGTGTAATAAATTTGAATAAAAATGGCTAGATATACAGGACCTAAGTCTAAAATAGCAAGAAAGTTCGGGGAACCGATTTATGGCCCGGATAAAGCATTGGAACGGAGAAATTATCCCTCCGGCCAGCATGGTTTGGCCCGTCGCCGGAAGAAAATTTCCGAATACGGTGTTCAGCTGAAAGAAAAACAAAAGGCAAAATACACTTACGGTTTGCTGGAGAAACAATTCCGCAATCTGTTTGAAAAAGCGGAACGTTCCGGAGGTATTACCGGTGAAGTGCTGTTGCAGTTGCTGGAGTGTCGTTTGGACAACGTGGTATACCGTCTGGGAATCGCCCCGACGCGTGCTGCTGCCCGTCAGCTGGTTTCCCACCGTCACATCACGGTAAACGGGGGAGTGTGCAACATTCCTTCCGCATCCATCCGTCAGGGAGACGTTGTCGCTGTGCGCGAGAAATCCAAAGCGCTGGAAGTGATCGCTGATTCACTGAGAAGCAACCGGGTAAGCAAATATTCCTGGTTGGAATGGGATGCCGCTTCCATGAGCGGAAAACTGTTGAATGTACCGGAAAGAGCAGATATTCCGGAAAATATCAAAGAGCAGTTAATCGTAGAATTGTATTCTAAGTAATAAATAAAATATTTATGGCAATATTAGCTTTCCAGAAACCGGACAAAGTAATCATGCTCGAATCGACGGACAAATTCGG
>CAZYJV010000120.1:0-4986 GCA_964647845.1 uncultured Odoribacter sp.
GGAATACACGCGGTGCTTTATAAATCGGAGGTAGACCAGATCCAAATCTGCCATTCGGCGTTTTCCCGGGAAGGCTTTGCCTGCGGTGCCGTTCTGGCTGCCGAATTCATGCAAGGGAAAAAAGGGGTGTTGGGAATGAAAGATATGTTGAATATATAAACCGGACGGTTTGTCTGAACGTAAAGGAATATTATGAGAGAAATACTGAGAAACAAATGGGTTAGATTCGGTGTCGCCATCGTCATTTATCTGCTGTGGACATTGTGGGTCGGAAGCTGGTGGCTGTTGCTGCTGGTGCCTGTGATTTACGATGTTTATATTTCCAAAAAGGTACATTGGGCGTTCTGGAAAAAGAAAGGCGTGAAGAAACAGACGAAGGCGGTGGAATGGATCGATGCCCTGATTTTTGCTGTCGTGGCGGCGACACTGATACGGATGTTTCTTTTCGAGGCCTATACCATCCCCACCTCTTCGATGGAGAAATCTATGCTGGTCGGAGACTACCTCTTTGTAAGCAAGGCGGCATACGGGCCCAAGTTGCACAATACGCCCCTGGCGGTGCCGTTCACCCATCATACGCTGCCTTTTACCCGGAGTGCGAAAGCCTATTCGGAAGCGGTCAAATGGCCTTACAAGCGCCTTGCCGGAACGACGCGCATCAAGAGGAACGATATCGTCGTATTTAATTTCCCGACGGGAGATACGGTGGTTGTCGGGAATGAAAATCCGGACTACTACTCGCAGGTGCGTACCAATGCCCGGAGCTACCGGCAGTCGGAGCTGAGCCGGGGCGTGCAGATGACGCGGCAGGAAGCGGAAGGGAAGATAAGGGAGTGGATGAAGCAGCGTTTCGACATTGTTTCTCGTCCGGTGGACAAGCGCGAGAATTACATTAAACGGGGGGTAGGCATGCCGGGCGATACGATACAGCTGCGGGAAGGACAGCTGTTTGTAAACGGTGTGCCGGCGGACGATCCGGAACGTCTCCAGTATGATTATGTGGTGCGTACGAACGGAACTCCCCTGAATAAAAAGAAGCTGAAAGAAGATACCGGTATCTCGTACGACGACATGGGCATGATTTCTTCTACCGAGTATGTGTTCCCGCTGACGGCGGAGATGGTGGAAAAGCTGAAAGCCTATCCGAACGTGAAAGAGATCAGAAGAAATGTGGATACGGGGATAAATCCGGAGATATTTCCTTTTGACCCGGATCGCTATCCGTGGAGCGTCGATAATTTCGGTCCGTTGTATATTCCCAAAAAAGGCGACAAGGTGGAGCTGTCCCCGGACGTTTTGCCGTTGTATGAGCGGATTATCTCGGTCTACGAGGGGAATAAGCTGGAAGTGAGGGATTCCGTGATCTATATCAATGAACAGCCTGCCACGGAGTATACGTTTCAGATGGATTACTACTGGATGATGGGGGACAACCGTCACCGCTCCGCCGATTCCCGCTTCTGGGGATTCGTTCCGGAGGACCATATCGTGGGCAAGGCTTATTTCGTCTGGTTGTCGCTGGATAAAGACAAATCGTTTTTGGGCAAAATACGTTGGAACCGGATGTTCAGGTTCGTACATTGAGCCGGGGCGACGGGTAATATTTTATAGAAAGGGAACGTGAAATATTTTGTATTCTTCCTGTTTGGAATATGGGGGATAGGCGGGGGATATGCCGGAGACTATGTGAAGTATGTGAGACAGATGTACGGCGTGGAGGCGGAAACGAATTGTCTTATGGATTTCAGGTTCGGGCAGGTGGTGCTGAGGCAGTGGGAAAAGGACAGCATCCTGCTGGAAGCCTCTTTCCGGGTGACGAATGCGGAGGAGTGGGAAAAAGAAGACCTGGCGCGGCATCTGGATTTTCGTCTGGACTCGTGGCCGGGGGTCTGGAAACTCTATCTGGAAATAGCCGCCGGCTTTAACCGGGAAGCGGATCTGAAAGCCGAGATAAAGGTCTGGGTGCCCCGCCGGATAACGCTGGACCTCGTGAATCGCTTCGGCAATATTTATCTTCCGGAATACCATGCGCAGTTGCCGCTGAGTCTTACTGCGGTGTACGGAAATATCCGGACGGACAGCATCGCTTCCCTGCCGGAGACCGAATTGTTTTTCAATGTATCTTACGGGAAACTGGAAATACGCCGTTGCGGGAAGGCAAATGTGCGTTCCGCTTACTCTTCCGTGGGTGTCAAGTCGGCTCGCTATTTGCAGATAAAAGCTGAAAAATCCTATATCGCGCTGTCCAATACGGATACCGTCGTCAGTCAGGGGGAATACAATAACTACGACATCCGCTGATCATTTTACCCTCTTCAACCTTTCAACTTTTTCACTTTTAAAAATCTCGGAATATAAGTCGCGATGTGCCGCAGCTTCTTGGCTTCGTAAACATCGGCGATCTTTATCAGGATGGCTGTCTCCTCCACACCGCCGAATCCGGGGTTGATAGCCGTCCCGAACATCCGCATCGAGGGGGACAGACTCATATAGGCATTTACCAGCGGAGGAATGTTTTCACCCAGTTCCCGGACGTAATGCGAAAGGATGCGGTAATCTTCGTCGTAACTGTTTCCGGTGAAGGTTTCCTGCATCTTTTTTTCGTCGATGTCGATTTCCAGCGGATGAATGGGGGCGACCAGGTTGTCGGTGTCCCGGAAATATTTTCTCATGAAATACAGGATCATGTCCCGCGCATGGATATTGAAGCTGGTGTACATCGTCACCTTTCCGAAAAAATATTCGATCTGGGGATTATCGACCGTCAAGGCTCCCAGGCCGTCCCACAGGTTGTCGAGGGCAAAGAGTGACTTGCGCCCCATGCGGGTGGACTGGTAGAGGGGATGCACGAACGAACGTCCCAGTTCGATCATTTTGGCAAGATACCGGCTTTTAAATTCGTCCGAGAAGCGGAACAGTTCGGTCGTGGCCAGATTGGGCTCCCCTTCCGCGTTCAGGGGAAGATGGTCGCACAGGATATAGCGGTAACCGCCGATGATCTCTTTTTCTTTCGGGTCCCAGACGATGAGCTGCTGATAAGGCGCCTCTTTTTCGACGTCGAACTCGTCGATGTCGATTTCCTTTCCTGTACCGCCGCCGGCGCTCCGGAAAGTAAGCTCCCGGATTCGTCCCACTTCCCGCATCAGGTTCGGGGCCGTGAAAGCGTTGAACGTGTAGATTTCGTTGCCGGCCTTATTGGTTTTCCGGAGAAATTTGTCTTCTGTCAGTTCACTGATAAGGATTTTCTTATCGACGGGATAAATAACAGGTTGCATCCGCTTAGAATAAATTTGTTAACCGGGTGCAAATATACGAATTATTTGTACGAATAGAGCATTTCTTTCACATCTGCAGCCCATTCCTGCGGTTTTTTGCTTTTGTCGAAAGTTTGCCAGGGAATCGGTTTGCCCACTTTCAGGGTGAGGGTGCTGTTTTTCTTCCGGTACGCCTCTTTGGGAAGCCACAGCATCTCGATGTTGCTCAATCCGATTTTTTTCCGGAAATTCGACAGGTTGTAAAAGAAATCGGAATTCTGTCCGCCGATGTATATGGGCACGACGTCCCGCCGGTGCTTGACGGCTTCCGTGACGAAATTCTTTTTCCACGCCAGGTCCCTGATAACCCCTTTGATCTTCCGGCTGCACAGCCCGGCGGGGAACATGATCATCTGACAGTCGGAAGCGTATGCCTCCTCGATCGCCTTGACGGCCTCTTTCGACTGCTTGCCGTGCTTATTCACGGGCAGGAAAATCGTGTTCAGGTTCTTCAGATTCAAAAGAATATCGTTTACCGGGAATTTCAGTTCCGCATACCTGGAACCCAGGAATGAAATCAGCGCGATTCCGTCTGGTCCGCCGAGCGGGTGGTTGGAGACAAACAGATAGCGTCCGTCGGCGGGAGGCAGGTTTTCGGCACCTTGTATGTCGAGCGAGAGATTGAGATACTCCATGATGGCGTTGGCAAAGTCGAGCCCTTTGCGGTTGCCGTGCTTGGCTATGAAATCGTTGATGTCGTCCAGACAAATGATTTTCTTGAGCCGGTTCAGTACAAAGCGCGGTATCCAGCGTGCCAGTTTCGGATTTTTGCTCTCGAATACCTTTTTCAAATCGATGGGCTTCAGGGTGTCGTCCGCCATTTCCGGTGTGTGATTCATGGGTGATTGTTTTTACGGGAGCAAAAATAAAAAATTTTAGGCACCTATATACAACTTTACACCAAACCAATTTTCACACCCTTTTGCCACTCAAATACTGCGCCATCATCCACAAAGAAGAACCCAAACACCCTTTTAATCTCCTCTTCTTTCAACCTTCCATTGTAATCCAACAATCTCCCCACCACCGTCTGAAGACAGAATTTTTCTCCTTTCACCAAACTATCCAGTCCATAATCGAAAAGCATCAGTATTCCGATATTGTCTATCTGCATTTTGACAACCTCCGGTCTTAAGAAGCCCCTGCCGAAACAATGGTAATTCTCTCCAAATAGTTTACACGTCCGTGAGTCATGCTCCACGATATGAATCAGGTCTTCACGGTTGAGTAGCGGTGATGTGTAGCAGGGAAGGTCATTCAGAATCTTCGTTTCCGTTTCAACGAACTTTTCCGGATTCTGATTGCGTTCATCAATCCGCTTCAGTTCATTCGAATTGTAGTCGAAAATGCCCTCATTATTCAGTTTCGTGAAGCCATACATTGACAATATCCGAATGCCGTCTTTCCGTTTCCCGGCATAAAAGAAATCCATGTCAAAATGATGAGGCAATAATATGGCTCGATTTATCCGAATCTTGAATTGTTCCGCATAATTTTGTTCGGACAGGAAGTTGTCAAAAATAATCTTTAAACTTTTGGTACGTGAAACCGTGTTCCTGTAATCCTGCAAGCAATCTGTAATGGATTCGTATGTGCGTCTCATTGGCGATAGCATTTATGAAGTATTTATATCACAGTCAATGTTATAATTAGTCTTATATACGATTATATT
>CAZYJV010000121.1:0-3265 GCA_964647845.1 uncultured Odoribacter sp.
CAGTCCCCAGCCCCAGTTCCTGTATTTTTGGTTTGAAAAGGCATGGATGATTTCATTGATGCCGAAGAGGATGAACATGATACAAAAATAGGCGGCTAAAGCGAAGTAAGATACTACCGGGTGCCGGAATACCCATATGCCGCAAAAGACCGAGAGAATCCCGATGATGAGCATCAGCCACCAGTACTTGTAGCTTCTGTAATTTTCAACTGTTTCCATTGTTTTCGTTTTTAAGGTTAAACAATGGTTTTAACGGTATCGGGGGCGGGAAGTTTATTGTAAGCGGAATTTTTTGAAGGAAGATAAGGATTAACGGTTCCGTTGCCGTTAATCCTTATGAAAAGTTTTATTTCTGAATCAGATGTACGTCCATTTGCGGGAACGGGATGTTGATCCCTTCCTGCGGGAAGGTTTTGTACACGCTTTCATTCATGTCGAAGAATACGCCCCAGTAATCCGCTGCGTTCACCCATGCCCGGACGACGATGTTTACGGAGCTTTCTCCCAGAGAGGTCAGGGCGATGAAGTGGGCCGGGTCTTTCAGGATGCGCTGGTCTGCGGCGATCAGTCTGTCCAGAACGGCTTTGGCTTTGTCGTAGTTGTCTCCGTAAGCGATGCCGAATTCCCAGTCTACCCGGCGGATGGCTTCTTTGGAGTAGTTCTTGGTGATGCCGGTGGACAGGCCTCCGTTGGGGACGATGATGATTTTGTTGTCGGCGGTGGAGATGATGGTGTTGAAGATCTGGATTTCCTTTACGGTACCGCTTTGTCCCTGGGCTTCAATGAAGTCCCCGACCTTGAAGGGCTTGAACAATAAAATCATTACCCCGCCTGCGAAGTTCTGCAGCGTTCCGCTTAATGCCATGCCGATGGCGACACCGGCGGATGCGAAGAGGGCGATGAATGAGCTGGCTTCGACACCTAATTTGCTGACAATGACAACAACCAGCAGGAGGTTGAGGGTGATTTTGACAAAACTTTTGACGAAGGAAGCCAGAGAAGCCTCGGCGTGTCTTTTTTCCAGTACGGTCACTACCAGACGGTTGATTTTCCGGATTATCCAGCGGCCGATGATGAAAATGACGATGGCCCCGATCAGTCTGGAACCGAAAGAGGTGCCCAGATCGATGGCTTTGTTTAAAAATACATCCCATGAAATGCTGGATGTCGCATTAAAGAGTTCTTCCATAATTATAAGATTTTTTGTTTGCTGGGTACAAAAGTAGGAAAAAACATGTCTTTTTGTCCTTTTCGCCAAATAATTGTATTTTTGTCGTCAGGCTAAGCGGGCAGGGCATTGCGGGAGGATGGCGAAAATCATTTAAAGTTTGAAATAATGAGTATTGAAAGTTTATTGACGGCAAAGGTAACGGAAGCGGTAAAACAATGTTACGGGGCGGCTGTGGAGGCAAAGAATATACAGCTGCAGCCGACACGCAAGGATTTTGCAGGAGACCTGACGGTGGTGGTTTTTCCGTTTACGCGTTATTCTCATAAGTCTCCGGAGGAAACCGGCAGGGAGCTGGGAGAGTATCTGAAGCAAAATATAGAGGAGGTACAGGATTACAATGTTATCAAAGGTTTTTTGAATGTGGTCATTTCTTCGGCTTACTGGCTGGGAGTTTTGAATGAAGCGGCAGGCGAGGAGAAGTACGGGTATGCCAAAGAGGCCAGCGGGAAGAGCTATATGATAGAATATTCTTCGCCGAATACCAACAAGCCTTTGCATCTGGGACATATCCGGAACAATTTGTTGGGCTGGTCGGTTTCCGAGATACAGAAAGCCAACGGGCATGAGGTGAAGATGGTGAATCTGGTGAATGACCGGGGTATCCATATCTGCAAAAGCATGATTGCCTGGCAGAAGTATGCGGAAGGGGCCACTCCCGAATCAACGGGGATGAAGGGAGACCATTTTGTCGGAGATTACTATGTCCGTTTCGACAAGGAGTATAAAGCCGAGGTAAAGCAGTTGACGGAGCAGGGCATGGAGGAAGAGGAGGCTAAAAAGAGTGCGCCGATATTGCTGGAGGCGCAGGAGATGCTTCGCAAGTGGGAGGCGGGAGATGAGGCGACCGTGGCGTTGTGGCGCAGGATGAACGACTGGGTGTTGAAAGGGTTCGATGAGACTTATCGGTTGATGGGGGTCGGATTCGACAAGGTGTATTTCGAGTCCCAGACTTACAAGAAAGGGCGCGATATCGTGTTGAAGGGACTGGCGGATGGTGTCTTGTACAAGAAAGATACGGGGAGTGTCTGGGCGGATCTGACCGGTGACGGACTGGATCATAAATTGTTGCTGCGGGACGACGGAACGTCCGTATACATGACTCAGGATATCGGGACGGCCTATGAGCGGTTCAATGAGTTCGATATGGACGAGATGATTTATGT
Source organism: uncultured Odoribacter sp. (assembly GCA_964647845.1). Lineage (GTDB taxonomy): Bacteria > Bacteroidota > Bacteroidia > Bacteroidales > Marinifilaceae > Culturomica. The sequence goes on from CAZYJV010000121.1 coordinate 2,395, forward strand.
GGTGGGGAATGAGCAGAATTACCATTTTCAGGTATTGTCGCTGATTTGCGGAAAATTGGGATTTTCGTGGGCGGACAAGATCAGGCACCTGTCTTACGGTATGGTGGAATTGCCGGAGGGCAAGATGAAATCGCGCGAGGGTACGGTGGTGGATGCCGATGACCTGATGCAGGAGATGATCAATACGGCCCGTGCCACTTCGAAGGAGCTGGGGAAACTGGAAGGCTATACGGAGGCAGAGTCGGAAGAGGTGTATAGAAAAGTGGCGCTGGGGGCATTGAAGTATTTTATATTGAAAGTGGACCCGAAGAAGACCATGATGTTCAATCCGAAGGAGTCCATCGATTTTAACGGAAATACGGGGCCTTTCATTCAATATACATATGCCCGCATTCAATCCATATTGCGCAAGGCGGTGGAAAACGGAACCGTTATCGGTGACAGCGATTTGCATATTGCCATTTCGGACAAGGAGCAGGAGCTGATTAAGTTGATCGCCAAATTGCCTGCGGTGGTGAAAGAGGCCGGAGATAATTACAGTCCTGCGCTGCTGGCGAATTATTCCTATGATCTGGCCAAGGAGTTCAATCAGTTTTATCATGATTTTTCCATTTTGAAGGAGGAGGATGACAAGGTGCGCAATTTCCGCCTGTTATTGGCTAAAGAGTGCGGTACGGCCATCCGGAATGCGATGGGCATGTTAGGAATCGAGATGCCGGAAAGAATGTAAAATCCATGCTATGACGGGAATGACGAATGCGACCAATTATCACAGTCACTGTTCTTTTTGCGACGGGAATGCTCCGATGGAGGAGTTCGTCAAAGCCGCGATAAAGGCCGGTTTTGTCGCTTACGGTTTTTCTTCCCATGC
>CAZYJV010000121.1:3365-4963 GCA_964647845.1 uncultured Odoribacter sp.
GCATTGGTGGAAGCGTATTTCGAAGCGTCGATGCGAATGGTGGAGAAAGGCGGGTTCGATATAATCGGGCATGCGAATAAAGTCTGGTATAACGCGGAACAGTGCGAGGCAGGGATTACGGATACGGAATGGTATCAGGCGAGATTGGCGGACCTGTTCGCTTTGATTTCAGAGACGGAAATGATGGTGGAGATCAATACGAAGTATTTTCATCGGAACGGCAGTTTCTTTCCCAGTGTAAAGGATTGGAAGTACATAAAGCGATGGAATTTGCCGGTAGTGGTGAATTCGGATGTGCATTCTCCGGAATTGGTGAATGCAGGGCGTCCGGAGGCATTGAAATTGTTGAAGGAAACGGGATTCCGCACCGTCCGGCAATTGATGGGAGGGAAGTGGCAGGAGGTGGAAATCGGATGAGATATGATTTACTGTATAAAGGAGGCATAATTTTATGAAGAAGACGATACATTATACAACGAAGGGGGTATGTTCGGTGTATATCGACATTACGGTGGAAGATGGGATTGTTCGGGACGTGTATTTCGAAGGGGGATGCAACGGGAATCTGCAAGGGATTTCTTCACTGGTAAAGGGGATGAAGGTAGAGGATGTGATTGCCCGTCTGGAAGGGATACACTGCGGCTATAAAGGCACTTCCTGTCCGGACCAGTTTGCCCGGGCTTTAAAGGAACTTAAATCGGAATGCTGATATGGAAAACGGATTTTCAGTGGAAGAAGCCCTGCGGAAAGCTGTGGAATGGGCGAAAGAGGCGGGACGGATCCAGCTGTCTTATTTTCGGGGGAATGACCTGGGGGTAACTACGAAATCGAATGTTTATGATGTGGTTACCCGGGTGGATAAAGAGTGTGAGGCCTATCTGTTAAAACAGATAGGCACCGTGTATCCGGGACATGCCGTTCTGGGGGAGGAAAGCGGGAAGCACGAGGGAACGGGCGAGTTCTGCTGGGTCATAGATCCGCTGGATGGTACGAATAATTATAGTCAGGGACTTCCCGTTTTTACGGTTTCAATCGGACTGCAATATAAGGATGAAACACTGCTGGGAGTGGTTTATGCGCCTTATTTCGACGAACTGTATACGGCTTGTCGCGGACAAGGGGCCTTTTTGAACGACAGACCTCTCCGGGTTAGCGGCAAGGGCGATCTGGAGCATTCGGTGTTGGGGACGGGTTTTCCCTATGATAAGGATGTGAATCCGGATAACAACGTGCGGAATGTCGCCAGTATCTTGCCTCATTTGAGAGGATTGAGGCGGATGGGGTCTGCTGCCTACGACCTTTGTTGTGTGGCTGCCGGTTTCCTTGACGGCTATTGGGAATTCAGCCTGAATCTGTGGGATATGTGTGCCGGTGCACTGATTGTGGAAGAGGCCGGAGGAATCATCCGGCATTTCCGGCAGAACCGGAATATTTCGATTATAGCGGGAAATCCGCAATTGGTGGAAAAGATTGCGGAAAATGTCGAATAACGTTTTATTTTTCTCTGAATTTATAGTCCGAAGATCGTTGGACATTCTTTCGTCGGAGAAAGTCCAACGATTAAGCCCGTGAAAATTGCCCGGTTTTGGTACTTTTTT
>CAZYJV010000122.1:0-4881 GCA_964647845.1 uncultured Odoribacter sp.
AGTGTAATTTTTCCAGTTTTCCTCCTTTTTCAAATTTGGGTTTTTGCTTATCTAAAAAATTCCTTAAAAAATTCATCTTACATCTCAATTAGTTGGTTTCTTTCATCATTAATTCCAGACCGCCCCGCAGGATTTTCTGAACCGGGGTCTTGGAGGTACAAACGAATTCGCACAGCGCCATGTCTTCCGGCAGCACCTCGTAAATACCGAGTTGTTCCATCTTGTCGATGTCTTCGGCCAGTACGGCTTTGAGCAGATATACCGGGAAGATGTCCATCGGCAGCACCTTTTCATATTGGCCGCTCACGACAAAGGCGCGCCGTTCGCCGTGAAGGTTGGCATTTAACGTGTAGTGTCTGTTCGGACAAAGGAAAGAGGGGAACAGCTTGCTGGCGGAGAATTTGTTGAAACCGGGGGTGGCCCAGCCCAAAAATTCGTATTCGTCGCCTTCGGGAATGACCGTAATCTGGTTGGCGAAGTAGCCCAGAAAATCCGATTCGCTCACTTTGGTTCCGGTCAGTACGTTGCCGGAGATGATGCGCTGGTGAGTCTGGTTTTTCAGTTTCCCGGCCGTCAGACTGGATACCTGCGCCCCGAGAATGGTGGAGTAATAGGCGGGCGCCGTTACCTCCGAACCGGTCAGGGCGATGATTTTGCGGGCATCGTAGTGTCCTTCGTTGAACAGGCGTCCGATGATGACGACATCCTGGATGTTAACGGTCCAGATGTGTTCGCCCTTGTTGATCGGACGGACGTGGTTGATCTGGATGCCCGTGTTGCCTGCCGGATGAGGACCGGCGAAATAGGTGATGTCCACGTTTTTCAGGCGGCTGAATACGGAATTTTCCCCCGAGCCGGCTTTTAAGCCCAGATGAACATCGGCGTTACAGAGTTTTTTCAGACAGTCGAAACCCGTTTGCAGGTTTTTTTCTTCCTCTTTCAGCACGAATTCGTAATCGGGAGCCAAAGGAGAAGAATCGAAAGCGGAAACGAAAACAGCCTGGGGCTGAACGGCAGGATCAGCCACAATGCCGTAGGGACGCTGCACGATCGACGGCCATACGCCGCTGTCGAGCAGCTTGGCGATGATCTCTTCCCGGTTTAACTGGTTTACGTCCGCCTTGCCGAAATCCGCATAAGCGATCTGCTCGTCAGCTTTTACGACCACTTCCAGCAGTTTACGGCGCTCTCCCCGGTTAACGGCTTCCACCGTGCCGCTGACGGGAGACGTAAATTTGATTTCTGGGTTCGCTTTATCGGAAAATAAAACATCGCCCGCTTTTACTACGTCGCCGGCCTTAACCGCCAACCGGGGCGTCAGCGTGAAAAAATCGGTCGGCTTCACGGCATAGTACGTGCTGTTTACGCCGGTATTCACCGTTTTTTCGGCTTCCCCGTTCAGCTTGATATCAAGGCCCTTTTTCAATTTTATTACCTTGGACATGTTATAATTTATATTAAATTGGTTTGAATGATAGAATGCGTTTTTCTAATTTTTCCAAATAAGCTACAAATATATAAACCAATTACGTAATTTTGTCGTTAATCGGATTTTAATTTGAAGGGAATGAGAATTTTTTTTCTTTTGAGTTGTCTGTGTCTTGTTTTCGACGGATGGGCACAGCCGGATTATATCAGGACCGTACAGTGCTATCCGGCCGGGAATCCTTTTGCGGAGCCGGTGATAACGCTGGGAAGCGGTCAGCAGCTTTTTTTCGCTTTCGATGATCTGTGTCCGGAGGTGAATTCCTATTCCTATCAGATCGTTCACTGCGACCCCGACTGGAATCCCTCCAATCTGAGCTCGTTCTCCTATTTGAACGGTTTTTACAGCAATCCGTTGAATAATTACAACAATTCGTTCAATACCCAGGTTTCATATACGCATTTCACCTTGACGTTCCCCAACGAGGATGCCAGTGTGAAATTGTCCGGGAATTACCTGCTTCAGGTGTACAACGACGATGCTCCCGACAGCGTTGTCATTTCGCAGCGGTTCGCCGTGGTGGAAAACAGGGTGTTGATACAGGCTTCCGTGAAAACCTCTACGCTGCCTCAGTATCTGAATACTTCCCAGCAGCTGAATTTTACGGTGTCCTATGACAATCTGCCCGTTTACAATCCGATAAAGGATGTGAAAGTGTATGTGACGCAGAATCAGGACCCCAACAGCCGCCGGAATTTTACCCCGGCCTTTGTGCGGCAGAATCAGCTGGTGTACGGGGACGGGATGAACAATGTCTTCAACGGTCTGGCGCCTTTCCGCAATTTCGACTGCTCCAGCCTGGTGTATTACACGCAGTATGTGAAGGATGTGGTCAAGGGATCGGACGGCTTGTATAATTTCATATTGCAGCCGGGGAGCGTTTACACGACGTATATGCCGCTGGCCAACCGGGACGGGAATTTTCTCATTCAGGCGGAAAATGTCAATGATCCGGAGCTGGAGGCCGATTACATCGTCGCCCATTTTGCCATATACTATCCGCGGGAGATTCCGGACGCCGAGGTATACGTGTATGGAAAATTTTCCGGCTGGCAGCTGCCGCCGGCGCAGAAAATGACCTATGATGCCGGGAACAGGGCCTATGTGGGGGAAGTCGAGCTGAAACAGGGGTATTATGATTATATGTATGCCGTAGTGCCCCGGGGCAAAGAAACTCCGGATCTGGTCACGTTACAGGGGAATTTCTACCAAACCCGCAATGAATACAACATCCGGTGTTACGTTTACGACTACAATCTGGGGGCTTACCGCTTTGTAGGCTACCAGACTGTCGGAAACAGCTTCTGAGCAGCCCGTCATTTTGGCATGTATTTTTGTCCGCCGTGTCTTGAGTATTTAATAAATCGGAGATAACGTTAAGCTTTGCTAATTAAGATTTTCTTAATATTCGGTTGGCAAAGAAATTGCTAAATTCGTTTTGTGAAATATGAATTAAAAAGAAAAGACATGAATGTAAGAAGATCTATTATCAGTTTGTTGTTGGGTGTTGCGGGCGGTTTCGGCGCGTTTCTGGTGGCCGGAACATTGTTAGGCAAGGATGTGCAGGTACAGCCGCGGCATGAGTTGGTCGGACCGGGGATCAGGCAAGTGTCTTATGCGCAGGAGGCGCCGGCCGGACCGGATGAGGGAGGACGGATAGACCTGAGGCTGGCGGCCAAAAAGGCGGTTCCCGGAGTGGTGCATGTGAAAACCATGCAAATGGGACGGGAGTATACAGGCAATCCGTTTCTGAGCTATTTTTTCGGCGGAGGCATGCAGGGGCGTGAGGTGCCGCTGGCCACCGGTTACGGGTCGGGCGTGATAGTTTCGGAAGACGGATACATCATCACCAATAACCATGTGATTAAAGATGCCGACAAAATCGTGGTCGTGACGAACGATAAGAAGGAGTACGACGCCCAGTTGGTCGGGCAGGATCCGAATACGGACATCGCCTTGCTGAAGATAGAAGGCACGGGACTGCCTTATGTGGAGTACGGCAATTCCGACGATGTGGTTTTGGGCGAATGGGTGCTGGCGGTCGGCAACCCCTATAATCTGACATCTACCGTGACGGCGGGCATCATCAGTGCGAAAGCCCGTGATCTGGGCATGAACCGGGGACAGATGAGCCTGGAGTCTTTTTTGCAGACCGATGCGGCCATTAATCCCGGAAACAGCGGTGGCGCTCTGATCAATGTGAAGGGCGAGCTGGTGGGAATAAACACCCTGATACAGTCGCCGACGGGAGCCTATTCCGGGTATGCTTTCGCGATACCTGTCAATATCGCCCGCAAAGTGGTGAACGATTTGAAGGAGTACGGAAAGGTGCAGAGAGGCGTGCTGGGTATCCGGATGGGAGAACTGACGCCCGTATTGGCGGAGGAACTGGGCATCCGGGAGAATTCCGGGATTTATGTAGGAGAGGTCGTGTCCGGAGGCGCGGCACAGAAAGCGGGGATGAAGGAAGGCGACATTATACAGGGAATCAACGGACAGGAAGTGAAGACCACGCCGGAATTTTACGAACAGTTGGGCAAGTTTCATCCGGGTTCGCAGATACAGCTGAGAATCAAACGGGACGGAAATGAAAGGCTTCTGGATGTCGTCCTGCAGAATTCATACGGGGATACCTCGGTGGAAAAAGAGGAGGAGTTTGGCGTTTTGGGAGCGAAAGTGGAGCCGTTGAGCAAAGAGGACCGCATTCGCTACCGTCTGAATAAAGGGGTGAAAATCACCGATATCCGGAATGGCAAATTTAAATCCGCCGGACTGCAGAAAGGGTATATCCTTGTGAAAATCAACGATACTGTTATTTATGACCAGGAGGATTTGAAACGGGTTGTCCGTTCTTTGGAAAATGAAGGTGTGTTCGTTACGGCAGTAAGTCCCCGGGGACGAGTCGAGTATTTCGCCTTCTCGCTGCTGAATTAAAAAATGTTAATTAAAAACTGCTTTTCGGACGTGTGGAAATATGAATAAAAATACTACCTTTGCAAAATCTTTGCGGGGTATAAAAATAAAGTATGAGACAGCTAAAAATTACAAAATCGATTACGAACAGGGAGAGTGCTTCCCTGGACAAGTATTTGCAGGAGATCGGCAAGGAAGATCTGATTACGGTCGAAGAGGAAGTGGAGTTGGCCCAGCGGATCAGAAAAGGAGACCAGCGGGCATTGGAAAAGCTGACCAGAGCTAATTTGCGTTTTGTGGTTTCTGTGGCTAAACAATATCAGAATCAGGGGCTGAGTCTGCCCGATTTGATTAACGAGGGCAATCTGGGCTTGATAAAAGCTGCGGAGAAATTCGACGAAACCCGCGGGTTCAAATTTATTTCCTATGCCGTATGGTGGATTCGTCAGTCCATCCTTCAGGCATTGGCTGAGCAGAGCCGT
>CAZYJV010000123.1:0-2768 GCA_964647845.1 uncultured Odoribacter sp.
CCGTATCCCGTAGCCTCCGGACGAACGCGGGAACCGCCGAATTCCCTGTTCTTGCCGGTCAGTACACCGACGAACTCATTGCGGATTCTCTTGTATTGGCCGAACAAATAACCGATTTCGCGGCCGCCTACGCCGATGTCTCCGGCAGGAACGTCCGTATCGGCGCCGATATGTTTGCAAAGTTCCGTCATGAAGCTCTGGCAGAAACGCATCACTTCATTGTCCGATTTGCCTTTCGGGTTGAAGTCGGAACCTCCTTTGCCGCCGCCCATGGGCAACGTGGTCAGAGAGTTCTTGAATGTCTGTTCGAAACCCAGGAATTTCAATCCTCCGAGCGTTACGGACGGATGGAAGCGCAGGCCTCCCTTGTACGGTCCGATGGCGCTGTTGAATTGTACACGGTAACCCCGGTTGATTTGTACTTCGCCTTTGTCGTCGATCCACGGAACTCTGAACATGATGACTCTTTCGGGTTCCACCATTTTTTCCAGAATCTTGTTGGCCTTGTATTTCGGGTTCGCCTGATAGGTGTCCCATACGGTTTCGATAACTTCTTCTACGGCCTGGTGAAATTCGGTTTCACCTACGGTCTTTGCCTTTAAGGCATCCATGAATTCTTTAATTTCTGCTTTCATGTCGTATAATTTTAGTCTCCGGCGATGGGTGCATCGCACATTCTATTGTTTGTTTAGAAAAAATTCAAACGTTTTCAGCGAGTCAAATTTACCCATTTATTTAATATCCCAAAATTTTTACACTTGTTTTTTTGACGTGAATACTTGTTTTTCAGTTATGATTTGAAATCAGATGCTTCTTTGTATTGACAAACTGTTACCAAAACGTGCCGTGTCCCTACTTTATATTTATGATATAGTTTTTCCCGGGGAGGGAAAGGATTCTTTCTTTGAGTTCCAGTTCCGTCAGCAGGACCGAGAGTTCGGGAATGGGAATCCGTGTGACTGTATTCAGCGTGTCGATGTTCGTGCTTCCGCGGTCTCTCAGGATTTTGAGCACGAGCGCTTCTTCCGGCGTATCGCTGAAAAGGTCCGGTTTTTCTTCTTCGGCAGGGCGGGCGGGGATACGGATGCCTAAAATCCGGGCGATATCTTCGCCGTTCTCGATCAAAGCGGCGATGTTTTGCTTGATGAGCAGATTGCAGCCGGAGGACATGCTGTCTTCCGGACGGCCGGGCAGGGCGACGACGTCCCGGGAATACGACTGAGCCATCCGGGCCGTAGCCATCGCTCCTCCTTTTACTGCCGATTCGGCGATGAACGTGGCTTGACAGAGACCAGCGATGATGCGGTTGCGTTGCAGGAAATTGACCGGAAGAATCGGGGATTGGCAGGGAAATTCCGAAATCAGCGCCCCGTCCTGTGCGAGCAGCTTCTGTGCGATGTCTCTGTGGGAAGCCGGATAGATGGTGTGCAGTCCGTGACCCAGAACGGCATAAGTCGGGATGTCGTGTTTCAGACTGGCTCGGTGGGCCGTGATGTCGATACCGAAAGCCAGACCGCTTACGGTGATCAGGGAAGGGCACACGCGGTGCAGCTCCCCGATGATGTTTTCGACCCGCAGACGGCAGTGGCCGGAAGCTTTGCGGGTTCCTACGACGGCGACGTAGGTCCGTTCGTCGGGGTGTAGCCGGCCTTTGTAATAGAAGACGAGGGGAGCGTCTTCGCATTGTTGCAGCAAAAAGGGGTAGGAGTGATGTTCTGTGCTGCATAGTCGGATATCCAGCCGGTCGATGTATTCGAGCTCTTTTTCAGCCAGGGTCAGCGCCTGTTTCCGGTTGAACAGCTCTTTTTTCAGGTGAAATGCGGGGTAAAGGGCGTTCAGGGCAGCCTCGCTTTCCAAAAAGAAGCCTTCGATTCCTCCGCAGGCTTCCAGCAGCGGAAGATAAAGACGAGAATTCAGTTTGGGCAGGAAAGTGATCCCTGCCTGCATTTTCAGGCTGCTGTCGCTGTTCATCGGTCAAATGTTAAAGGCCTTATAACAAATTTATGGAAAATTATCGGGAAACCGATTTCAACTTACACTATCTTTGTAAAAAATGAAGGAATGAATTCTGTTTTGTTTACATCGGATATTTCCGGCGCTTTGCTTCCGGCGCTTGAATCCTGTGAGGCGGGTCAGATTTTTGTATTGACGGATGAGAATACCCGGAAATACTGTTGGCCTGTGGTCAGAAATGATAAAATCGGGGAAGAATGCGTCATAACCGTTCCGGCCGGAGAAAATCACAAGTCGCTGGAAAGCGTCGGGAGGATCTGGGAAATATTGTCCGCCCGGCGGGCCCGGAGAAACGCGCTTCTGATCAATGTCGGCGGAGGAATGGTGACGGATATCGGCGGATTTGCCGCTTCCTGTTTCAAACGGGGGATAAGATGCATCAATATCCCGACGACCTTGTTGGCGCAGGTGGACGCTTCCGTGGGAGGAAAAACGGGAATCAATTTTAACGGCTTCAAAAATGAGATAGGTACTTTTTCCGTCCCGGAAAAGGTCCTGATCGATACGGTTTTCCTGAAAACCTTGCCGCGCCGGCAGATTCTTTCCGGTTTCGCCGAGATGTTGAAGCACGGTTTGCTGCGGGGAGGGGAGCATTTGAAAAAGCTGCTGGCGGTAGACGGAGACATTGTTTCCGGTGCCGGTTTCCCCGCATTGCTGAAAGAATCCGTGGAGGTGAAAGAAAAAGTGGTGGCCGAAGACCCGAAAGAGAAAGGGATGCGTAAATCCCTGAATTTCGGCCATACGGTGGGGCATGC
>CAZYJV010000123.1:2868-4825 GCA_964647845.1 uncultured Odoribacter sp.
TTGCTGGAAGCTCCCGGAAAAGTGAGCATAGACAATTACTGCAGCCGCGGGGAGGTGATGGAGGCGTTGAAAATGTTGTCGGTCAAAGATTAAGATATGGATATAGCGATTCATTTCGGACAAGCCGGCGTCTGCCGGGATATTCTTCTCCCCGCCTCTAAAAGCATATCCAACCGGGTGTTGATTATCAGTGCTTTGTGCGACAGCCCGCAGCCCGTTCATAATTTGTCCGACTGCGACGATACGGCCGTGATGCTGAATGTATTGAATTCGAATGATTCCTGTTTCGACATCGGACATGCAGGTACGGCGATGCGTTTTCTGACGGCTTATCTGTCGCGAATTGCCGGAACATGGGAAATAACCGGGTCGGCAAGAATGAAAGAACGTCCTGTCGCTGTATTGGTCGATGCATTGAATCGCCTGGGGGCGAGAATAGAATATAAGGAAAAGGAAGGTTTTCCGCCTCTCGTTATCCGGGGCTCTTATCTGGAAGGGGGAGAGATCGGGATACCGGCGTCTGTAAGCAGTCAGTACATTTCGGCGCTGATGATGATTGCCCCTTACATGGAAAAAGGTTTGACCCTGAAACCGGAGGGACGGATCGTATCCCGCGCCTACATCGAAATGACGGCGGCGATTATGCGGCAGTTCGGAGCGGAGGTGCGGATCGGTGAACGGATCATTGCCGTAAGCCCCCGGCCTTATGTGCCGGTGTCTTTTTCTGTCGAGTCGGACTGGAGCAGCGCCTCTTACTTTTATGAATGGCTCGCTGTCCGGGAGGAGGGGGAAATATGTTTGCCCGGACTGCTTGCGGACAGCCTGCAGGGGGATGCGCGGCAAGTCGGAGTATGGAAGAAATTAGGTGTGGAAACTTTTTTTGAAACGGATGCGGTGCGCTTGAAGGCGCGGGAAGCGGCCGTCTCTCTGTTGGAACATGATTTTACCGACATGCCGGACCTGGTCCAGTCCTTTGCGGTGGCGTGCTGTTTGAAAAAGGTGCCGTTTTCGTTCACCGGACTCAGCACCCTGCGGATAAAAGAGACCGACCGGATCGCCGCATTGACGGCGGAACTGGCGAAATTGGGGTATCGTTTGGAAGCGGAGGGGGATAACGGCCTGAGGTGGGATGGCGTCTGCGGAGAGGTAAAGCAAAAGGAAATCGGTACTTATCAGGACCACCGGATGGCGATGGCATTCGCCCCGGCGGCATGGAAATTTCCCGGTCTGATCATCCGGGATAAGGAGGTCGTCGCCAAATCTTTCCCCCGTTATTGGGAACAATTGGAAAAGCTGGGAGCCGTCATCGTTTCTCTTTGAAAAATCTCAGAAGAGGGGCACTGCATGCCTCTTCCATAATGCCTGTCGTGATTTTGGTTTTGGGATGAAGCGGAGAGGGGGTGAGGCGGCTGAAACCGCGTTTGGGATCGGAGGCTCCGTAGACGAGCTTCCCGAGCTGTGCCCAGGCCAGGGCTCCGGCGCACATGACACAGGGTTCCAGAGTCACATACAGCGTGCATTCGTTCAGATATTTTCCTCCCAATGCCGAAGCGGCCATCGTAACGGCGAGCATTTCCGCATGGGCCGTCACATCATTCAGTCTCTCTGTTTCATTGTGGGCGCGGGCGATGATTTTTCCTTGGCAGACCATCACCGCCCCTACCGGGATTTCCCCTTCTTCTGCCGCCAGCGCTGCTTCCTCCAGCGCTTTTTTCATATATGATTCGTGTAAATTCATTTCTGTCGGGATTCGGTGCCGGTAAATGTAGTAATTTCCTGTAAAATAAGAAAGTGTGTGAATTTTTACTTATTTGTAGGTATCTCTCCGAACACGAATTCACAATTTTTAGGTATTGTAAGCCGTTTTGCGCGGGGGTAATTTTGACACGTTCTAAATAGTGCGGGATATGAATAATTTAAATCAATGATAAAATGAAAAAGCTGAATGTTTTAATGT
>CAZYJV010000124.1:0-4822 GCA_964647845.1 uncultured Odoribacter sp.
ATGAGAAACTCGAAAACCTGCCGGTAACTCTCTGCATCCCGGAGCCAGAAACCGAAATTCTCCTCCGTAATGCCGTACAGTCCGGCGTAATACCACCACTTGTCCACCGCCGGCTGTGCGAGCGAAATCCCTGCCAGCTCCGAAAAAGCATCCACGACCGCCGGCAGGAAAAGCAACGCGCCGGCAACCGTCAGAATCCGGCGGTCGGACATCCTGCGGAACAGCGGCAGCAGCATACCCAGCACGGCGTACAGCAGCAGAATATCCCCGCTCCACACGAACATCAGGTGAAGGAAACCGAAAACAGCCAGCAGCGCCATCCGGCGGTAGAAAATGCGGAAACCGTCGGCGCCCCTCTCCGCCGCATGCGAGAGGATAATCGAAAACCCGACCCCGAACAGCAGCGAAAACAGCGTGTAAAACTTACCGTCGACGAACAGATACTGCAAAAACCGCACCACCCGGTCGGTTCCCGCGCTCGGCATCGCCGCCGCCACATCGGCGGATTGAAACGTATAGAGCGAAAACTCCGGATAATTCGCCAGACACACCCCCAGCAAAGCGAAACCCCGCAGCACATCGAGAAAAACATGCCGCTGCGACCCGCTTACGGGTGCCATCGATAAATTCGCATTCTTCATATGGATAACCGTTTCTTACAATTAAACCGACAGGCATACCGACGGCGAAGCCTTTTTGCCGTCCGCGCTGGTCGCAAAAACATACACGGCAGCCTCTTCCACTCGCAAACGCCTGCTTGTAATCCTGAAAATCCTCTCGTCCGCTTCCCCGCGCACGCCTAAGGAATATATCCGGAACTGCGGACTCCTACCGGTGCTCACTACCACCCCGTACAACTCGTCATCCCGGAACCTGTCCGGGCTTTCCAGCCCCATCTCCTGCCGGGAGAACCGCACCGTCTGCTTCTCCGCATCCACCGTCGCCGTCACACCCTCCGGCACTCCCAGACTGCCGTCCGACACCTGCAGCCGGGCAAAATCGATTTCCCCCTGGAACTCCTGCGGTGCCCGCTTCTGTGCACTCACCGCCTTCTCCGGCTTGATTTTGGTCACCGTCACCGCCGTATTCACATTCGCCCGGATAAAGCCCTGCATGCCTGCCGGAAACCGTTTTTCCCCCGGAAACCCTGTCTGGATGACCGGCAGCAGATACCGCCCTGTCTTCACCACCGTCCCGAAAGCCTCGCAATGCCGCTTCTGCTGCTCACTCTTTCTGTTCGGCATGACCCCTTCGGAACGGCAAAGCATCTGTCCGTCCCGTCCCTTATACAGGATAAGATGCCCCAGTCTCCCGCTGAATTTGCCCAATGTACTTTTTACGATAGCCATCCTGTCATGAAAGTATCCTGTAAACAAATATAACGATAAAGTAAGAAAATTCCAAATGAAATATAGGAAAGATACATATCAACTCCATCTAAAAGCTTATTAAAAGCTTATTATAACCTTATTAAAAGCTTATCTATAATAGGCTTTTAATACAGTTTTGTTTGAATTTATAAAAAATATTTATAATATTTGTAGTGTAATTCAATTGTAGTTAAACCTTATTTGTATGAAAGATACCCCGTTGAATTTATTAAGGGAAATTGTGAGAGGAGGAGGCCCGATCCGGATGGGAGGCATGACCTATTACGTGCGCAACGGCAAGTTTCAGGCGTGTGCATCTAAACGTGCCAAGCGGAAAGAAAGGACGGAGAAAGAGATAGCCATGAATAGCCGCTTTGCGGAAGTGCGGACACTCTGGAGAATGTACCGCCGGGCGGTAGGGGAGTTGCCTGTATGGCAGGTGGCGGCACGGGAAACGGGAGCGGCCAAAAGCGACAGCCTGTTCCACTCGTTCAACGGGGCCTGCGTGCGACCGCAGGAAGGTGTCTGGGCATTCTCCGCCTTCCGCTTCTCTGCCGGCTCGCTGGATATGCCGGTGCTGAAATCAGTGCGGCGGGAAGGATGGCGGGTGATCCTGGAGTGGGAAAACGACGGGGCACAGGCGGAACTCCGGAAAAAAGACCGGGTCTACGTGGGCTACTTTTACGACACCCAGCCCCGCGTGCCGCAACTGGCAATCGCGGAAAACACCTGCCGGCAGGACGGTAAGGCGACAATCGACATCCCCTCCATGGGACAGCCGGAAGGCATACCCCTGCATCTCTACCTCTTCTTCGGCACCGCCAAAAACGACCGCTTCTCCCCAAGCGCCTACTGCCTCGCGGAGTAAGCTATTTCAGTTGCTTAGATTGCTAGAAGCAGATAGAGTAGTGTAATAATCAAATAGCCAAATATGGTATAATGTCGGTAATTGACGGGATTTCTCGAGAAATTCTAAAGCCCGTTATTTTTTGAGATATTATCCTTAACTTTGCACTATAATATTTTTACGATATGAAAAAGATAGATTACGTTTTAATTACATTGGGGATGGCAGCGATGGTCTTGGCTGCATCCTGTGCGCAGCATACGGGGGATTCATCACGACAGAATTCAGCCGGGGCTGTTATCGAGAACATCATGACACGGACAAGTGTCCGGCAGTTTACATCGCGCCCCATCGCGAAAGATACGCTCGAGACGATTGTCAGGGCGGGTATGGCTGCTCCGTCGGCAATGAACAAACAGCCGTGGGCTTTCGTGGTGGTTACGGAGAAGGAGATGCTTGACAGCCTCCGTGCCGTACATCCTTATTCCAATCTCAAAACGGCAACTGCTGCCATAGTGGTCTGCGGCGATCTTGAGAAGGCCATAGAGGGTTTCGGACGTGAATACTGGATTCAGGACTGTTCGGCGGCTACGGAGAATATCCTGCTCGCCGCTCATGCTCTGGGCCTCGGTGCTGTCTGGTGCGGCGTTTATCCGAATCCGAACATCATGCCGCAGGTTACGCGAGTGTTGGGTCTGCCTTCCTGGGTTGTTCCGTTGAACATCATTACGATGGGCTATCCTGCAGGCGAATCTCAGCCCAAGGACAAATGGAATCCGGAGAATGTGCATGATCAGAGATGGTGATGAGACGGTCGGACAAAAGTAAAGTCAGGCAGTACGTAAGTTTCATCGTTTGTCTGTTGTTGATGGCGGCGGTTGCTGTCAGCCGCGACAGGAGACTTTTGGGACATGACCTCGGCAAACGGGAGGCAGGGGAAACGACCGCCTCCGTTGTGACTGGCGAGGATGGTTCGATAACGGTTAATACAACCGGAATCGCGAAAGACGTAATCGGATACAACGGACCTACACCTGTCGAAATTACGATACGGGATGGCAGAATTGTCGAGGTCCGGCCGCTGGCGAATCATGAGACGCCCGGATTTTTCAATGCGGTAGTGAACAGCGATTTTTTTGAATCATGGAACGGCAAGACGCTTCAGGAGGCGGCGGAAACCCGTGCGGATGCCGTTACGGGGGCGACCATTTCCTCTGTCTCCCTGATCAGAAATGTCGAGCTCGGCATCGGTTATGCCCTGGATAATGGGATTACGGCTAAAGCTGCACAGGGGGATGTATTGACGCCGAAATTTGTCGTTGTGCTGCTCATTATCCTGGCGGGAGCCGTCGTGCCTCTGTTCTTCAGAAGTAAAGGATACAGAACTGCCCAGCTGGTACTCAACGTGGTCCTGCTCGGTTTCTGGGGCGGCATGTTTGTGTCCTATTCGTTGATGACTTCCTATATGGCAAACGGCATCGGCTCATGGGTGCTGCTGCCGTGGGCGTTGTTGCTGATTGCGGCATTCGTCTATCCTCTGTTCGGGAAGAAGGAGCATTATTGCACCTGGCTTTGTCCCTACGGTTCTCTCCAGGAGCTTGCCGGGAAATGCGGCGGGAAAAAAATAAGGATGTCGGTAAAGACGGTGAAACGCCTGACGCTGTTCCGAAGAATCTTATGGTTCGTGCTGATGCTCTTGCTGTGGACCGGACTTTGGTTCGACTGGATGGATTATGAACCTTTTACGGCCTTCTTTTTCAAGGATGCCTCTCCGGCAGTGCTTGCGATCGCCGGTCTGTTCCTGATATTGTCTTTCTTTGTTCAGAGACCGTATTGCCGTTTCGTATGTCCTACCGGCACCTTGATGAAAATGGCTGAAGATAACCGGTAGAGATTGTTTTGTTCATGGGTTAAATAAATATTTATCGATACAGGAAAAATGAAAAGGATACTGATGACTTTGTTGGCGGTCGTATTTGCCGGTTCGGCTGCCTTTGCCCGGCAGAGCGGAAAACAGGACCGTGTGCTGGTCGTTTATTTTTCGGCAACCGGAACGACGGCGCAGGCCGCCGGCAAACTGGCGGAAGCTACCGGAGGGGTGCTTTACGAAATCGAGCCGGAGAAGCGCTATATGAGCGCCGATTTGGACTGGCGCGATAAACAGTCGCGCTGCTACGTGGAAATGCACGATCTGAAATATCGTCCTGCCATTAAGAAGAACGAAGTGAACATGGCGGACTACGATACGGTTTATCTCGGTTTTCCCATTTGGTGGAATATCGCGCCGACCGTCGTCAATACCTTTATCGAGGCTTACGACCTGAAAGGCAAGACGGTGATTCCTTTCGCCACGTCGGGAGGCAGCACGATAGACAACAGCGTCAGGGAGTTGAAGAAGGCTTATCCCGCTGTTGAGTGGAAAGAGGGGAAACTGCTGAACGGAATGGATGTCGAAGCCATCCGCCGGTGGGTGACGAGCCGGTAAAAGCCGGCTGAATTGTAAAAAGCAAAACCCTGTAAATAAACTTTACAGGGTTTTATTTATGTCCCGGCGGAAAGAAGGGGATTCGAACCCCTGATACCCTTTAGAGGTATACACGCTTTC
>CAZYJV010000125.1:0-4755 GCA_964647845.1 uncultured Odoribacter sp.
CGGCATGCACATTCATCTTGCACTTGCAGTCGCAGGAAGGCTTGTAGGCTTTCACGATGTGCGCCCACAGGTAACGGGCGGCACGCAACTTGGCGATTTCCATGAAATATTTGGAACCGGTGGCGAAATGGAAGCGCATCTTCGGCGTAATCTCGTCGATGCTCATGCCTGCATCCGTCAGCTTGTCCAGGTATTCCACGCCGGCAGCCAGAGAGAAGCCCAATTCCTGTACGATAGACGAACCGGAATTGTTGAATACGTAACCGCCCACTTCAATCGTCTTGAAGTTCGGGTAAGCGGCCATTTTCTCCGTATTTTCCTTCGCAGAAGAGAACGGATTCTCGCAGCACACTTTCCCTTTCAATGCCATAGCTGAAAGCGGGTCGATGTTGATACCTCCGTTGATCTTTTCCGGTGCGATGCCGCGTTCTTCCGCCACGGCCTTGAAAGCATCCACGACAGCGCATTTCTTGCATCCGGCAACAAAGTTGATTTCAACACACTCCAGACAGATGTCTTTCAACAAGGCAGCCATGTCGGCTTTCGTAAAATTCTTGCTGTCCGTCAGAACAAAACCCAGGGAATTAACCCCTCTGCTGAGGACATCCAGCGCCTTTTTATTGGCTTCCGCTACATTCTCCGCCACAATATCCTGACGAACATACCAGTCGTTGCTGTCTTTCTTGTTTCCGCGCACATAAGGGAATTCCCCCGGGAAACAATCCAGGTTCTTCAGGTCTTTCATGTTCTCCAACCGATACATCGGCTGCACATTAAAACCTTCATTGGTTCTCCATACCAGCTTTTTATTGAAATCGGCCCCTTTCAGGTCGACAGTAACTTTGTCCACCCACTCCTGCATCGTGTTCGGGGCAAATTCACCGAAAAGCTTCTGATTCACTTTTTCTGCCATAATTTATATATTTAACTGTAACTGTTTATGTATAAAAACGAACAAATTTAACCCTTTCGGGGGATTAAAAAAATTATTTACTTCCTTTTTTCCGTAATGCAAACGTTTAAATCCGCACCTCACTCCCCGAAAAGCTCCGGACACAGCCCCAGCACTTTCCCCATAATCACCGCGGCAGCTTCCGCATCCGCCAAAGCGTTGTGATGATTTTCAAGTACATACCCGCAATGGGCTGAAACCGTATGAAGCTGGTAATTTTCCAGTCCTTTGAAATACCTGCGTGCCAGACGGCAGGTGCAGTAAAAGCGATAATCGGGATACGGCATTTCGAAAAGAGCGAAAGCCGCTTTCAGGCACCTCTCGTCGAACACACTGTTGTGAGCCACCAAAGGCATACCTTTCACCATCGGGGCGACCTCCCGCCACACGGTAGGAAATGCCGGCGCCTCGTCCGTATCTTTCCGCGACAACCCGTGAATTTCCGTATTCTTCCGGGAATAGTAATTGGGGGCGGGCCGAATCAGACTATAATACTGATCCTCCATCCTGTCCCCGTTCATCACGACCACCCCGACGGAACACACGCTCGCAGGCTGCCAGTTGGCCGTCTCAAAATCGATTGCAGCAAACCGTTTCATTTTCCATCGGACCATAAGCGTACCAAATCATCAAACGAATCCGCAAGTTCGGACATGCCGGAAAAAACCAGACCGGCGCCCGCCTCCCGGAGTTTCCGAGGCGGTATCGGCCCCGTATTGACGGCTGCCGTAAAAATGCCGGCAGCCACGGCAGCCCGTACCCCCAGCGGCGCATTTTCCACCACTACCGCTTCCCCCGCTTTCACGCCCGCCTTCTCCAATCCTTTCAAATAAGGTTCCGGATGCGGTTTCCCATGCCGGACGTCGAAAGCCGTCACCACCCGCTCCGCAGCGAACACCCCCGGAAACTCCCTTTCCAGTCTTTCCAGCAAGGAACGCTGTCCCGAACCCGTCACGACCACCGGAATCAACCCCTTGCTTCTCACCTTTTCCAACACCTCCCTGGCTCCCGGCATCACCTCCACCGGAGGCAACTCATTAAACCGGCGGTTCTTCTCCTCATAAATCCGTCCGATCTCCCCGTCCGTAGCCTTCCGCCCGTAAGCCCGCTCAAAAATACGGTCGATCGTCCACCGTCCGGTCGCTCCTTCATACAGATAAAATTCATCCCGCTCGCAGGACACGCCCTCGCCGGCAATCGTCCTGTACCACGCCAGCGTGTGGTTCTTCATCGAGTCGAACAGCACGCCGTCCATATCGAACAGCACGGCTTTCAGCCTCATCCCGTCCGTTTCTTCATCTTTCTTTCCCATACTTTTAAATATACAGACATTCCGTCAGAACCCGGGGAGCTCCAGCAGGACGGCAGGCAGCAGCAGCAGAAATCCCAGAAGGATTAAAAGCAGCAGAATCCTGCCGAACCATTTCACCCATACCTCATAGGGGATGCGGGCGATTCCCAAGGCTCCCATAAGGACAGGAGATGTCGGGGTAATCATATTGGTAAACCCGTCGCCGAACTGGTAAGCCATGATCGTAGCCTGACGGGAGATGCCGACCACATCGGAGAAAGGCGCCATGATGGGCATCGTAAGCGCCGCTTTCGCCGAACCGGAAGGTATCACGATGTTGATCAATGTCTGGATGCCGTACATGGTTCCGATAGAGGTCACCCTGCCCGCTTCATGCATCCACGCAGCCAGTGCGTGCAGTATCGGATCGATGACCTTCCCGTCCTGCAATATCTGAATGATTCCGCCTGCCAGCCCTACGACGAGAGCCACCGAAAGCATGTCCTTCGCCCCTTCCGAAAACAGCCGGATGATTTCATCCGCCTTTTTCCCGCCGGCAAATCCGGACAAAATGCCCATCGCGAGGAAAAGAGCGGAAATCTCCCGCAGATACCACCCGTATCCCATGACCCCCGTCACCAGAAACGCGACCGTGAATGCCAGAATAACCAAAATAAAAAAATGAAACGATTTCCTTAGCCCCAGCCACCCCGCCAAAGCGAACAAAACCGTCAGGACAGGAACGGCACAACAGCTGACTGTCGCCGTTCCCAAGCGGAATTCCGTCTGCGGATAACGCCAGGAAAACAACACCAAGGCGCCCAAAATCAAAAAATAGATATACCAGGCCCGGCGGGACGTTCCATAAGCGATACGGACATCCGCCTGCGCCTCCCTCTTGCGCCAGTATTCATCGGCTTCATACATGGGAGAAAGGGCGGGATTTTTCCGGACTTTCCCGGCATACCACAAGACGCAGCCGATCAAGAAAAACGTCAGTACGCCCCAGCATACCAGACGATACTCGAAACCCGAAAACAGCGGCACATCGGAAAGCCCCTGCGCAATCCCTATCGTAAACGGATTGAGCACGGCCCCGGAAAAACCGACATGAGCCGCGACATACACCATACACAATCCGGTAATGGAATCGTAGCCCATAGAAATGGCAAGGGGCACCATGACGATCACAAAAGCCAGCGTCTCCTCGCTCATACCGAAGACGGCACCGAACAGACTGAACAAAACGATCACGGAGGCGACGATGACACGGTTCACGCCCAGCCTCCTCATAAATCCGTAGCGTTCCAACCTGCGGGACGAGCGCAGAAAAGCCAGAATCCCAGCATCTATGGCTTTGCTGGCATTCAGAATCTGAAACGAGCCGCCGATAATCAGCAAAAAAGCGATGATCCCCGCCTGCATCCCGATTCCGTCGAGCAAAGAGGCGAAAACCTGCCACGTCTGCGGAGAAGGCTCCGTCCGATGAAAAGAATCTCCGGCAATCACCGTCCGTTTCACACCGTTCACGTCCGACACGGCCCGGTCGTACTCTCCCGCCGGGACAATCCAGGACAAAACGGCGCAAAGCACGATAATCGAAGCTAAAATAGTATAGGTATGGGGGATTTTCTTCAACAGTGCCATAGAGGAAAATTTAAGCCGGACGAAGATACCAAAAAGTTCTCTTCCGCAAAAACCCTCCTGTGACCTCCGGGAAAAAGATACTTGCTTACTAAGCGTGTGTTACGCTTAACGTTATGAACAGGCGGGCAGAGAAGCCGCCCAGCATTTGCAAAACCGGCTTATTCGTGAATAAGAAAAGTCCGCAAGAAGCTATTTTAAATGATTTTTATTTTTTATTTCAATTTTTTTAAGATATATTTGTCTCTGTGTTTACGGTGTAGAAAGATGTTGCATTGGAAGTATTTTTACATGGTGAACTTTGATATACATTCGTAATTTCCACATATTCAGTGTATAATGAAAGTGGCACCTGCTTAGTAAGCTTATACTCGTCAAACCAATATCCGGAAATCAGGGACACAAAAAATCTGCTGGAAACAGCAAAATTTTTTCAATTTTTAAACATTTAATTATGACAAAACGCATTAAATTGGCAGCGATGCTGGTGCTTTTTTTCTTGTTTTGCTCCAATAGCGAAGCATGGGCAAGAAGAAAAGACAATGTAAATGTTTCGTCGCAACAACAGACGAGCACGTGTAGTGGAGTCGTAAAAGACTCCAAAGGAGAAACCCTTCCGGGTGCATCCGTAGTGGTAAAGAGCGAAAATTCGTCCATGCCCATCGGTACGACAACCGGAATCGACGGAGACTTCACGCTTAAAAACGTTCCGGTGGGAAGCACCCTCATCATTTCTTTCATGGGCTACCAGACCCAGGAAGTAACATGGACGGGTACGCCTCTTGTCGTCACATTGAAAGAGGATTCCCAGACACTGGAAGAAGTCGTGGTAACGGCATTGGGCTTGCCGAAGCAGGCTCGTTCCGTA
>CAZYJV010000126.1:0-4605 GCA_964647845.1 uncultured Odoribacter sp.
GATCGACAGCCGTCGTAATCGCTTCCTTGTAAGAAACCTGCGGTGCGCCCTGGTTGCATTCCACCTTGAACTCACGACGCAGACGGTCGATGATGATGTCCAGGTGAAGCTCACCCATACCGCTGATAACCGTCTGACCGGAGTCTTCATCCGTCTTCACGCGGAAGGTCGGGTCTTCCTCTGCCAGTTTGGCCAATGCCAGACCCAGTTTATCCGTATCTTTCTGCGTCAACGGTTCGATGGCGATACCGATCACCGGTTCGGGGAACGTCATACTTTCCAATACGATCGGTTTTTCCTCGGAACACAGGGTATCACCCGTACGGATGTCTTTGAATCCTACGCAAGCGCAGATATCTCCTGCTTCCAGCACGTCTTTCGGCATCTGCTTGTTGGAGTGCATCTGGAACAGACGGGAGATACGTTCTTTTTTGTCCGTACGCGGATTGTATACATAGGAACCGGCCTCGATCTTACCGGAATAGATACGGGTGTAGCACAAACGGCCCACGAACGGGTCGGTTGCGATTTTGAATGCCAAAGCCGACAGCGGAGCCTCCGGGTCTACCGGGAAATGCACTTCCTCACCCGTGCGCGGGTCGGTACCCTTGCTGTTCGGAATATCCAGCGGATTCGGCAGATAAGCGATTACAGCATCCAACAGATTCTGTACGCCTTTATTTTTAAATGAAGAACCGCACATTACCGGGCAGAAGTCCATCGCGATCACCGCTTTGCGGATCACGGTCTTCAAGTCTTCAACGGTAATGGAGTCCGGATCTTCGAAGAAACGTTCCATCAAAGCTTCGTCCTGAACGGCGGCAGCTTCCACCAGTTTCTCCCTCCATTCCTGTGCTTCGGCCTTCATGTTTTCGGGAATTTCCTTTACCGTAGCTTCCAGAGCTCCGTTTTCCCAAACATAAGCCTTCATTTCCACCAGGTCGATGATACCCAGATAGTTTTCTTCTGCACCGATCGGAAGAACCAGAGGCACGGGGTTGGCACCCAGTTTCTCTTTGATTTCCCGTACTGCCTTGAAGAAGTCGGCACCGGAACGGTCCATTTTGTTCACGAATGCGATTCTCGGCACACCGTATTTATTGGCCTGACGCCATACGGTTTCCGACTGAGCCTCCACACCGCCCACAGCGCAGAACAGGGCCACGGCACCGTCCAATACACGCAGGGATCGTTCTACCTCTACGGTAAAGTCCACGTGTCCCGGGGTGTCGATGATATTGATTTTGTAGTCATGATCCTGGTACTTCCAGTAACAGGTCGTAGCAGCGGAAGTAATGGTGATACCTCTTTCCTGCTCCTGCACCATCCAGTCCATCGTTGCCGTACCGTCGTGCGTTTCACCGATTTTGTGGTTCACTCCGGTGAAATACAGGATACGCTCGGTCGTCGTCGTCTTACCGGCATCGATGTGAGCCATGATACCGATGTTTCTCGTATAGTGTAAATCTCTCTTTGCCATTTATCTATCCCTCCTGATTAAAATCTGAAATGTGCAAATGCCCGGTTGGCTTCTGCCATACGGTGCGTATCTTCCTTCTTCTTGAAGGCAGCTCCTTCTTCCTTGTAAGCGGCCATGATTTCGGCAGCCAGTTTTTCCGCCATGTTTCTGCCGCTTCTCTTGCGTGCGAAGAAGATCATATTTTTCACGGAAATAGCCCGCTTGCGATTCGGATTGATTTCCATCGGCACCTGAAACGTAGCACCACCTACACGGCGACTCTTTACTTCCACTTGGGGAGTAATGTTCTCCAGCGCTTGTTTCCAGATATCCAATGCGGATTTCTCTTCTTTCTGAGCCATCTTCTCTTCTACGATGTCCAATGCATTGTAGAAAATACCATAAGCGATGGTCTTTTTACCGTCAATCATCAAATCGTTTACGAATCGGGTTACCAGAACATCGTTGAATTTCGGATCCGGCAACAGGATTCTTTTCTTCGGTTTAATCTTTCTCATTTCTTTCAGTTTACGAATTTGTTCGATCAGCTGTCCTTTTGGTCTTCAACGGTTTCACAACCATTTACTCAACTTTCCGGGAACAACCCATAAACACAATTCCCGTTAATCACTAATTTTTACTTTTTACCTTTTGCAGGTGCAGCCTGACCCGGCTTCGGTCTCTTCGTACCGTACTTGGAACGCCCTTGTTTTCTTTCTGCAACTCCGGCAGCATCCAATGTACCGCGAACCAGGTGATAACGTACACCCGGAAGGTCTTTCACACGACCACCGCGGATCATCACGATCGAGTGTTCCTGCAAATTGTGGCCTTCACCCGGAATGTAAGCATTCACTTCTTTCCCGTTGGTCAATCTGACACGTGCAACCTTTCTCATGGCTGAGTTCGGTTTTTTCGGCGTCGTCGTGTAAACACGTACACAGACACCTCGTCTCTGCGGACATGAATCCAAGGCAGGAGCCTTACTCTTGTCCTGAATCTTCGTCCTTCCTTTTCTTACTAACTGTTGAATAGTAGGCATTTACAATAGTTTTAATTAGTATACTTTTATTCAAATTGGGACGCAAATATAGAGACTCTTTTCCTAACTACCAAACATTTATGGCTTTTTTTACAAAAACGAAGAAAGGAAAAAATAAGTTAAAAGAGTTGAATGAAAGGTTGAAGAGTTGAAAAAGCTGAAATATTGAAAGGGAGAATGCGATGCTTCAACTTTTCAATTTTCCTCTATGCACAGCAATAATATAACGACATTATACACAACATACACTTATCGCAGATGTTATAAAAACATCGTCATATATACAGGTATATAATCAATCCCTTGTTCCTGTCTAAGGTCTTTGGTATATATAATGCACTTATTTCGTACACGCTCCGAGTATTTCTCGCAGAAAACATCCAATGATGTATGCGATTTGTAACCGGAGGACTTAACCTCTATCGGTAGTACTTTATGTCCGTCTGCCATCAGAAAGTCAACCTCATAGTATTTTTTCCCGTCTGGGGTCGGTATTGTATGATAAAACAACAGTTTACCCGTTGCACGCAACATCTGGGCAATGATATTCTCATAGACATATCCCAAGTTAGCACTCAGTTTGTCATTCAGCAATTTTTCATAGATAATATTGTCAGTGAAATCTTTATCCTTAAATGCCAGCGTGACAAACATTCCGGTGTCTGATGTGTATATCTTAAATCGCTCGTTATCCATTGTAAGAGCCAGTCCGACATTCGGGTCATTGGAATGGTAAACCACATTGGTAGCCATACAATCATTCATCATTTTGACTAAGCTTGTAACCCGGTCAGCCTTCTCCCCTGGTATGGCAACCGATATTTGATACCTTGATGCATTTTTACTTAATTGTGCGGGTATAGCATCAAACAAGGCCGTTGCTCTACCTGTATCATCCAATTTCCAGAAATCCTCCTCGTACAGCAAAACAATGTCCCGTTTTACCAAATCAACCGCTCCGAGATTGTTCGTCTTGATATACTTTGAAACGGCTTGCGGCATGCCTCCGACCAACATATACAAACGAAAATCGCGCATCATTCTGCGATGGACAGCATCGCCTAACGGTATGCGTTTCTCAAATGCCGTGCGTAGCAACGGTACCGTGGCTGTATCGCCCAAAGCCCAACGAAATTCCTCGTAATCCATCGGGAACATATCGACACGGGTCTCTTCACTCGGCAATAATATATCCGCACTGCTCTTGCGGACGGTAATAAGCGATCCGGTCTCGATATAATCGTACCGATGGTCTTTAACCAAATGTTTGATAGCCTGACGAGCCAACGGAGCCTTTTGTATCTCATCGAATATGATTACCGATTTGCGCTCGATCAACTGCACCCGATAGATAAGTTGCAACCGAAGAAATATATAGTTCAAATCGGATATGTCATTAAACAGTTCGTATACTTCTGTCGGTGCAACAGCAAAATCAATAAGGATGTAGGATTCATATTCATTCCGGGCGAACTCCTCCACAAGCGTGGACTTGCCGATCCGTCTTGCTCCCTGTACAAGAATGGCCGATTCGCCGTTCCGCTCGTTTTTCCATTGGAGCAATCGGTTGTACATCTTACGTCTGAACAATATCGAGCCTCTCTCCATATTCGTTGATTTACAATGCAAATATAGTGCTTTTTGCATTCCCCGCCAATTTATTCATACTCGTTTTGCCGATTTCCGCCATTTTTATTTTCACAAAATGCCGATTTCCGAAAAATCTTATAACTCAAGTTCTACTGCTTGTAAAGTAGACACAGAAAAAATTTTTAATGGCAAAGCAGGGACGATGCTCATTATAATAGCCCGGAACTCCTCTCTGCCACGGCATTCTTCGATTTTGAGTCAATCATTATTTCTTTCTTTATCCAGCCGTTCGTCTCTATACGAAGCCGCAGGATTTCCCGCTTGTAGAACTCTTCCGTGCGTCTATTCCTTCGGTAGCAACAAACATTTTTTAACCCTGTTACACTCAAATCGCAAGGTCATTTATTGTTCATAAAAACAGAAAGGATAAAAATCAAATAAAACTGTTATTTTTGCAGGAGTTTGAAATGGAAGGAACGGTATGGAAAATTTGCAGGCTATTAAACAGCGTTTC
>CAZYJV010000127.1:0-4499 GCA_964647845.1 uncultured Odoribacter sp.
CTTTAGTGTTAAAATTGGTCGTTTTTTCTCCAAGGATAAAGCTAAACGCTTCAAATAAAATATGTCCGTTACGATGGAATACGCTTACCCGCACCGTAACGGAACAAAGATATATAAAAAGTTGAAACTTCATTGCAAAACCGGAAAAAGGTTTTGCATTCTGTACTTTATCTGTTTCTGAATACAATCCGGTTATCCCGGACATCCACTTCGATATGGCTGTCCTTGCTCACTTTCTCCGCCAGAATTTGTTTGGACAGATCGTTGAGCAATACCCGCTGGATAATCCGTTTCACGGGGCGGGCTCCGAACTGCGGGTCATATCCTTCACCGGCAATCCAATCCACAGCATTATCGGTAATTTCAAGCACAATGCCGTTGTCCGCCAGCATTTTATTCACACCCTTAATCTGCAAACGGACGATGTCCACTATTTCCGCTTTCTGCAAAGGCGTAAACATGATGACCTCATCGATACGGTTCAGGAATTCGGGGCGGATAGTCTGCTTCAGCAATTCATACACTTCAGCATTGGTTCTTTCCAGCACTTCGTCCCGGTTCTTATCGTTCAGGTCTTTCAGTTTTTCCTGAATAATGTGTGCGCCGATATTGGAGGTCATAATGATAATGGTATTTTTAAAATCCACTACCCGGCCTTTGTTATCCGTCAACCGTCCGTCGTCCAACACCTGCAGGAGGATATTAAACACATCCGGATGCGCTTTTTCAATCTCATCCAACAAAATAACGGAATAGGGTTTCCGGCGCACAGCCTCCGTCAATTGTCCGCCTTCGTCATAGCCCACATATCCCGGAGGGGCGCCGATCAAACGGGAAACCGAATGACGCTCCTGGTATTCCGACATATCGATACGGGTCATCTGCCCCTCGTCGTCAAACAAAAACTCCGCCAATGCTTTGGCCAATTCCGTCTTTCCCACTCCCGTGGTTCCCAAAAAGATAAACGAACCGATGGGACGCTTGGCATCCTGCAATCCCGCCCGGTTCCGGCGTACTGCATCCGCCAGGGCGGCAATGGCCACATCCTGTCCCACTACCCGCTGGTGCAATTCATGCTCCAGAGAAAGCAGTTTCTGTCTTTCGCTTTGCATCATCCGGTTCACAGGAATACCGGTCCAGCGCGATACGACCGAAGCGATGTCATCCGCAGTCACCTCTTCCCGTATCAGGGATTCCCCGTTTTTCTTTTCCGCCAGCTGCTGTTTCACCTCCTCGATACGCTGCTCCGATTCCTTCATCTTCCCATAGCGCAATTCGGCCACTTTTCCGTAGTCCCCGTCACGTTCCGCACGGGAAGCCTCAAAGCGGTACTGCTCTATGGCATCCTTGTTCTTCTGTATCTCATCTATCAAGGCCCGTTCCGATTCCCACTGCGCCCGCAATTTCGTACGCTCTTCCGTCAGATCAGCCAGTTCCTTTTTAATATCGTCCAGTTTCTTGCTGCTTCCCTCCCGTTTCAACGCTTCCTTCTCTATCTGCAATTGCTGTATCTTGCGGTCCAATTCGTCTATCTCTTCCGGTACGGAATTCATCTCCAGACGCAGACGCGCAGCAGCCTCATCCACCAAATCGATGGCCTTATCCGGCAAAAAGCGGTCGGAAATATACCGGTGGGACAACTCCACAGAAGCGATGATGGCATCGTCGGTAATCCTTACCTTGTGGTGATTTTCATACCTTTCTTTCAATCCCCTCATGATACTGATGGCGCTCATCACGTCCGGCTCATTGATCATCACTTTCTGAAAACGGCGCTCCAGCGCCTTGTCCTGTTCGAAATATTTCTGATATTCATTCAGGGTGGTGGCTCCGATGGCACGCAAATCGCCCCGAGCCAAAGCAGGTTTCAATATATTGGCGGCATCCATCGCTCCGTCCGATTTCCCGGCTCCCACCAAAGTATGGATCTCGTCGATAAACAGAATAATCTCGCCTTCCGAAGAGATCACCTCATTGACAACGGCTTTCAAACGCTCCTCGAATTCTCCCTTGTATTTGGCACCGGCAATCAGCGCTCCCATATCCAACGAATAAATCTGTTTGGACGTCAGATCGGACGGCACATCCCCGTTTACGATACGCTGCGCCAGTCCCTCCGCGATCGCCGTTTTTCCGACTCCCGGCTCTCCAATCAGAATCGGATTGTTCTTCGTACGACGGGAGAGAATTTGCAACACCCGCCGAATTTCATCGTCCCTTCCGATCACCGGATCCAGTTTCCCGTTCCGGGCCCTTTCATTCAGATTTACGGCATAACGCCCCAAAGAATCGTAGGTCGATTCGGCCGACGGTGAATTGACCTTAGAACCTTTTCTCAATTCACCGATAGCCGCCTTCGCCTCTTTCTCCGATATTCCGCTGTCCTTCATCAACTGCGCCACCTGGTCCTTGCCGTCGAGCAATCCCAGCAGAATGTGCTCCAATGAAATATATTGATCGCCCATTTCAGAAGCAAAACGGGCTGCCTTTTCCAGCACTTTATTCGCATCGGACGAAAGATAGACCTCTCCGCCCGACACTTTCGGGTAAGTATCGATAATCCGGTCCAGTGCCGATAAAAGCGCCTGACTGTTCACACTCAGCTTATTGAAAATAAAATGCGTGACATTTTCCCCCACCTCCATCACCGCTTTCAGCAAATGTCCGGTCTCAATCGCCTGCTGGCCTTTCCCCTGCGCATACTGCACCGCCTTCTGCAGCGCTTCCTGCGATTTAATCGTATAGTTATCCATATTCATAATCACGTTCTCCTTTCTGTTTTACGGAATGTACAAATTTTATACCGCCCCCTTTTACTAAAAGTTTCGAGCCTTTTTTACAGGACTTGCGACAATTTGACATAATAAAATCAAAAATCGCACGACAAAATGTCC
This sequence comes from uncultured Odoribacter sp., assembly GCA_964647845.1. Classification (GTDB taxonomy): domain Bacteria; phylum Bacteroidota; class Bacteroidia; order Bacteroidales; family Marinifilaceae; genus Culturomica. Next base: position 2,895 of record CAZYJV010000127.1, read on the forward strand.
GCCCGATAAAACAGACAATCTTGCGTTTCCGCATCGGAAATTGACCGGATTTTCTTAAATTTGTTTGAGAAGCGTGTGTATGCAGAAAAGGAAGCCGGAAAGTCCATTTATTATCCCGAAGCGGCAGAAGCATGCATCGGCTTCAGCGAGTACAGATACCACATGCTTTCTGTCCGCTTCGGGATTTTAGACAAAAAAGTCAATTCATAAAGACATAGGAAATAATATTGGCCCCCATTTCCAATGCCTGTTCGTGTTTTATGGCCGGATCCTTGTGCACTTCCGGATCTTCCCAGCCATCCCCCAGATCGGTCTCATAAGTATACAGCACCACCAGACGCCCTTCCTTGACGATACCGAAAGCCTGCGGCCGTTTGGCATCGTGCTCATGAATCTTGGGCAGCCCCTCCCGAAATTCATACTTCTGCTTGAAAATCGGGTGATCCCACGGGAGTTCGACAAATTCATCCTCCGGGAATACCTTTTTCATTTCCCGCCGGAAAGACTGATCCAGACCGTAGTTGTCATCCGCATGCAGAAATCCTCCGGCCAGCAGATATTCCCGCAGGTTCTGCACTTCCACCGGCGTAAAAACGATATTTCCGTGGCCTGTCATGTGCACAAACGGATAATTGAAAATGTCCCGGTTGCCGGGTTCCACCGTCACCGGTTCCGCCGCCAGATTGGTCTGCAGGTTTTCATTGCAAAATTTGATCAGGTTCGGCAGGGAAGTCGGGTTGGCGTACCAGTCGCCCCCACCCTTGTATTTCAACAAGGCAATTTTCACTTTCGTATCCTGTCCCCACATCCAGCGCGGAACAATCACAAACAAAGCTACCAGCAATAAAATTTTCAATACATTTTCCATAACTTTTTCCTTTCCGCTACACTTTATTCATAAAATTGATACTATGACAGGCGACAACCCCTGCCGTCTCTGTCCGCAGTCTGCTTTCTCCCAATGTCACAGGAAGAAATCCGGCATCCTCGGCCCATTTCACCTCTTCTTCCGAAAAATCCCCTTCCGGTCCGATCAGGATAACGGCATCAGACCCCGGCACATATACATCGCTCAAATGTTTCTTTTCTCCCGGATTGCAGTGCGCAATGAATTTTTGTCCCTCTTTCTGCGAATTTACAAAACGCCTGAAGTCCGTCATCGGATGCAATTGCGGCACATAGGCTTTCAGGGACTGCTTCACCGCAGAGACAATGACTTTCTCCAGCCTTTCTTCTTTGACGACCTTCCTCTCTGAATGGGCGCTGTCTATCATGGTAAATTCATCCGTACCGACTTCCGTACATTTTTCAAGCATCCATTCCATCCGGTCGATGTTTTTTGTCGGAGCCACGGCCACATGCAGCCGGAATTTCCGTTTGCCGTACTCCTCCGTCTTACCGGTAATCCTCACCTCACAGCCTCTCACTTCCGCTTTGGAAATCTCTCCGGAATAGAATCCTCCACGCCCGTCAATCAAGGAAATTTCATCCCCCTCCCTCAGTCTCAACACCCGTACGCAGTGTTTCGACTCCTCCGGACTGAGACAATACGATTCACCTTTTATATCGGGCGTATAGAATAAATGCATATCTGTCGGTTTAAAA
>CAZYJV010000128.1:0-2726 GCA_964647845.1 uncultured Odoribacter sp.
GTATTAAATTAGACCTTAAGTCATTACTTGATTAATTATTAACCTTTAAAGGACCTTTGCAGAATGAAAAGGGAAGAAAAACAAGTAATCATAGACAATTTAACCGAGCAGATCAAAGCGTATAAGCATCTTTACATCAGCGACATCTCTGAACTGGATGCTGAAGCGACACAGGAGTTGCGCAAAGAATGTTTCAATGCAGGCATTAAATTGATACAGGTAAAAAATACCTTGTTGAGAGTCGCCCTGGATGGTCTTGAAGCTAACTATGAAGAAATGTATAGCGTCTTGGCCGGTTCCAGTGCAATCATGCTGAGTGAAACAGGAAATGCGCCGGCGAAACTGATCAAGGAATTCAGAAAGAGCCACGACAAACCTGTGTTTAAGGCTGCTTACGTTGAAGAAAGTGTCTATGTGGGTGAGAATCAGCTGGATGCTCTTGTCAGCATTAAATCTAAAGAAGAATTGCTGGGAGATATTATCCTGTTGCTGCAATCACCGATGCAGAACCTTATGGCTTCTCTGGAATCAGGGAAGAACACTATCGGAGGTGTGCTTAAAACACTGGAAGATAGAGCATAATTATTATTTTTAGAGTAAAAACAATTTAAATATTTTATCGAAATGGCAGATTTGAAAAAACTTGCAGAGGAATTAGTTAACCTGACTGTAAAAGACGTAAAAGAATTAGCTGACATCTTAAAAGAAGAATATGGTATTGAACCCGCAGCTGCCGCTGCTGTCGTTGCTGCTCCCGCCGCTGGCGGTGCTGCCGCTGCTGCTGAGCAGAGCGAATTCGACGTTATCCTGAAATCAGCTGGCGCTGCTAAATTAGGTGTTGTGAAATTAGTGAAAGAACTGACCGGTCTCGGTCTGAAGGAAGCTAAGGAATTAGTTGACAAAGCACCGGCTCCTTTGAAGGAAAAAGTTTCTAAAGAAGAAGCTGCACAATTGAAAGCTCAACTGGAAGAAGCAGGAGCTGAAGTTGAACTTAAATAAGTATAGACCCTCGGGTTTTAAAGGTTTAGAGTCATTTTTGACTCTAAACCGTTTTGTTGTTAATATTGTTTAGGTTCCAAAAAATTAATAGATGTCTTCAAATCATTCAAATAAAAGAATCAGCTTTGCATCCATTAAAAATCAGTTGGAATATCCTGATTTTCTTGAGATACAATTAAAGTCATTCAAGGACTTTTTTCAATTGGGCACTACGCCGGAAAACAGAAAGAACGAGGGCCTTTACACCGTTTTTAAAGAAAATTTTCCCATTACCGATACCCGGAATAATTTTGTACTGGAGTTTTTGGATTATTTTATCGATCCGCCCCGTTATACCATCGATGAATGTTTGGAACAGGGTTTGACTTACGGTGCTCCTCTGAAGGCAAAATTGAAATTGTATTGTACGGATCCCGAACATGAAGATTTCGATACTGTCATCGAGGACGTGTATCTGGGGAATGTACCCTATATGACTCCGAAGGGTACATTCGTCATCAATGGGGCGGAACGTGTGATCGTGTCTCAGTTGCACCGGTCACCCGGTGTGTTTTTCGGGCAGAGCGTGCACGCAAATGGTACGAAGTTGTATTCAGCCCGTATAATTCCGTTCAAAGGATCGTGGATCGAATTTGCCACGGACATCAACAATGTGATGTATGCCTACATCGACCGCAAGAAGAAGTTGCCCGTAACGACTCTGCTGCGTGCCATAGGCTTTGAAACGGACAAGGATATCTTGCAGATATTCGATCTGGCTGATGAGATCAACGTATCCAAGGCGGGCTTGAAGAAAGTCGTTGGCAGGCGTTTGGCTGCGCGTGTTTTGAAGACGTGGGTGGAGGATTTCGTGGACGAAGATACCGGAGAGGTCGTATCTATCGAACGAAACGAAATCATTGTGGACCGTGAAACGGTTCTGGAAAATGAACATATCGATGCGATTGTCAATGCGGGAGCAAAGACGATTTTATTGCATAAGGAAAAGCAGAATCTGGCGGATTACGCCATCATATACAATACGCTGCAAAAAGACCCCTGTAACTCGGAGAAAGAGGCCGTGATGCATATTTACAGGCAGTTGCGCAGCTCGGAGCCGCCCGACGAGGCTACGGCTCGCGATGTCATCGACAAGTTGTTCTTCTCCGACAAGCGTTACGACCTGGGAGATGTCGGCCGTTACAAGCTGAACAAGAAGCTGGGCTTGACGACCGATCCCTCTGTCAGAGTGTTGACGAAGGAGGATATGATCGAAATTATCAAATATCTGATCAAGCTGCTGAATGCCCGTACGGATGTGGATGATATCGATCACTTGAGCAACCGCCGCGTGCGCACCGTAGGCGAACAGTTGTACAACCAGTTCGGCGTGGGGTTGGCCCGTATGGCCCGTACGATCCGCGAGCGGATGAATGTACGGGACAACGAGGTGTTCACTCCGGTGGATCTGATCAACTCGAAGATTCTTTCTTCTGTGATCAACTCATTCTTCGGAACGAATGCTTTGTCCCAGTTTATGGATCAGACGAACCCGCTGGCCGAGATTACGCACAAGCGGCGTATGTCGGCCCTGGGACCCGGCGGTCTGTCGAGAGACCGTGCAGGATTCGAGGTGCGGGACGTTCACTATACCCATTACGGACGTTTGTGTCCGATCGAGACGCCGGAAGGTCCGAATATCGGTCTGATTTCTTCTCTGTGCGTGTATGCGAAAATCAACGAACTCG
>CAZYJV010000128.1:2736-4307 GCA_964647845.1 uncultured Odoribacter sp.
CCTATCGGAAAGTGGACAACGGCGTGGTCGATTTGTCGGCTGAAGGGGTGAAATACCTGTCGGCTGAAGAGGAAGAAGGGCTGGTGATCGCTCAGGCCAATGCGAAGGTGGACGATCAGGGCCGCTTTGTGAATAAGCGGGCGAAATCCCGCAAGGACGGCGACTTCCCCTTGGAAGAGGTGGAAAATGTCGATTTGATCGACGTTGCGCCGAACCAGATCGCTTCCATCGCGGCTTCATTGATTCCTTTCCTGGAACATGACGATGCCAACCGTGCCTTGATGGGCTCCAACATGATGCGGCAGGCCGTGCCCATTATCAAACCGCAGTCTCCGATTGTCGGTACCGGATTGGAAGGCAATCTGATAAAAGATTCCCGTACGCAGGTCGTGGCGGAAGGAGCCGGTGTGGTGGAAGCTGTGGACGGACATCATATCGTGATAAAATACGACCAGACGGATGAAGAACGTTTCGTAAGCTTCGACGGCGATACGAAAGAGTATATTCTTCCGAAATACAAACGGACGAACCAGAGTACGACGATTACGCTGCGTCCGATCGTGAAGAAGGGACAGCGCGTGGAGGAGGGACAGATCCTGACGGAGGGCTATGCTTCCGAAGACGGAGAACTGGCTTTGGGACGTAACCTGAAGGTGGCATTCATGCCGTGGAAGGGTTACAACTATGAGGATGCTATCGTGATTTCGGAAAACATCGTGCGGAATGATGTGTTCACCTCCGTGCATGTGGACGAATACTCGCTGGAAGTGCGGGAGACCAAACGCGGCGTGGAAGAGCTGACGGCCGATATTCCGAATGTCAGTGAAGACGCTACGAAGAATCTGGACGAGAACGGTATGATCCGGATCGGCGCCCGGGTGGAACCGGGGGATATACTGATCGGTAAGATTACGCCGAAAGGGGAGTCGGATCCCAGTCCGGAGGAAAAACTGCTTCGCGCCATTTTCGGTGACAAGGCCGGCGACGTAAAAGACGCTTCATTGAAAGCTTCTCCTTCGTTGAAGGGTGTCATCATCGATAAAAAACTGTTCCAGCGGACGATCGGAGACCGGAAATCGAAAGCTGCCGGAAAAACCTTGCTGGCTGAAATCGACGAACAGTTCGAACGCAAAGTGGGCGATCTGACCGCATTGCTGATCGACAAACTGTTCGAGCTGACCAACGGCAAGACGTCGCAAGGGGTGAAAAATTACCTGAACGAGGATGTGATTGCCAAAGGCGTGAAGTTTACGCTGAAGACCCTGCAGAATCTGAATTATCTGGAGGTCAACCCGAACAAGTGGACGACGGACAAGCAGCGCAACGACATGATCCGCGACCTGCTCCATAACTTTGTGATCAAATACAAGGAGATCGAAGGACAGATGAAGCGGAAGAAATACAACGCGACTGTCGGCGATGAACTTCCTTCCGGAATCATCAAGATGGCGAAAGTCTACGTTGCCAAGAAGCGCAAGCTCAAGGTCGGCGACAAGATGGCCGGACGTCACGGTAACAAAGGTATCGTTTCCCGTGTCGTGGGGGTGGAGGATATGCCGTTCATGGCAGAC
>CAZYJV010000129.1:0-2964 GCA_964647845.1 uncultured Odoribacter sp.
GAACACATCTTCCGTGTTTTCCTGCACGCGCATGCTGTTGCGGATGGAGCCCCGCGGACCGAAGATATTCGCCTGCAACGGTTTCAAGCCTTTCTGAGGATAGTAATAAATGACATCTATCCTCTCCCGTTCATCGGCATCCGGCGCCCAGGTCAGGCGGGACACCTCCGTTTCCCTACTGTCCGCCGGATAGGTATATCCCGGATTTTTCACCGGATCCGGATAGATTTCCCGATAGGCATCCCTATATCCGGCTTCCGCCAGCATCGTACTCACCGTCCAGGGAATAACCACACCCCTGTGATCCGCACTGTCCTTAGTGGCCTCCGTCCAGTCCAGATGGGAAGGTTCGTTGAAATCGCCCCCGATAAAAACCAGCCGCCCCCGCGCCGCTTCCTTCTCCGCATCCCCGATAAATCGCCGTATCGCATCATCCCGTTGCGATGCCGCATTATCGGCCAGCAAACTGGCGACAACGGTGTCCGGCGGCATTTTCTCCCACGTCGAACCGTCGTATCCTCTCACCCGGTAATAGGCACAGTTCCGGTAGTCCAGATGGGCCGTATAGACGCATACCCGCCTGCCCTCCCAATCGGCAGTCAGTTTGTAAATGCTTCCATGATCCCCGTTTTCCGGAAAAATGACGGCGCTGTCCGCAATGGGATATTTACTCAGCAAGCCGGAATCGTAGGAATAGAATGAATAATACGTCTTGCCTCTTTCTTTCAGAGAAGCCACGATCCGGTCGCAGAAACGGGTACCTTGGTAATTGCGCACCTCGCTCAGCATGACAAAATCGGCATCCGCCCTCGCCAGCTCGTCCGCAAGCGCCTCATAGCCGTTCTTTACCATCGTCCCCTCCTGCCAGACGTTCAGCTGCAGAAGTTTGATTTCCTCTTCCTGCCTGCATCCCCATAAACACAGGACCGACACAACGATAGCCGCTAATTTCATTTTATTCTACGTATTAAGGTATGACAACAAAAAAGACAGGGGGTCATCCCCTGCCTCTGCACGGAAGGAGGGGCTCGAACCCCCGACAGCCGGTTTTGGAGACCGGTACTCTACCAACTGAGCTACTTCCGTTTTTCGCGGAGCAAAGGAAAACAAAGTTTTACAAAGAAGCAAAAAAACTTACAATATATTCACCTCCGGCTCCAGCCAGACATTGAATTTCATGAAAACGTCCTTCTTTATCTCATTCGCCAGACGCACGATTTCCAGCCCGGTGGCATTCCCTTTGTTGACCAGCACAAGTGCCTGCCGGTCATGCACTCCGGCACGTCCGAGCGACTTCCCTTTCCAGCCCGCCTGTTCTATCAGCCAGCCGGCAGCCAGTTTGACGGTCCCGTCCTCCAAAGGATACAGAGGCATATCCGGATATTTTTCTTTCATATCTTTAGCCACCTCCCCGGCCACCGCCGGGTTTTTAAAGAAGCTCCCGGCATTGGGGAAGACGTTCACATCGGGAAGTTTGGAATTCCGGATCCGGATAACAGCCTGGCGCACAGTCCGGAGGCTCACTTCTCCCCCCGCCCGTTCGAGCTCGGTCCTTATGCTGCCGTAATCGAGTTTGAAATCCGCTTTCTTATTCAGACGGAAAACCACGGCTTTAATGATATATTTGTTTTTCCACTGATGCTTGAAAATACTGTTCCTGTATGCGAAGCAGCAATCCGCGGCTGACAGGGTCACCCGTGCCGCGGCCTGAATATCGACAGCCTCCACCTCGTAAATCGTGTCCGCGGCCTCCATTCCGTACGCCCCGACGTTCTGCACCGGCGCAGCTCCGACATGACCGGGTATCAGAGACAGGTTCTCCACTCCGGCGAAACCGTTGTCCACGGCCCACGCCACAAAATCATCCCACACGACTCCCGCCCCGGCTTTCACCCACACATGTTCCCCCTCCTCCCGGACAATTTCGATGCCCTGTATCGTCGGATAAATCACGGTCCCGTTGAAATCCTCCGTAAACAGAAAGTTACTCCCCCCTCCCAGCATCAGGATACTTTCCGGCGACAGTTCGTACGATGCCGCCAATTCCGCGAAATCGTCCGCCGAATCGCTCTCTATGAAGTAACCGCACCGGCAATCCAGCCCGAAGGTATTGTACCGCCGCAGATTGAAATCCTTTTCTATTCTCATGGTGTATGCATTAAAACTTTTCCGTTCCCGCCGTTGTCCCGGCTGCCCCTTTTCGCTATATTTGCACGCAAATATAGAATTATGTCTTCACATGGACAACTTACCATGAATAATCTTCCTGCCGCCTTCGTCGACCGGATGCGCAAACAACTGCCCGATGCGGACGATTTTTTCGTGGCGCTGCAAGGCGTTTCTCCCGTAAGCATACGGCTGAATCCCGCCAAACTGCCTTTGCCGGAGAGCCCTTTTTTTGCGGAGCGGATTTTGTCGGAGGTGGACTGGTGCAGACAGGCCTATTACCTGGAACAGCGTCCCGTTTTCACCCTCGACCCCTGCCTGCATGCGGGCGCCTATTACGTGCAGGAGGCTTCTTCCATGTTTCTGGACCTGATTTTACAGCAAATACTCCCTCAAAATCCCGTACGGGCTCTCGATTTGTGTGCGGCTCCGGGAGGGAAATCCACGCTGCTGGCTTCGGCATTGCCGGCGGGAAGCCTCCTGGTCGCCAACGAAGTTATCCGCACAAGGGCTTCCATCCTGAAAGAAAACCTGGTCAAATGGGGGGCCGACAATGTGGTGGTCACGCAGAACGATCCGGCGCATTTTTCCTATCTCCGGAATTGTTTCGACCTCATCCTGGCGGATGCACCCTGCTCGGGTGAAGGCATGTTCCGGAAAGATGAGAAAGCGGTTGCCGAATGGAGCGAGCGCAATCTGCAGCTATGCAGCGAAAGACAGCGGCGGATACTCAAAGACATCTGGCATACGCTCAAACCCGGAGGTTATCTCATATACAGCACATGCACCTACAATCCG
>CAZYJV010000129.1:3064-4303 GCA_964647845.1 uncultured Odoribacter sp.
GGTCCGTCTGCCGGGCGAATTGCAGGAACTGCTTCCGCAGGACCGGGAGTTTACGGGCTACAACGCCAGTAACATCCTCGGCATCCTCCCCACCCGGCATGCCGAATTTACTGCTTTGCTCGACAAACAGCTGAATATTCTATACAAGGGCTGCGAACTGGCGGAAATCAACGGGCGGAAGTTCAGGATGCAACCGGCGCTGGCTTTATACCAGCATCTGAACAAAAGCGCGCTCGCATGCAAGGATGCCGACACCGAAAGCGCTTTGCGCTATCTGAAGAAAGAGGATATTTCCACCGATGCGCCGGCGGGTTCGTGGGTACTGATCACCCACAACGGCATCGGTCTGGGATGGGGCAAAAGCCTGGGAAACAGGCTGAACAACTATTATCCGAAAGAATGGCGTATCCGGATGTCCACCGAATGAAACGACTATTTTCACAAACAGATAAACCATGAAAACATACACCGAACTCACTTTCCGCATTTCTCCTTTTTCCGAGGACATCGCAGATGCCCTTATCTGCGAACTGGGCGGCATGAATTACGACGGATTCGTCTATACGGAAGAGGGTTTCAAAGCCTACATCCTGACAGCGGATTTCCAGGAAGCGGCCATCGGCAGTCTCGCATTATTCCGGATTCTACCGGAAGAGTACCGCATTTCCTGGAAAAAAGCCGAAATCGCCGACCAGGACTGGAACAAAGAATGGGAAGAGCATTTTACCCCCATCGTGGTAAAGAATCAAATTCTGGTGCGTGCCGGATTTCACGCTCCCCGACCGGAAATCCCCTATGAAATCATTATCGAACCGAAAATGAGCTTCGGCACCGGCCACCATGCCACGACCGCGCTGATGCTGGAAACGATATTGGATTTCGCCCCGGAGATAAAAGGCAAACAGGTGCTGGACATGGGGTGCGGCACGGGCATCCTCTCCATCATGGCGGCGAAAGCCGGAGCCGCACACATTACCGGCATAGACATCGACGAATGGTCTTACCACAATGCCATGGAAAACATCCGGAACAACGCTCTCCGGAACATCTCCATAAAAATCGGCAACGCGGACCTGCTGGCGGAAGAAAAGGACTTCGACTTTATTCTCGCCAATATCAACCGCAATATCCTGCTTGAAGACATGCAGCACTATATCCGGCACCTCGCACCCGGAGGCTGGCTGATTATGAGCGGCTTCTATACACAGGACCTGCCTCTCATCCGGCAGAAAGCCGAAG
>CAZYJV010000130.1:0-4158 GCA_964647845.1 uncultured Odoribacter sp.
GTTTTACCTCCGTTTCAGAACGGAAAATAACGGCAATGAAACGGCAATGGAACGGAGATTTCTATAAGAAATAGTAACGAAAAGCATGTAAGCGAACGAAGAAAAGTGAAGATTGTCTACTTTTTCAAGCCGGTATAGGCCGGTACAAATGCACACAAAAGTTCCGACAAAAAGTGTAGTCCCGATATCCCCTTTTATCCCATGCTTACCAAGCAGGTATCACTCTTCAAAACAGGTGTGGTTTTAAGAAAAATTTAACAGAAAATGCGGCGATTTGATACATATTTTAACATTCGGGAAACAAAACAGCCTAAATATGTCTAACTTAAAATTAAAATGTATGAGAAAATTGATTGGACTATTTGCACTCCTGTGCTTCATGGGATTGCAGATATGTTTTGCGCAGACGCGGGAGATAACCGGTACGGTTGTCGACAAGCACGACAAATCTCCTCTACCGGGAGTGTCTGTCGTAGTGAAAGGTAATCCTTCAGCAGGTGTGGCTACGGATGTCAGCGGAAAATTCGCCCTCCGTGTGAATGACGACGATGTGCTGGTATTCAGCTTCATCGGTATGAAACCGCAGGAAGTAGCCGTAAAGGGCCAGACGAACATTCATGTGGAATTGGAACTTGCCAACGAAGCATTGGAAGAAGTGGTGATAACAGGTTATGGTACTGGTAAAAAAATAGGATCAGTCGTTGGTGCTGTAAGTAATGTGAATAATCAAAAATTGGAAAAAGTAGTTACTGCTAATTTTACTGATGCTTTATCAGGGCAAGTTTCAGGATTATCTGTATTATCCAGCTCCGGAGATCCCTCAAAATCAGCGTCCATTCGTTTGCGTGGAGTTAGCTCTATCAATGCATCTATAACTCCTTTATTTATCTTGGATGGAGCCCCCATTACTTCAACTTTATTTAATTCATTGAATCCTGCCGATATAGAAAGCATTACTGTATTGAAGGATGCAGCTGCAACTTCTATTTATGGATCACGTGCTGCCAATGGAGTTATCGTAATTACCAGTAAAAAAGGAAAATTTGAACAAAAAGCTCAAGTAACATTGCGGGCGCAATACGGTTTCTCTAAAATGGTAGAGGACCAGACAGATATGATGAATTCGGAGCAATATATCCGATTCCGGGATATGATCGGTGTTCCGGTTTCACAAGGAGTAAAAGATTTGGTAAGTCAGTATGGCATCAGTACAAATTGGAGAGAGGAACTGTTTGATAATCATGCTCCTACTTATACTGTAGACTTTGCGGTACAAGGAGGTGGAAGTAATATTGCTTATTATTTATCATTCAATCATCATGATCAAGAAGGTATTATGGATCAGTCTGGAATGCATCGGGAATCATTGCGTTTTAACTTTAATGCCAAAGTGAATAATTGGATGAAGGTGGGTATGCAAACTAACCTCGGTTTTACGAAATATGAATTAAATTCGGAAAATGAAGATACAGGTAACATATATGTACAGAATCCTGCTGCGTTTGCACGTTTTGCATTGCCATACGATACATTCAGAGAATATACGATTGACGAGGATGGTAATTTAGTATGGGGAGACAAATCTAAACGTTTACATTATACAGCAGGTTGGTCAACGCCTTGGTTTGTGAATTTAAATCGTAAAACTTATCGTCGAAATGTTACCGGAAATATCAATCTGTTTGAGGAATTCACACCGATAAAAGGTTTAACTATTCGTACCCAACAGGCATTGGATGCTTATGATTACACTTTATCACACAAAGTATTCCCTTATGATGAAATTATAACGGCTTTTGGAGATAAAATAGCTAAAAGAACAGGGGCGAGTCAGCAAAGTTTTCAACGTTATTATTCCTTTACTTACACGAATACTGCAGAATATAAATTTAATCTCGGCAAACATTTCGTTAGTTTGTTAGCTGGTCAGGAAGCAATTATCTCCAAGTCACGCAGTTTCGGAGCTTATTCTTCAGGCCATAACGATATCCGACAAATGAAAATTACGCAGGGGACGACCGTCGGAATCAGCGATCTGAGTGAAGGTGAGAGTGAAACTGTCTTTAATTCTTATTTCTTTAACGGTAATTATGGTTATGACAATAAGTATTACTTTGATGTTACCGTACGTCGGGATGGAAGTTCTTTGTTTGCTCCTGATAACCGTTGGTCTACATTCTATTCCGTCGGAGCTAAATGGGATATTAAGAGAGAAAGCTTTATGAATAATATACATTGGCTGAATGAGCTTGCTTTAAAAGCAAGTTATGGAACAACGGGTAATTCCGGTATTGATAATTATGCTTATTTCGGTTTGATTGGTAGCGGTTCGAAGACATATAATGGAGAAGGTACATTGGGTATCTCTCAGGCGAGCAACTATGATTTGACTTGGGAAACAGTGAAAGCTACCAATATAGGTGTATCTTTCCGTGTATTTGACCGTTTGAGCATGAATGTGGATTATTATAATAAGAAAACGGAAGATATGTTATTGGAAATTCCGTATTCTTTTACCACAGGTTTTGCATCCGGTTGGGGGAATGTCGGTTCTATGGTGAATCGGGGTGTTGATTTGGATTTCAAATTGGACCTGCTGAAAAATCATAATTTTTATTGGGCTGTAAAAGCTAATTTCAATTATAATCATAATGAAATTACCGAGTTATTTGATGGTCGGGATGAATTTGCTTTACCTAACTATGGCTTGATGTATAAAATCGGTCATGATTGCGGAGAATTGTATCAGGTACGTTATGCCGGCGTTGATTCTCGCGACGGGAAGCAAGTATGGTATGACAAGAATGGCAATTTAACTAAAGTTTATAATGAAGAAGAAGATGCCGTCTTGATCGGTAAAAGTACATATGCTCCCTATACCGGTGGCTTTGGTACGGAATTTCAATGGAAAGGGCTCTCTTTCAATGCAGAGTTCACATGGGCCAAAGATAAATACATGATTAATAATGATAACTATTTCCTGGAAAATGCTGAACAGGGGTTATCTGTAAACCAGTCTGTCAGAATGCTGAAGATCTGGACTAAACCGGGAGATATTACTGATATCCCTGTGCTCGGAGAAGAGAGACAGTTTGATACTCATCTGGTAGAAGATGCTTCATTTATTCGTTTGAAGAATGTAACTCTGCAATACAGTTTACCTCATTCTTTGCTGCAACATACCGGCTTGAGTAATGTAAGTGTTTTTGCTATCGGACGTAACTTGTTAACGTGGACCAAGTATAGTGGTTACGATCCAGAACCGGATGCAAATTTGGTTCGCTTCAATTATCCGAATACTCGTCAGTTTGTGTTTGGTATAGAAGTTTCATTTTAATCAAGAAAAGAAAATTTATGAAAAAAATATTTATCGCATTATTAGTGCTTAGTGGATGGCTTGTTTCCTGCGATATGGACAAGAAGCCTTATGGTAGTCTTGATGACCAAACGGCCATACAGACATTGAACGATTGTCAGCGTTTCCGTAACGGACTTTATTCAAGTATGAGAAGTATTACTGCCGGAGCCTGGATCAATAATCAGGAAATCCAAATGGATTTATTCCAGGGAGTCATCGGAAACGGAAATCAAGTCGGAACATTTGCTAACGGAAATATTCTGTCTTCCGATCAGGATATCGAATCTATGTGGTCAAGTATATATTCTGTCATTAATTCAGCGAATTATATCATTGAAAAAATTGAAAACCTAACAGACGAAAATGAATATTCGGATGAAAATTTGGCAGAATTGCAACGTTATGATGGAGAAGCACGTTTTGTCAGGGCCTATTGCTATTATTGGTTAGTTGATCATTTCTGTGAGGCTTATTCTTCCGCTAATGCACAGACTGCAGCAAAAGGGATTCCGTTAGTTACTGTATATTATCCGACAGCAAACCGTGCTATTTATCCGGGACGAAGCACACAAGAAGAAACATATAAATTAATAGAAGAGGATTTAGCGGTAGCCTATTCTACACTGAAGTCTTATGAGACTATTGCGTCCTATGTACCGACGCCCAATTCCGCTTATCTTTCTTCCTATACTGTTTTAGCTTTACAAGCTCGTATTGCATTGTTAAAGAGTGATTATACAACGGCTTTGGCAAAAGCAGAGGAGGTTATTAACTCTGGAATTTATGCATTAACGAATATC
>CAZYJV010000131.1:0-4118 GCA_964647845.1 uncultured Odoribacter sp.
GCGAGGACACTGGAAAATAAGCAGTTACGAAAGTGGCTGCTTTTCTTTTTATCCGAACAAAGCCCGGCAAATATCCGCTATTTTGGAAACAGGCTTCACCTCGATGCGGGGTGTCTGTTTCGTCAGGGCCTTCTGGTTTCCGTAAGGAACAAAGATCTGCTTAAATCCCAATTTTTCGGCTTCGGAGATTCGTTGCTCGATGCGGCTGACGGCTCTGATTTCACCGGACAATCCCACTTCTCCGGCAAAAACGGTGTCTCGCGGCAGAGCGGCATCGATATTCGACGACAGGACCGCCATAACGACGCCTAAATCCAATGCGGGGTCATTCACCCGTATCCCGCCCGCAATATTCAAAAATACATCCTTTGCCGCCAAACGGAATCCGACCCTTTTCTCCAGGACCGCCAGCAGCATATTCAGCCGCCGAGAGTCGAAACCCGTCGCCGAACGCTGCGGCACGCCATAAGCCGCCGTACTCACCAATGCCTGCACTTCCAGCAATATGGGGCGAACGCCTTCCACCGTCGCCGACACGGCGATACCGCTCAAATCCTGACCGTGATTGGAAAGTAAAAGTTCCGAGGGATTCACCACCTGCCTCAAGCCGGACTGCAACATTTCATAAATGCCGATTTCCGATGTGGAGCCGAAACGGTTTTTGATAGAACGCAGAATGCGGTACATATACTGCTGGTCACCCTCAAACTGGAGGACGGTATCCACCATGTGTTCCAGAATCTTCGGGCCCGCCAGCTGACCGTCTTTGGTAATGTGCCCGATCAATATCGTCGAAATGGTATTTTCTTTCGAATAACGGAGCAACATATTCGTACACTCCCGGATCTGCGACAAACTGCCGGGAATCGAGTCCACCGCCTCTGTCGCCAATGTCTGTATGGAATCTATAATTAACAAATCCGGCTGAATCGCGCGGGAGTGCTCCAATACATTCTCCAGCGAATTGCCGGAAAGGAACAGACACTCATCATTCTCTATCCCCAGACGCTGCGCCCGCATCTTAATCTGCGATATACTCTCCTCGCCCGAAACATACAGCACTTTCCCGCAACGGTTATGCAGGGCAAACTGCAATACCAGCGTCGATTTACCAATGCCCGGCTCGCCGCCTAACAGGACCATCGATCCCGGCACCAAACCGCCCCCCAGCACCCGGTTCAGCTCATTGTCCCCCGTATCCATGCGTTCATCCGCATTCGCTTTAATCTCCGACAAACGGAATGCCTTGGAAGAAGCCTGCCCGAGAAGAGCCCCTTTACGTCCTTTCTCGGAAACCACAACCTCTTCTTCGAAACTGTTCCATTCCCCGCAAGCGGAACAACGCCCCACCCATTTGGATTCTTTCGCTCCGCAATTCTGACAAACGTATACGGTCTTCGATTTCATATCGGGAAATTAATAGAATTCTTCGTATTCTTCCTCCAGATCTTGCGAAGGGGACAGCGGGGCATACAGATTCTGTTCTTCGTTTTCCTCGTCACAATTGAGCTCTTTATATACACCTGCCGGGCGTTCAAAAGGACGCTCCGAAAAATGCAATTTCGGGTCGCTCATCACTTTGTCCAGAAATTCCGCCCAAATAGGCAGCGCCATATTGGCTCCCTGGCCGTATTTCAGATTCTGAAAATGAATCGAACGATCTTCCGCTCCTACCCAGACACCGCCCACCAGGTCAGGCGTCAAAGCCATGAACCAACCGTCGGAATGCTGCTGGGTCGTGCCGGTTTTACCTCCCATCGGATTGGTGAATCCGTATTTTATACGCAAACGGATTCCCGTTCCCTTATTGACCACGCCTTCCAGCAAATTGCACATCAGATAAGCCGTCTGAGCCGTAATGACTTCCTTGGAATCCGCTGAAAATTCCGCCAGCACGTTACCGTATTTATCCTCTATCCGAGATACCATCACGGGCGTATTGTAAACCCCCTTGTTGGCAAATATGGAGTAAGCCGCCACCATCTCTTTCAGTGAAATTTCCGCCGTCCCCAGGAATACGGAGGGGACCGGATCGATAAAGCTGTGTATTCCCATTTTGTGCGCCATCTGCGCCACCGCCTGGGGGGTAAACTGTTTCAGCACCCAGCCCGAAATATTATTCTCGGAATTGGCCAATCCCCACAACAAGGTCACCATCTCCCCTTTCCGTTTCGTACCTCCCCGGGCCGTCCACGTCGTACCGTCCGGCAAAACGAATGTCTGGGGTATATTGGGCACCTTGTCGCAAGGTCCCAGCCCCTCCTGCATCGCCAGCGTATATAAAATGGGCTTGATCGTCGAACCCACCTGCCGTTTGCCGACACTCACCATATCGTACATGAAATAGCGATAATCCGGTCCTCCCACATACGCCTTGATTTTTCCCGTCTGAGGCTCCATGACCAAAAATCCCGCCCGGAAAAAAGACTTGTAATGCTTCAAGGAATCCAGCGGCGACATCACCGTGTCCCGAATGCCTCTCCATGTAAAAATCTGCATCGGTATTTTTTGACTGAAACTTTTCCGGATCTCCGCATAAGACACGCCGGCCTCTTTCAATGCCCGGTACCTCTCCGTCCGCTTGATGGAGCGGTTCAATATATCCAGCACTTCCTCATCCGTCAGATCATTCGAAAACGGGGGATTGCGCTTTTCCACCCTCTCGCTCTGAAACAAAGGCTGCAGCTCTTTACCCAGATGCTCCCGCACTGCGTCCTCCGCATATTGCTGCATCCGGGAATTCAGCGTCGTATAAATTTTCAGTCCGTCGGAATAAATGTCATAATTCGTCCCGTCCGCCTTTCTGTTTTTTTTGCACCAGCCGTAAAGCGGATTCGTTGCCCAGGCGATCGAATCGACTTTATACTGATCCCTGTTCCAACGGTAATTTTTAATATCAGGTTCTCCGGCAGTCATGAAAATACGCAGGTATTCCCGGAAATAAGCGGCCAATCCCTCCTTGTGGTCTTCTTTCTTGAAATTCAGACCCAATGGCAGCATTCTCAAAGAATCGTACTCACTCTGCATTATTTTTCCATACTTCAACATCTGGTTCAATACCACATTGCGACGCCCCAATGTCCGCTCCGGACGACGCACCGGATTAAACAGCGCCGGATTCTTAGCCATACCGACCAACATCGCGGCCTCGTGTATCTGCAACGAATCCAACGATTTCTGAAAATACACCTCCGCAGCCGAATTTATTCCCACCGCCAGATTGAGGAAATCGAACTTGTTCAGATACATCGTCATGATTTCCTCTTTCGTATAACTTTTCTCCAGCCGGACGGCAATCACCCACTCTCTGAATTTCCGCAAGGAAAGTTCTACGAAATTCTGGTCCGGGTCTCGGGGAAAAAGCATTTTGGACAGCTGCTGGCTGATCGTACTTCCGCCACCCGTAGAACTGCTTCCGGTCAACAAGCCCTTCGCCACCCGAAAAAGACCAATGACGTCGATGCCGCTGTGTTCATAAAACCGGGCGTCTTCCGTGGCAATCAACGCATCTTTCACCGAAGCGGGGATGTCCTTGTATTCCGTATATCTTCTGTTTTCACTTCCGATATAGTACCGGCTGATCATCGGTCCGTCGTCGAAATAGATCTCCGAAGCGAACTTGCTGTTCGGATTTTCAAGTTCCTCAAACGTAGGCATGAACCCCAGCTTCCCCTCGGCGATCAACCAAAAGAACAGCACCAAACACAATACTCCGGTTAAAAATATACCCCAGAAGACAAAAAAGAATCTTTTATACTTTTTAAACATGCACCTTCACCATTAGTATTCTAATGAACAAAGATACGTCAAAACGTAATCAATTGAAAACGAACTGCTGAAAATCTCATGCTCATCCCATACAGACAAAATAAAAACGGCTCTGTTTCCAGAGCCGTTGGGTTGAAATGATAGCGACTTGGGATAACGCTGAGCATCATTTCAACATAAGTTTAATCCATCTGAAATACGCCTTTATAGTTCGTAGAACCGACTTTCAGCAGCAGTTGATATTCGCCCTGTACCAAACTTCCCATATCGATACGAACTGCCTCTCCTTCAAAATATACCGTCTCTTCCCAAACAATCTGATTAGCGGCATTCACAATCTGTACTGCTAC
>CAZYJV010000132.1:0-4111 GCA_964647845.1 uncultured Odoribacter sp.
CGCTTCAGGTTCGGTTTGTCGCTCATCCGGATGTCCAACACTCCGCCTTTCAGCATATCGAAATGCTCGAGGTAATTTTTCGTATAATTCTTTCCACCGAAAGTCACGGCCTGCATATAGATATTCTCCGGACTATTGTCAGAAGCACGGATGACAAAATCCTTTCCGTTGTCCAGGTGCAGAACCGCATGCTTAAACAAAGGCGCACCCAGCACATATTGGGTAGTACCCGGCGCCACGGGATAAAATCCAAGGGCGGAGAACACATACCACGCCGATGTCTGCCCGTTGTCCTCATCCCCACAATAACCGTCCGGCACGGGCTGATACATCCGGTTCATCACCTGCCGCACCCAATACTGCGCCTTCCACGGCTTTCCCGCATAATTATACAGATAAATCATGTGCTGCACGGGTTGATTGCCGTGAGCGTAATTGCCCATATTCATGATTTGCATCTCCCGGATTTCATGAATGACCTGCCCGTAATAGCTTGCATCGAACAAGGGGGGAACAGCAAAAACGGAGTCGAGCATCCCCGTAAAACGCTCCTCGCCCCCCATTAAATCAATCAATCCCTGCGGGTCATGGAAAACCGACCACGTATAGTGCCAGCTATTGCCCTCCGTAAAAGCATCTCCCCATTTCAACGGAGAAAACGGAGCCATAAACGTCCCGTCCTGATTCCTACCCCGCATCAGACCGGTTTCCTTGTCGAAAAGATTCCGGTAATTCATCGCCCGACCGGCATACAGCTTCACCTCCTGTTCCGGCCGTCCGAGCGCCTTGGCTATCCGGTATATGCACCAGTCGTCATAAGCATATTCCAACGTCCGGGCGGCATTTTCACGGATACCGACATTGTAGGGGACATACCCGAGCTTATTGTAATACTCATGCCCCAGCCGACCCGTCGAGGACACTTCCGGATGCACATGCTCCGTGCCGTACACAAGTCCCTCATAAAGCGTTTTCACATCGTCCACCCGGATGCCTTTCACATAGGCATCCACAAGTACGGACGCCGAATTATTGCCAACCATACATCCCCGATGCCCGGGGCTTGCCCATTCGGGGAAGAAACCGCTTTCCCGGTACGTATTCAGCAAACCTTCTTGCATCTCCTTCGCCATAGCGGGATACATCAGGTTCAAAAACGGGAACAGGCTGCGGAACGTGTCCCAAAAACCGGTATCCGTAAACAAGTATCCGGGAAGCACCTTCCCGTTAAACGGGCTGTAATGTACAATCTCCCCCTTTTCGTTTACCTCGTAAAACTTACGGGGAAACAAAAGTGAACGGTACATGCACGAATAAAACGTGCGGTACTGCTCCATCGTTCCGCCGTCCACCTCGATTTTGCCGAGTTCCTTGTTCCAGCTCGCCTTGCTTTGCGCCACAAGCGCATCGAAAGCGTGGTCGCCGAGTTCCTTCATATTGATCTCCGCCTGGTCGAAACCGATAAACGAAGATGCCACCCGGACGTGCACCATCTCTCCTCTGGAGGTCTTGAACCCCGCCACGGCACCGACATGTTTTGCCTGCTGTTCATCCGCATCCTCCGCCAGCTCCCCCTCCTTAAACGTAGCCGTATAAGCGAAAGGCCGGTCAAATTCGAGGATAAAATAATTCTTAAAATTATCCGGCACGCCGCCGCTGTTTTTCGTCGTATAGCCGATGATCCGGTTCGCTTCGGGAAACACTTTGACATAAGACCCTCCGTCGAAAGCATCGACAACCACATAAGCCTGGTCGCTTTCCGGAAAAGTGAAACGAAACATCGCCGCCCTATCGGTAGCGGTAAGCTCTGCCGTCACATCATGCTCGGCAAGATACACCCCGTAATAGTAAGGCTTTGCCGTCTCGCTCTTGTGACTGAACCAACTGGCCCGTTCGTTCTGGTCGAACTTCACGCCACCGACAACGGGCATAATCGCAAACTGTCCGTAATCGTTTATCCAGGGACTGGGCTGGTGCGTCTGTTTAAATCCCCTGATTTTATTGGAAGCATAGGTATAAGCCCAGCCGTCCCCCATCTTTCCGGTCTGAGGTGTCCAGAAATTCATCCCCCAGGGACGTGCCACCGCCGGATACGTGTTTCCCGTCGAAAGCTCATACGTCGATGCCGTACCCATCAACGGATTCACGAACTCCACCGGGTCAAAATCAACGATTTCCGTCACCTGCTTCTTATTCCTGTCTGTCGCACGGGCGATTTGTAAAAACCCACACACCACAGCAAACAAAAAAATAAATACGTTCTTTTTCATCATAACCTACGCTTTAAAATTCATCCAATCGCACATATGCGCATCGCCCCAAAACTGCCTTCATGCAAATATACGCATTCCCCGGTGTTAAATTTCATCGTTCCGGGAAAAAATCAGTCTCACCCTCAACACGTCGGCGCAAAGCCTTTGCATTCCTGCAAATTATTGCGAAATTTGCTACCTTGCAGACAATCATAAAGCAATATAGTCAAACCAAAACAACAAACCCATGGACAAAATCAAAGCAGCCGTCGTCGGATACGGCAACATCGGGAGATATGTGCTGGAAACACTGGAAACCGCCCCCGATTTCGAAATCACGGGCATCGTACGCCGCGATGCGTCAAACGTTCCCGCCGAACTGAAACCCTATGCCGTAGTCAATAACATCAGCCAGCTGCCGGCAACGGACGTCGCCATCCTCTGCACGCCCACCCGCAAAGTGGAGGAATACGCTTCCGAAATACTGGCGAAAGGCATCCACACCGTAGACAGCTTCGACATCCACACCCAAATACCGGAATTGCACCGGCGGTTACACGCCATCGCGCAAAAACACAACCGGGTAGCCGTCATGTCGGCAGGCTGGGATCCGGGTAGCGACTCCGTCGTTCGGGCATTACTGGAAGCCTGTGCCCCCAAAGGCATCACCTATACCAATTTCGGACCGGGCATGAGCATGGGACATACCGTTGCCGTCAAAGCCGTAGAGGGCGTAAAAGCCGCCCTGTCGATGACCATCCCTACGGGTACGGGAATCCACCGCCGGATGGTGTATATCGAACTGAAAGACGGATACGACTTTAAAAACGTGGCACAAAACATCAAGAGCGATCCTTACTTCGCCAGCGACGAGACCCACGTATTGCAAGTGGAGAGCGTAGACAACCTGCTGGATATGGGACACGGCGTGAACCTCACCCGCAAAGGCGTGTCGGGCAAAACCCAGAACCAGCTTTTCGAGTTCAACATGAAAATCAACAATCCGGCGCTGACCGCCCAGATCATGGTATCCGCCGCAAGAGCCGCCATGCTCCAGAAACCGGGCTGCTACACCCTGATAGAAATTCCCGTCATCGACCTCTTGTACGGAGACCGCCAGGAATTAATCAAACACCTCGTATAGGTGACACGGGCGTGTGCTGAAATCCGCAGCGGTATTCCGGCACACGTCCGTTTTCTCACTTCCAGACCGGATATTTGTTATGGAGGCGCACTCCGAACCCCAGCATCAGGAAATTCGGGTCCCGAAAATCTTTCAGATTATACCCCACGTGCAGAAAAGTGCTCCGGGTCATTGAAATCTTGAGCGACAGCATCTGATAGAAAGACTTCAAATCGCCTCCCCGGTGCAGCACGTTCGCCCCCATCCCGATACCCACGATAAAATAAGGCATTACATACTCTACCCGGCCGGAAACGCCCAAAGCGACCTGCGCACTGAACGGCGGTTCAACGAATCCCTCCGTGGAAGGATCATTCAGCACAAAAACATTGGCACTCGCATCGTACACCCCATCCAGCGCGACTCCCGTACGGAATTTGTAACTGACATTGTACATCGCCGCCAGACTGACGCCCAGCACCGTATAGGCATCCGGAGAAAGGACGAATCCTTCCTCCGAGAAATAGCCTTTCCGCCGCCACGCCCCGAACGCTACCAAATCATAACTCACATGCCGGGGGAAAGCGGGTACAGGAGTATGGTCCAATGCCTTGGAAAGACGGGCTTCCTCCCGGTTGAAATGATACACAAGGCCGGCCCTGAAATCCATCATGTTCAGTCCGGCATTGGGGAACCGGGTATTGCCATTGGAGAAATGGGTCAGCGACACGCCCGC
>CAZYJV010000133.1:0-2534 GCA_964647845.1 uncultured Odoribacter sp.
ATCGACTTTAAAAAGGTGTTTTTTCAGCCGACCCGCGTAAAAAGTGCGATTAATGTTTTCATGGTCAATCTGGTCGAGTCGGTCGTGATTGTCATTTTTATCGTCATGCTTTTCATGGGCATCCGCAGCGGCTACATCATCGGCGTGAGTCTGGTGATCGTCGTTCTGGGCTCTTTCGTGGTATTGCATATGATGCACGGCACGCTGCAGCGGGTTTCTCTGGCGTCGTTCATTATCGCCATGGGAATGCTGGTGGATAATGCCATTGTCATTGTCGACGGCATCATGGTGGATCTGCAGAAGGGCATCGGAAAACCCGAAGCGCTGGTGAATATCGCCAGGAAAACGGGGTGGCCTTTGCTGGGAGCGACGACCATCGGTATTTTGACTTTCCTTCCGATATATTTGTCGCCCGATACGACGGGCGAGTATGTCCGGGACCTGTTTATCGTTTTGGCGGTATCGCTCTGGCTGAGCTGGATACTGGCGCTGGCTTATGCGCCGTTGCAGGCGGACAGGGTGCTGAAGGCGAAGGGGAATACTGTCAGTGAGAAAGAGTTGTACCGGCGGCCCGTGTACCGGATGTACCGGAATGCGTTGCAGTTTTCCATTTATAACCGCTGGCCGGTGGTGATCGCCGTCGTCGTTTTGCTGGCGGTCAGCGTATGGGGGTTCCGGTTTATCCGGCAGGGATTTTTCCCGGATTTGAGCTACAACCAGTTGTATATAGAATACCAGATGCCTTATGGCACCAATCCGGAGACGGTGAAAGCCGATCTGGCGTCGATGGAACGCTATCTGATGAGCCGGCCGGAGATTACCGCCGTTACGACAAGTCTGGGGGGGACGCCTTCCCGCTACAATCTGGTGCGGACGGTGGCGGAACCGGCGCTGAGCTATGGAGAGCTGATTGTGGACTTTACGTCTCCCGCGACACTCAAAGACAATCTGTCGGAGTTGCAGAAATACCTGTCGGAACATTATCCCGAAGGGTATGTCCGCATGAAGCGTTACAACCTGATGTATATGAATTTCCCGATTCAGTTTATGATTGCGGGTCCCGACCCGGCCGTTTTGAAGCGTCTGTGCAGTCAGGTGGAGCAGATTATGCGGGAAGATTCGTCCGCTATTCTGGTTACGAATGACTGGGGACCGACGACTCCGGTGCTGGATGTCCGCTATGCCCAGCAGATTGCCCGGGAGGTCGATATTTCGAGGCAGGATGTGAGTCTGGCGTTGCTGGCTGCGACGGAAGGGCTCCCGGTCGCTTCATATTATGAAGGGGAACATGCGCTCCCCGTTTATATCAAGACCGTGAATGCCAGGGGAGAGAGACCGGAACAGCTTGAAAATGTGCCGGTATGGAGCCTGACGCCCTCCGTCGGGGAGCTGAATATGGAAACGGTGAAGGAACTGATGGCGGGCATGGTCTCTGCGGATGAAATCGTGAAGGACATGATCGGGTCGGTACCGCTGAACCAGGCAGCCAACGGGATCGGCATGAAATGGGAAATCCCTCTGGTAAGACGTTATAACGGACAGCGCTCCATCTCGGCGCAGTGTAACAATGCGCCCGGTTTTACGACGACGGAGGTCAGAAACAGCATCCTGGCCAGAATCGATACGCTGCAGATACCTCCCGGATATACGACCGAGTGGCAGGGGGAATATCTGGCCAGTACCCAGTCCGAACAGTATCTGTTCAAAAATGTGCCGATAGCCATTGTGCTGGTCATTGCCATACTGATCGCTTTGTTCCGGGATTTTCGCAAGCCCGTTATGATACTTTTGTGTCTGCCTCTGGCCGTGACGGGCATTGTCGCCGGCATGCTGCTGGCTGACAAGGAATTCGGCTTCGTGGCGATTGTCGGAGCTTTGGGTTTGGTCGGGATGATGATTAAGAACGGCGTAGTCCTGGTGGATGAGGTGGGGATACAGATGAATGAGGGGAAGGAGCCTTTCCGGGCTCTGTTGGATGCCTCGTCTTCCAGACTGCGTCCCGTTCTTTTGGCGGCGCTGACCACCATATTGGGTATGATTCCGCTGGTCAACGACGATATGTTCGGAGCGCTCGCCGTGACGATAATGGGCGGTCTGCTGGTAGGGACGATTATCACGCTGGTGGTATTGCCCGTGCTTTATTCTTTGTTTTACCGGATCGGTCATCCCCGCCGGAAAAGAGGTCGTGTTATCCGGATTAGAATGTGTTGAGGGCGGGAGGCTGTCGTATGATGAATAGTAGATAGGATATGAAAAAGACAATATTGATTTTCAGCTTGTTTCTTCTTGGTTGGCAGGCGCATGCGCAAGTGATACTGAATTTGCAGCAGTGTCGGGAGATGGCGCTGGAAAACAGCAGGCAGATCGCTATTGCGCAAAAACAACTGGAAAAGGCCGTGTCGGAAACCAAGGCATATCATGCCGGCTATTTTCCCCGTTTTTCAGCGACAGGTTTGGGTTTTTACAATCAGGAAAAGTATGCCTATAAATTGAAAGGCGGCTATTTGCCTACGTATGTTCCCGACGAGAACGGA
>CAZYJV010000133.1:2634-3852 GCA_964647845.1 uncultured Odoribacter sp.
GGGATGCGGGGCGTTTATACGGTAGGAGTGCAGGTGCAGCAGCCCGTGTATATGGGAGGCAAGGTCCGTACGGCCCATAAAATGTCGAAAATCGGGGAAATGATGGCGAATGAGAATGTTCGCCTGAGCCGTTCCGAGGTTTTCGCCGAGACCGACCAGTCCTATTGGCAGTTGCTGGGAGTGGAAGAACAGGTGAAAGCGGCGGAAGCGTACCGGAAGGCATTGGGGGAATTGTTGAAGAACGTCGGGGATGCCCGCAGGGTGGGAATGGCGACGGGGAACGACGTGCTGAAAGTGCAGGTGCGCTATAATGAAGCGGATTTGTTAGTGCAGAAAGCCCGGAACGGATTGGTTTTGTCGCAGATGAACCTTTGCCGGATTATCGGGTTGGACTTGCAGACGGAGATCGCTATACGGGACAGTCTGTCCGAAACGATCCAGCCGGGAATATTGACCGAGCCGGCGAAACTTACCCAGCGTCCGGACTACAATCTGCTGCAGGAGGAAACCGTATTGAAGGAAAAGGAAATACACCTTGTGCAGGCGGATTTCTTGCCGCAGATCGGAGTCACGGCGGGCTATGGTTATGGGGGCGGACTGGAGCTGAACGGCGAGCGGGAGTCGAAAGCCTCTTTCAATGCCCTGGCTTATGTGGAGATACCTTTGTTTAACTGGGGAGAAGGGCGCAATAAATCGAAAGCGGCACGTACCGAGCATGAGATAAGTCGCCTGAATCTTGAAAAATCCGCGCAGTTGATGGAGTTGGAAATCACCTCCGCCCGGTTCAATATCCGGGACGCCCAGACACGCATTAAAATGGCAAAAAACGCCCTGTTGCAGGCCGAAGAGAATCTGCGGATCAGCAGCAATCAGTATGAAGTCGGCATGGAAAGCCTCACCAATCTCCTGGAAGCGCAGGCGCAGTGGCAGGAAGCGCAAAGCCAGTGGGTGGAAGCCAAAGCCGCCCTGAAAATGAGCGAAACCCGATACCTCAAAGCCATCGGCCGGTTGGCGGAATAGGTGTGACTTATTTTGAGTAACTCAAGACTTGTTCTGATATAAGTTTCATTATTAGGCAAAAAACTGCCAAGTGTAGGGGGTGTCTAACAAGTCTTAGACTCCCCCGTTTTATTTGTACTTTTGTCCGAGAGCGTTTCCGAATTTCCGATTCTCAGAGAAGTAAAAAAACTTGTTAGACAGTCCCTGATTATTCTTTTT
>CAZYJV010000134.1:0-3774 GCA_964647845.1 uncultured Odoribacter sp.
TGAAATGAGAGCGATGAAAGTATTGCGGGCGATAGGGAGGGTGTTGCTGTTCCTGTTGGTGCCTCGGTGGTGTCTGCGGGAGTGAGCCGGTAATGATGCGGTCGGTGCAGGGGACGATGATTATAAAAAATCATCGTCCCTTTTTTGGTATTATCGGGGGAAAATGCGTCGGGGTTGAAAAAGTAATGGAGAATGTGTACATTTGCAGGAATTTATAAGTGTTGCAGAAAATGAAAGGTATCGTTTTGGCCGGAGGTACGGGAACGCGTTTGTTTCCCATGACGAAGGGGGTTTCCAAGCAGTTGCTGCCGGTATATGACAAGCCGATGATTTATTATCCGGTTTCCGTCCTGATGTTGGCGGGGATCCGGGAGATACTGGTTATTTCCACGCCGCAGGATTTGCCGGGATTCCGGCGTTTGCTGGGGGACGGGGCGGATTACGGCGTGCGTTTCGAGTATGCGGAGCAGCCCCGGCCGGAAGGACTGGCGCAGGCTTTTTTGATAGGGAAGTCGTTTATCGGCGAGGAGGATGTCTGCTTAGTGTTGGGGGATAATGTTTTTTACGGACAGTCGTTTACGTCGATGCTGGAAAAGGCCGTGAAGACGGTGGAGGAGGAGCGGAAGGCGTCGGTGTTCGGCTATTGGGTGCGCGATCCGGAGCGTTACGGCGTGGCGGAGTTCGATGGGGCGGGGAATGTATTGAGTATCGAGGAGAAGCCGTTGCAGCCGAAGTCCAGTTATGCGGTGGTGGGGCTTTATTTTTACCCGAATGAGGTGGTGAAGGCGGCGGAGGGGGTGCGGCCTTCGGAGCGCGGCGAACTGGAGATTACGAGCGTGAACCGGTATTTTCTGGAGAAGGGGCGTCTGAAGGTGCAGGTGCTGGGGCGCGGTTTCGCGTGGCTGGATACGGGGACGCACGATTCGTTGTCGGAGGCTTCGACGTTTGTGGAGGTGATAGAGAAAAGACAGGGGCTGAAGATTGCCTGTCTGGAAGAGATCGCTTTGCGGAAGGGGTGGATCGGTCCGGCGAAGATGCGGGAGCTGGCGCAGCCGATGCTGGGCAATCAGTACGGGCGTTATCTGCTGGATCTGGCGGCGGAATTTGAAAAGAAAAAGAATTAAGCGGATATGAGTACGGGTGTTTTGGAGACGGAAATAGCGGGGGTTTTTGTTATGGAGCCCCGGATTTTCGAGGACAGCAGGGGATATTTTTTTGAGAGTTTTTCCCAGCGGCGTTTCGGGGAGATGGTCGGGGAGACGGTTTTCGTGCAGGATAATGAATCCAAATCGTCTTACGGCGTCGTCCGCGGATTGCATTATCAGTTGCCGCCGTATGCCCAGGCGAAGTTGGTAAGGGCTGTCCGGGGACGGATATGGGATGTGGCGGTGGATTTGCGCAGGGGGTCGGCTACTTTCGGCAGGTATGTCGGCGTGGAGCTGACGGAGGAGAATAAGCGGCAGTTTTTCATACCCCGGGGATTTGCCCACGGGTTCGCCGTGCTGAGCGGGGAGGCTGTCGTGCAGTATAAGTGCGACGCTTATTATGAACCGCAGGCGGAAGGGGGAATCAGTTTCGACGATCCGGAGCTGGCCATCGATTGGAGGATTCCCCGGGAGGACATGCTCCTGTCGCCGAAGGATCTGAACCGTCCCGGTCTGCGGGATGCCTATGTTTTTGATGTGAATCTGTGAGCTATGAATATATTGGTTACCGGAGCCGGCGGGCAGTTGGGACGCGAGTTGAGGAAGAGCGGATTTTCCCCGTTGGACGAGGTGTTTTTTACGGATGTGGCGGAGCTGGATATTGCGGACAGGAAGGCGGTGGAAAACTATGTGAGCCGGAATGAGATAGACACGATTGTGAATTGTGCCGCCTATACGGCGGTGGAGAAGGCGGAGGAGGAACCGGAGAAGGCGGAGCTGGTGAATGTGAGGGCGGTGGAGAATCTGGCGGCGGTGGCGGAAAAAGAGGGATGCCTGCTGGTGCATGTCTCGACGGATTATGTTTTCGACGGAACGGCTTCGGAGCCTTATACGGAGAAGAGTCCGGTGAATCCGCAGACGGTGTACGGACGTACGAAGCTGGCAGGGGAGCGGGCGGTCAGGAAGTCGGGATGTCTGGCGATAATCGTGCGCACTGCCTGGCTGTATTCGGAGTTCGGCAGTAATTTTGTGAAAACGATGCTGCGTCTGGCGGAGGAAAAGGGAGAGCTGAATGTCGTGTGCGATCAGGTGGGGACTCCCACTTATGCGGCGGATCTGGCGGCGGCGATCGTGCATATGCTGGCGGATGAGAGTGTGGCGGACAAGACGGGGATTTATCATTTTTCCAATGAGGGGATTTGTTCGTGGTGCGATTTTGCCCGGGAGATTGTGCGGTTGAGCGGGGATAAATGTACCGTGAACGGGATCACGACGGCGGAGTATCCGGCGAAGGCGCGCCGTCCTGCCTATTCGGTGCTGGACAAGACGAAGATCAGGCAGACTTTCGGGGTGGCGGTGCCGGAATGGAGGGAGGCGCTGGAGAGGATGATGAAGGCGAGGGGTAAGGAGTAAATGCAATTTCAGGAGATATGAAGAATATATTGGTTACCGGAGGGGCGGGGTTTATCGGCTCCCATGTGGTTTGCCTGCTGGTGAACAAGTATCCGGAGTACCGGATTGTGAATCTGGACAAGCTGACGTATGCGGGGAATCTGGCGAATCTGCGGGATGTGGAGAGGTGTCCGAATTATGTGTTCGTGAAGGCGGATATTTGCGATTTCCCGGCGGTGCAGCGGATATTTGCGGAGTATGAGGTGGACGGGGTGATACATCTGGCGGCGGAGACGCATGTGGACCGTTCCATCAGGGATCCGTTCGCTTTTGCCCGGACGAACGTGATGGGCACGCTGACGCTGCTGCAGGCGGCGAAGTCGGCATGGGAGGGAGCGTATGAAGGGAAGCGCTTTTATCATATTTCTACGGATGAGGTTTACGGGGCTCTTGAACTGACTCATCCGGAAGGGGTTCCCGCACCCTTTTTCACCAAGGCTTCTGCGGGAGAGCACGAGGCTTACGGCACGGAGTTTTTCTTGGAAACGACAAAATACAATCCCCATTCGCCCTATTCGGCATCGAAGGCGTCGAGCGATCATTTTGTGCGGGCTTATCACGACACCTATGGTTTGCCGACGATTGTCACCAATTGTTCGAACAACTATGGACCTTATCAGTTTCCGGAGAAGCTGATTCCTTTGTTCATCAACAACATCCGTCACGGCAAACCGCTCCCTGTGTACGGTAAGGGCGAGAATGTGAGGGATTGGCTGTATGTGGAGGACCACGCCAGGGCGATAGACTTGATTTTCCACGAGGGCAGGATTGCCGAGACTTACAACATCGGCGGATTTAACGAGTGGAAGAATATCGATCTCATCAAGGTGATCATCAAGACGGTTGACCGTCTCTTGGGTAATCCGGAAGGTCAGTCTGAAAAGTTGATCACTTACGTTACCGACCGTCTGGGTCACGATATGCGTTATGCGATTGATTCACGTAAATTGCAGAGGGAGCTCGGTTGGGAACCGAGCCTTCAATTTGAGGAAGGCATCGAGAAGACGGTGAAATGGTATCTGGAACATCAGGAGTGGTTGGATCAGGTGACAAGCGGGGATTATCAGCGTTACTATGAACGGATGTACGGCAATAGGTAAAGAGAATCGTAAATATAGTTGTAGTTGTATGTGTAGACACTAAGTCGGGGGGACTCACCGGAAGGTGAGTCTCTTTT
>CAZYJV010000135.1:0-3764 GCA_964647845.1 uncultured Odoribacter sp.
TATCTCGCCTGCCCTTTTGATGATGGACTGGGGCAAGCCTGCCATTTTGCCGACTTGGATACCGAATGAGTGATTGGAGCCTCCTTTGACTAATTTCCTGAGGAAGATGACCTTATTGTTTACTTCTTTAACCGAAACATTAAAGTTTTTGATCTTTTTGAAAGCATGTTCCATCTCGTTCAGTTCGTGGTAGTGGGTGGCAAACAGGGTCTTGGCCCGATACTTCGGATGTTCATGCAGAAATTCGACGATTGCCCATGCAATGGAGATGCCGTCGTAAGTGGAGGTTCCCCGTCCCAGCTCGTCGAATAGCACCAGACTGCGGTCGGAAATATTGTTCAGGATGTTGGCGGCTTCGTTCATTTCGACCATGAAAGTGGACTCTCCTTGCGAGATATTGTCGGAGGCGCCGACGCGGGTAAAAATCTTGTCTATGTAGCCGATTTTGGCCGATTCGGCAGGAATGAAACAGCCTGCCTGCGCCATAATCACAATCAGGGCCGTTTGGCGTAAAAGAGCCGATTTCCCGGCCATATTGGGGCCGGTGATGATGATGATTTGTTGTTGCCGGTTGTCCAGGTAGATATCGTTGGCGATATATTCTTCGCCCGGAGGCAGTTGTTTTTCGATGACAGGATGCCTTCCCGCCTTGATTTCGAGACAGTCGGAGTCATTGATTTCGGGGCGGTTGTATTTATTGGCGATGGATATTTCCGCAAAAGAAATCAGGGCGTCCAGGGCGGCGATTATTTTGGCGTCGGACTGAATCTGCCGGATGTACGTGGCAGCTTCGGCGACCAGGTCGTTGTATAGTTCGGTTTCGATTTCCAGAATCCGGGTTTCGGCGCCAAGGATTTTCTCTTCGTATTCCTTCAGTTCCGGGGTGATGTAACGCTCGGCATTGACCAGCGTCTGTTTGCGCGTCCAGGTGTCGGGAGCTTTGTCCTTGTGGGTTTTGGTGACTTCGATGTAGTATCCGAAAACATTGTTGAAAGCGATTTTCAGGGAGGGGATGCCTGTTTTTTCAATTTCCCGCTGCTGCATCGCGTTCAGCAGTTCCTTGCCGTGTTCCAGAATGTTTTTCAATTCGTCCAGTTCGGCATGGACGCCTTCTGCGATGACACCTCCTTTGTTGAGGTTGTTCGGCGCATTTTCGCGGATCCGGGCGTCTATTTTTTCATAGAGGGCCTGGCAGCAGTCCAGCGGGTCTGTGAGGCGCTGAAGTACGGGATTATCGATTTTCCGGCATTGTTCCTGTAAAGGCGGAATACACCCCAGGGCTATTTTCAGCTGGATGATTTCGCGGGGCGTAATGCGTCCTACGGCGATTTTGGACGCCAGTCTTTCGAGGTCGCCGATGTTCCGCAGCAAGACTTCGGTTTCCAGTCTTTCGGCTTCGTGATCGATGAGGCACTCCGTGATTTGAAGGCGTTCATCGATTTTCTCCGGCGACTTCAGCGGCATGCATATCCAGCGTCTGAGCGTCCGTCCGCCCATGGGAGTCACGGTGCGGTCGATGATGTCGACCAGCGATTTTCCGCCTTCATAGGCCGAATGAAGCAGTTCCAGGTTTCGCAGGGTGAATTTGTCCAGAAGGACGCAACTGGACTCGTCGATGCGGGAAATGGAGGTCACATGGGCGATAAGGTCGTGCTTGGTCATTTCCAGGTAACTGAGAATCGCTCCTGCGGAGGAGATGCCGCAGTTCATATTTTCTATTCCGAACCCTTTGAGGGAGGAGACTTCGAAATGTTTTTTCAGTTTTTCCCCTGCGGCCTCCCGGTCGAAGAACCATTCTTCGATGGGGTACATGTAGAATTTATTCCCGAACAGCTCTTTGAAGCGTCCCTCCTGTCCGCGGGCGTATACGACCTCTTTGGGCTGGAAACTGTTCAGCAGTTTGTCTATGACCGGATGGGGGCCTTCCGTCGTCAGAAACTCGCCCGTGGACAAATCCAGCAGCGACAGACCGGCTTCTGTTTTGTTGAAACAGACGGAGGCTAAAAAGACATTGCTTTTGCTGTCCGTGGAGTATTCGCCGTACGAAACGCCCGGCGTCACCAGTTCGATAACGCCCCGTTTCACCAGTTTATTCGTTTTCTTGGGATCTTCAAGCTGCTCGCAGATGGCGACGCGCTGTCCGGCACGGACCAGTTTAGGCAGATAGGTGTCCAAAGCGTGGTGAGGAAATCCCGCCAGCCGGACGTCTCCGGGCGAACCGTGGGAGCGTTTGGTGAGCGTGATGCCCAAAATTTGGGAAGTAATGACGGCATCCTCCCCGAATGTCTCGTAAAAGTCTCCCATCCGGTACAGCATGATGGCATCCGGATATTGGGCTTTCATCGAATAATACTGTTGCATCAGGGGAGTCTCTTCACTGTCTTTTTTGGCCATATCTAACTTTTCAAAAGTACACACATATCCTAAGGCAAATATAAATAATTTGTCGGAGAAAAGTTTAAAAGCTCATAAACATTGTTTAATTTTGCCTTCATGAATATAGAGGAATTACGTGAATACTGTCTGCGTTTGCCACAGGCAACCGAGGATATGCCATTCGATGATGAGACCTTAGTTTTCAAGGTGGGAGGAAAGATGTTTTGCCTTGCCTCCCTGACCGGCGATTTGAAGATGAATCTCAAGTGCGACCCGGATGAAGCCATTGAAATCCGGGAAACCTTTCCGGCAGTGACTCCGGGTTTCCACATGAACAAAAAATATTGGAACACCGTATTAGTAGACGGTTCTATCAGTGACAGTATGTTGAACGTATGGATTCTCCAGTCCTACAAACTGACGGTGGCGAAACTGACGAAAGCGGAAAGAAGCAGGTTGGGATTGTAATTCGGGAAAAAGCAAACCTTATCATATG
This sequence comes from uncultured Odoribacter sp., assembly GCA_964647845.1. Classification (GTDB taxonomy): domain Bacteria; phylum Bacteroidota; class Bacteroidia; order Bacteroidales; family Marinifilaceae; genus Culturomica. Next base: position 2,873 of record CAZYJV010000135.1, read on the forward strand.
GAAAAAATTTCAGAAATATTGGCAACTTACAATGCGTCGAATCTGGAAGACCGGATGCAATTCGAGCTGGACGGAGTTGTCGAAAAAGAGGTGAAACAGGCATACTGTGCCGAGAACCTGGAATTTTGCGTATCGTGCATGGATTACACCACGCTGAAAGTAACGGATACGGAAGATTCTGTGAGATTTTTCGTTACCGATTTGTTGAAAAAACTGAAGAAAGGGAATTTGAGAGAAGTGGCGGCCGTGTGCGTGTATCCGAATTTCGCGGGGATTGTACGGGAAGGCCTGAAGAGTACGGATATATTGACGGCAGTGGTGGCGGGAGGTTTCCCTGCTTCCCAGACGTTTATGGAGCTGAAACTTTCGGAGTGTAAGATGGCGATAGCCGCCGGGGCGCAGGAAGTGGACGTGGTGATTACGGTAGGGGATGTGCTGGAGAAAAAATTCGAGAAAATTTACAGGGAACTGCTGGCCATACGGAAAGTATGCGAAGGCGTTCATTTGAAAGTCATATTGGAAACAGGGGAGCTGAAAGACATCGAAAGTGTTTTTTACGCTTCGTTGGTAAGTATGTATGCCGGTGCGGATTTCATCAAGACATCGACCGGGAAAGTGCCTGTAAATGCGACGCCGGAAGCCGTGTATGTCATGTGTGAGGCGATAAAGCAGTATCATGCGCGTACGGGTAAGAAAGTGGGGCTGAAAGTGGCGGGAGGCGTGTCGAAGGCAGCGAATGCTTTGCGTTACCTGACGATCGTCAATCACATCCTGGGCAGCGAATGGCTGACTTCGAATTATTTCAGAATAGGGACTTCCCAGCTTCTGGACGATATTCTGAAAGAAATAAAATCCGTCAGAGAAAAAGCAGATGAATAAGGCCTTATAAAAA
>CAZYJV010000136.1:0-3744 GCA_964647845.1 uncultured Odoribacter sp.
AATTCGTGGATTGCCGGAGGAAATGAAGTGACCTGGGACATGGTGCATTACGATGTGCAGCTGATTGGCGGTGCCGTGTTGCATCAGGGGAAAATCGCCGAAATGGCGACCGGTGAAGGAAAGACCCTGGTGGCGACGTTGCCGGTATTCCTGAATGCCCTGACGGGACGCGGCGTCCACATGGTGACGGTGAACGATTACCTGGCCAAGCGTGACTCGGAATGGATGGGCCCGTTGTATATGTTTCACGGACTGTCGGTGGATTGCATCGACAAGCATCAGCCCAATTCTCCCGACAGACGCAAAGCCTATATGGCGGACATTACTTTCGGTACCAACAACGAATTCGGTTTCGACTACCTGCGCGACAATATGGCGATCAATCCGGAGGATTTGGTGCAGCGGAAACATAATTACGCCATTGTCGATGAGGTTGATTCCGTGTTGATTGATGATGCCCGGACGCCGTTGATTATTTCCGGTCCGGTGCCCAAAGGGGAAGACCAGATGTTCGACGAATACAAACCCCGTGTGGACAGGCTGGTGCGGATGCAGCGGGATTTGGTGGCGAAGATATTCAACGATGCCAAGGTTTTGCTGGAAAGCGACGACCCGAAAAAGAGGAAAGAGGGAAGTATTCTGTTGCTGCGTGCCCACAAGGGATTGCCGAAATACAAGCCGTTGATTAAATTTTTGAGCGAACAGGGCAACAAGGCGATTCTGATCAAGACGGAAAATGAATACATGCAGGAGAATAACCGCCGTATGCCGGAGATTACCGACCCGCTGTATTTTGTCATCGACGAGAAACAGAATTCGATTGATCTGACGGATAAGGGGCATGACACTATCACGGCTGCTGGGGAAGACCCGAAGTTCTTCATCCTGCCCAATATCGGAGAGGAAGTGGCGGAGATTGAAAAGACGGTGCAGGATGAGAAGGAGAAGTTACGGCAGAAGGACGAGATGATTCAGAATTATGCCGTGAAATCGGAGCGGGTGCATACGGTCAATCAGCTGCTGAAAGCGTACACGCTGTTTGAGAAGGATGTGGAATATGTGGTGATAGACAACAAGGTGAAGATCGTGGACGAGCAGACGGGACGTATCATGGAGGGACGCCGCTATTCGGACGGTTTGCACCAGGCGATAGAGGCGAAGGAAGGCGTAAAGGTGGAAGCCGCCACCCAGACGTTCGCCACCATTACGCTGCAGAATTATTTCCGTATGTACCACAAGTTGGCGGGTATGACCGGTACCGCCGAGACGGAAGCCGGCGAGCTTTGGGATATCTATAAACTGGATGTGGTGGTGATACCGACCAACAAACCGGTGATCCGCAAGGATGCCAATGATTTGGTCTACAAGACGAAACGTGAAAAATACAATGCCGTCATCGACGAGATTGTCCGTCTGGTGGAGGCAGGGCGGCCGGTACTGGTGGGTACGACTTCCGTCGAAGTGTCCGAATTGCTCAGCCGCATGCTGAAACTGCGGAACATCCCCCACAATGTATTGAATGCCAAATTGCATCATAAAGAAGCCGATATCGTGGCAGAGGCCGGTAAGTCGAAGACGGTGACCATTGCAACCAATATGGCCGGCCGTGGTACGGATATTAAGCTGAGTCCCGAAGTGCGGGCTGCCGGAGGTCTGGCCATTATCGGTACGGAACGCCATGATTCGCGGCGGGTGGACCGTCAGCTGCGCGGACGTGCCGGACGTCAGGGAGACCCGGGTTCTTCCCAGTTCTTCGTGTCGCTGGAAGACGATCTGATGCGTCTGTTCAGTTCCGAGCGTATCATCCGGGTGATGGACCGTTTGGGCCACAAGGAGGGGGACGTGATACAGCACTCCATGATTACCCGCTCTATCGAGCGCGCCCAGAAGAAGGTGGAGGAGAATAACTTCGGTATCCGCAAGCGTTTGTTGGAATATGACGACGTGATGAATTCGCAGCGTACGATCATTTACAAGCAGAGACGCAATGCCTTGCTGGGCGAGCGTATCGGTGTGGCGGTTGCGAACAATATGTACGATGTCTGCGAGTCGGTGGTGAACGAGTACCAGCCTGACAATGATTGGGAAGGCTTTAAACTGGAGGTGCTGCGTTTGCTGTCTATCGACTTTGAAATAAGTCCGGAAGAGTTCCAGCAGCAGAAACCGGAGGAACTGACGGAGAAACTGTATGCTGCCGTCCGGGAGGTATATACCCGCAAGGTGGAACACATAGCGCAGCAGGCGTATCCGGTGATCAAGAATGTGTTTGAAAACCGGGGGGATGTGTTTAAGAATATCGTGGTGCCTTTTACAGACGGACAGAAAATGTACAGCGTGGTGACAAACCTTGAAAAGGCGTACCGTACACAGGGGGAAGATTTGATGCGCTCATACGAGAAAGCAATTATCCTTGCTCAAATCGATGATGCGTGGAAAGAACAGCTGCGCGAAATGGATGATCTGAAACAGTCCGTGCAGAATGCGGCTTACGAGCAGAAAGATCCGCTGTTGATTTATAAGTTCGAGTCGTACAACCTTTTTAAGACGATGGTGGAGAAAATCAACCGGGGAACGGTTTCTACGCTGATGAAAGGACAGATTCCGATGCAGGAACCCGAACGGGTGAAGGAAGCGGAGGAGAGACGTACCGATTTGAGTAAGATGAAAACGGGACGTACGGAAGCATCCGCACCCATGGGCAACCGGCAGCCGCCGAAGCACGAACCCGTGCATGTGGGACCCAAGGTGGGAAGAAATGATCCTTGTCCCTGCGGTAGTGGACTGAAATACAAGAATTGCCACGGCAAGAATGAATAATCGGTGTGTTTTTTATGTTTTTATCGTTTTTTATTAACTGGGATGTCAAGCCGGAGATTTTTAATCTGGGCGGATTTTCCCTGCGCTATTACGGACTGCTGTTTGTGCTGGCGTTTATCTTCGGATACAAGATAGAGGAGAGAATCTTCAAAGCCGAAGGGCTGAGCATGGAATGGCTGGAAAAGCTGTGGATATACGTGGCGGTGGCGACTGTTGTCGGAGCCCGTCTGGGACACTGTATTTTTTATGATTGGGCTTATTTCAGCCAGCATCCGCTGGAAATGATTCTGCCTTTCCGCTTTGCACCTGAATTCAGATTTACGGGTTTTCAGGGGCTGGCGAGCCACGGGGCTGCTATCGGTATCATCACGGGCCTGTGGTATTATTCCAAAAAGGTCAGTAAAAGGTCCATTTTCTGGATATTGGACCGGGCGGTGATTCCGATTGCGCTGGCGGGTGTGTTTATACGTCTGGGCAATTTGATGAATTCGGAGATTGTGGGGGAGATGACGACCCGTCCGTGGGGTTTCCGCTTTGTAAATGCCTACGGTATCGAGGACCCTTTGGCACCCCGGCATCCGGCGCAGCTGTATGAGGCCTTTTGTTACCTGGTAAGTTTCGGTGTGCTGATGTATCTCTATTGGCGGACAAATGTGAAAAACAGGCAGGGATTTATTTTCGGCATGTTTCTGATACTGATTTTTACCGCCCGCTTCCTGATTGAATTTGTGAAAGAAAACCAGGTGGAGTTTGAAGAAACGATGACGCTGAACATGGGGCAGTGGCTGAGCCTGCCTTTCGTGGCGGTGGGCTGCTTTATGCTGTGGTATAGCGGCAGACGGAGAAAATAAGATATTTTTCTATTAATATTTACGACGATGAAAAAGATGTTTAAATTTTTGATGCTTCCCCTTTTGCTGGCATTGG
>CAZYJV010000137.1:0-3551 GCA_964647845.1 uncultured Odoribacter sp.
AAATACTTCTGCAACTTCTCCCTGTTCCAGTCGCTGCCGGACTCATGGGCCATCGACCAGATATTTCCGATAATTCCCATTTCCCGGTTGAATGAGCAGCCGACGAAATCCGCGACCATACAGGATATTACGTGTGATTCGGACGGCAAAATCGACAATTTCATCTCTACACGGAATTTTTCATACTACCTGCCGGTCCACGAATTAAATAACAAAGAACCCTATTATTTCGGTGTCTTTTTGGTCGGCGCCTACCAGGAAATTCTCGGAGACCTGCATAACCTGTTCGGAGACACGAACGCCGTTCACATCAAGGTGAAGGGGAACGAGTACGTCATAGATAAAATCATCGAGGGCGAAACCGTAGCGGACGTATTGGATTACGTCCAGTTCAGCTCGAAGAAAATGGCCCGGACGGTGGAAGTGTGGGTGACCGCTTCCGTCAAGAAAGGCATCATCTCCGCAGCGGAAGGGCGCGAGTTCCTTTCCAACTATCGCTCCGGACTTTACGGTTACACCTACCTGGAATAAACGTGTCTGATAACCATTAATGAAAATGATGTATACCATAGAGCAATTACGGGAAATTATCTGCCGGGAGTTTTCCAGACAGGAATATATCGAAGAGCCTGTTTCTTTGTTTGAACCCATCCGGTACATTCTGGAAGACGGAGGGAAACGCCTCAGACCGGTGCTGACCCTGATGGCCTACAACTTATACCGGGATGACATAGAAAAGGCGCTGAAATCGGCTGTCGGGATCGAAATATTTCACAATTACACCCTTTTGCATGACGACGTGATGGATGACGCCGAATTGAGGCGGGGACGTCTGACCGTGCATAAGAAATGGAATCGCAATGTGGCGATCCTGAGCGGCGATGCGGCTGCGATTACGGCCTACAAATATATCGAAACCTGTGAAGACCGGTATCTGCGGCGGGTTATCGACGGATTCAACCAGATGGCGATGGATGTGTGCAAAGGCCAGCAGTACGACATGGAGTTCGAGACCCGGGATGACGTGACGGAGGAGGAATACATCCACATGATTTATTTGAAAACGTCGGTGCTCATTGCGGGCAGTCTGCGCCACGGGGCTTTGATTGCGGGGGCGCCGGAGCATGAATACAATGCGTTGTATGATTTCGGCGGATTTCTGGGACTGGCATTCCAGATACAGGACGATTACCTCGATGTGTACGGGGATGTAGCGGAATTCGGGAAAAAAATCGGGGGAGATATTACCGAAAACAAAAAAACATACCTTCTGATCAAAGCTTTTGAAGTGGCGGGCAAAGAAGACAGAGAGCTGCTGCAGGCGTGGATCGGCAAAAAAGATTTCGATGCGGAAGAAAAAGTGAAAGCAGTCACGGGGATATACGATCGTTTGGGAATCAGGGAGCTGACCCTGAAAACCATCGAAAATTATCTGCAGAAAAGCCGGGAAGCACTGGACAGAATCGATGTGGGAAAAGACCGGAAGTCCGCTTTCTATGAAATGATACACTACCTGGAAGGGAGAAAAAAATAGTCATGACGGAAGAAGAAAAAAAATCCTTGTTGGACCGGCGCTATTTGCGCATGGCGCGTATCTGGTCGGAAAACTCCTACTGCAACCGGCGCCAGGTGGGGGCGCTCATCGTAAAAGACAAATCGATTATTTCGGACGGATACAACGGTACGCCCTCCGGTTTTGAAAACCGGTGCGAAGACGAAGAGAATGTGACCAAACCCTATGTACTGCATGCCGAAGCCAACGCCATAACGAAAGTGGCCAAATCGAGCAACAGCAGCGAGGGGGCCACGCTCTATGTGACGGCCTCTCCCTGCATCGAATGCGCGAAACTCATCATACAGGCCGGAATCCGGAGAGTCGTTTATTCCGAACAGTACCGTTATACGGACGGCATTGAATTGTTGAGAAAAGCGAACGTAGAAGTCGAACTGGTGGAAATAAATTAGAAAGCTATGTACAAAAACAGTATAAGAATGATATTGATGCCGGTTATCGTCGCATTGGCGATAGTGGCGGGAATGTTTATCAACTCCCTTCTTATCCGCAGGGACATCCAGAACAGGCGGGAATTGTTCCTGCCCGTGCAGGGGAGCAAAGTGGACATGGTGCTGAACATGGTCAATCATTCCTATGTCGATACGGTAGACATCCAAAAGATCGAAGAGGGGGCCGTCGAGGCGATTATCAAAGACCTGGATCCCCACACCGTCTACATTCCGGCGAAAGACCTGGAGAAAGTGAACGAAGGCATGACCGGTAATTTCGGCGGCATAGGAGTGCAGTTTTACAAATACCGGGATACGGTGACGGTGGTAAGGGTTGTGCCGGGAGGACCTTCCGAGGCTGCGGGCATTCAGGAAGGGGACCGCATTGTCCGGGTAGACGATTCGCTGATTGCCGGAGTGAAAATGGATGACAAAAAAATCATGGCGATGATGCGCGGAGAATTGAATACGGAGGTCGTTCTCACCGTCCTGCGTCATGGTCAGGCGCCTATGGTGAAAAAAGTCGTACGGGGCAACATACCGATAAAAAGCGTCGACGTGGCCTATATGGTGAATGATACTGCCGGATATGTGAAAGTGAAGACATTCGGCATGAACACCTATGACGAATTTATCAGGGCGCTGGAATCGCTCCGGAAACAGGGGATGAAAAAACTGATCGTGGATTTGAGGAACAATGAAGGGGGCATCCTGCCGATAGCTTTGAAGATGGTAAACGAATTCCTGGATGCCGACAAACTGATCCTGTACACCCAGGGCAAGGCCTCGCCCCGTTCCGATTACTATTCGAACGGCAAGGGGCATTTCAAAGACCTGCCGCTGGTCGTGCTGATCAATGAAGTCAGCGCTTCTGCCAGCGAGATATTTGCCGGAGCGATACAGGACAATGACCGGGGCGTGATTGTGGGCCGCCGTTCTTTCGGCAAGGGACTGGTTCAGGAACAGCGGATGCTTCCGGACGGTTCGGCCTTGCGCCTGACTGTCGCCAGATACTACATTCCTTCGGGACGTTCGATCCAGCGGCCTTATGACGAAGGCAAAGAAAAATATTACAACGACTTTTATGAGAGGGTGGTACACGGCGAACTGGAAGTGAAAGACAGCATTCATTTCGATGAAAACCTGAAATTCCAGACCGCCGGAGGACGCACGGTGTATGGCGGCGGCGGAATCATGCCCGACGTTTTCGTGCCGGTGGACACGGCGGGCTATTCAAGATATCTGGGCGAACTGAACCGTTCCATGAAATTGTATGAATTCACATTCGACTTTATGGACCGTCATCGGGCGGAAATGAAAGAAATAAAGGACTACAAAGCCTTGCTGGCTTATCTCGGCCGCTTCGACCTGGTCGGAGAAATGGTGCAGTATGCCTCCCGGTACGGAATAAAGAAAAATCCGAAAGACTTGAAAACTTCCGGCAAACTCATTCAGAACAACATTCAGGCATATATCGGCCGCCACGTATTGGACGACGACGGATTCTACCCGATTTTCGGAATGATGGACGAAACCTTGCTGGAGGC
>CAZYJV010000138.1:0-3424 GCA_964647845.1 uncultured Odoribacter sp.
TGACCCTGGCGCGCAATACGGATTTCGAGGTGATAAAGCATGAGCATCAAAAAGATTTCGGCGCCTTGTTCGGCAGGGTGGAGATAGACCTGGGACATAGCGGGCAGGAAGAGCTGACGACGGACGAACGGCAGCTGCAGTACGCTCAGGGTGCTTATGACCCGGGGCTGGAGGCATTGTATTTTCAGTACGGCCGCTATTTGCTGCTCAGCAGTTCCCGCCCGGGAACGATGCCGGCGCATTTGCAGGGGAAATGGAATCACGAGTTGAATGCGCCCTGGGCATGCGATTACCACATGAACATCAATCTGCAGATGATATACTGGCCTGCCGAAGTTACCAATCTGAGCGAATGCCACCTGCCTTTGATCGAATATATCGACAAACTGCGCGAACCGGGACGGGTGACTGCCAGAGAGTATTTCAATGCCCGGGGGTGGTCGGTACATACGATGAACAATGCTTACGGATATACGGCTCCCGGATGGAGTTTCTATTGGGGATATGCACCGAACAGCGCCGCCTGGCTGTGCAGGCACCTGTGGGAGCACTTTAACTATACGGGGGACGAACGGTATCTGAAAGAAAAAGCGTGGCCGATCATGAAGGAGGCCGGGGAGTTCTGGCTGGATTATTTGAGCGAGGATACGGACGGGACGCTGGTTTCTTCTCCGTCCTATTCTCCCGAGCACGGGGATATAGCCATCGGTGCGACGATCGACCAGGAGATCGCGTGGGATTTGTTTACCAATCTGCTGGCAGCCCATGAGTATGTGAAAGAGAATACGGGCTTCATAGACAGTATCCGGGCAGCCCGGGAGCGGCTTTCTCCGCTGAAGATAGGCAGGTTCGGACAGTTGCAGGAGTGGAAGGAGGATCTGGATGATCCCCGTAATTCCCACAGGCATGTATCCCATTTGTACGCTCTTTATCCGGGGAATCAGATTTCCGTGGCTGCGACCCCCGAATGGGCGGAAGCCGCCAGACGGAGCCTGATATACCGGGGCGAAGGAGGTACGGGCTGGTCGTTGGGCTGGAAGATTAATTTCTGGGCTCGTTTGCTGGACGGAAATCAGTCGTATAAGATGCTGCGGAATATTTTGCGGCCTTCCCTCAGCCGGGGAGATTACCGCAATCCTTCCGGGAGCGGTTCGTATGCCAATTTGCTGTGTGCCCATCCGCCTTTCCAGATCGACGGGAATATGGGAGCGGTCGCCGGTATTGCGGAACTGCTGCTGCAGTCTTACGACGGGACGGTGAATCTGCTGCCGGCACTGCCTGCCGCGTGGCCGACGGGTAGGGTGAAAGGATTGAAAGCTCGGGGAGGGTATACCGTGGATATGAGCTGGAAAGACGGGTTGTTGCAGGAAGCCGGCGTCACGGCTTCCAAAGCGGGTGTCTGCCGCGTGAAGTACCGGGGAAAAGAGAAGGTGCTGACGCTGCAGGCGGGTGAAACCGCCCGGCTTGACTGGTAAGTGCAAAGTGTCAATATATCATACGCCGATGTCTATTTTTTAGACATCGGTTTTTGTTTTTCTGTTTGTATAAATTTCTGTTACATAGTTGATTAAATGTATTGGCATGTAATTTGTAAAAAGACAGGAAAACAAATGAAGACAGGATGAATTTTTTACAGACTTTTGTACGGTTGTACAGATCTGCTTTTCGGAGCAAAGGGTTGACCTTTATCAATATTTTCGGTTTGGGGACAGGATTGGCTGTCGCGCTTTTCCTGCTGGTGTATTTGCAGTTCGAATTTTCCTACGACAGGCATTTCAGGGATGCCGGCCGGATTTATCGGATGCTGAGTGTATGGAAAGAGGGTGGAGAGCAAACGAATAATCCGATTAATCTGGGTGTCCTGTCTTCGACATTGATGAAGGAGGTGCCGGAAGTGGAAACGGCTTCCCGTTTGTATACGTGGGGAAATATGGATTTGAAGTATGAAAACGGAGAGAAGGCACCGGTGAAAGGCTATATGGTGGATTCTTCCTTTTTGGACATCTTCTCTTTCACTCCTGTATACGGAACTCTGGAAGGTGCGCTGAACAGGCCGAAAACCTGCGTGATAACCCGAAGTACGGCCGACCGCTTTTTCGGGGTCGGGAGCAACCCCGTCGGAAAAAGTTTGCAATATGAAACCAGAAGAACATCGCTTGAGGTAAAAGCGGTCATTGAGGATATTCCGCAGAATACGCACTTCCAGTTCGATTTGCTGACCCAATTGCCCGAATTCGGATGGGGAGGTCTGGAATATTATACTTATCTGAAATTACGTCCGGGAGTGGATCCGGCGGTAGCCATTGCGAAATGCGACCAAGTCAATGCGGACCTGCTGACAAACCGTTTCGGAAGCTTTGGCGCCGCTTTTGAAAGCATAACCGAGCCTTTGACGGAACTCCATACGGCGACCCGCGCCTCTTTTGATCTGAGCGTGCCCGTCAGCAGAACCAATCTGATATTTATTGTTGTCGTGACGTTTTTTATTTTGGCGATAGCTCTCTCCAATTTCATTTCGCTGTACATTATCCAGGGGGAAAAGCGGGCGACGGAAATCAGCGTACGCAAGACGAACGGGGCGGAGCGGAGAACCATCATCGGCATGTTGTTTGCCGAGACCGCCCTGGTGACGTCTTTGGCTTTTGTGCTGGCCGTTGTTTTGTATTATGCCTTTGCCGGGATATTTGCCGGAGTGATAAACTTCAGTATGCCTGAAGAGGTCGGCGTGACGGGAACCATGTGGGGATGTTTCGTCCTGCTCTTTGTATTGGTATCGTTCATTGCGGGCGGCTATCCGGCCTACTATCTTTCCCGTTTCGCTCCGGTGGAGCTGGTGCGGAAAACGGCGGTCAGAAAGTATAAGCTGACGGCTGCGTCGGTGGTTATCCAGTTTTCGGTGGTTATTTTCTGTATATCGGCGCTTTTTGTGGTGTGGCGCCAATTGGATTATATGAAGAAGATGCCGTTGGGATTCAATCCCGATCATGTATTGACGCTGGGAGTGGGATGCAACATCCGTACGTATGAGGGCATCCGTTCCGATTTGCTGCAATATCCGGAGATCGTGGATGTGGCAATGGGGCAGGGACATCCGTTCAGCGGTTGCAGCGGACAAACTCTGAGGCGGACGGACCAGACGGATAAAGAAACCGTCTCCATCGATGAAAGACGTTCCGGTCCCGGCTATTTCAGAACGTATGAAATTCCTGTACTGGAAGGACGGGAGCTGAAATATGAGAACAGAGCGGATTCTGCCGGTATTCTCTTGACGGAGACGACCCTTGCAGCACTGGGGCTGCAGGACCCTGTGGGGAAAAAAGTGCTGTTCAACGGAACGCCGATGACGGTCGTCGGCGTCGTGAAAGACATCCATTACGGCTCGGCAAGGGAAAAAATAGGGCGCCTGGTCTATACGGCTTATTCT
>CAZYJV010000139.1:0-3396 GCA_964647845.1 uncultured Odoribacter sp.
AGATGCTGGAGTCCTCAAAGTGTCCGGCGCCTTTTTTCAGCGTCGCAGCGTCCGTTCCCTGGAAGATACTGACTTCCAAACCAATCGCGGGAATTTCCAGCGTACCCAGAGAGCCGTTGTTATAATACAGATCGCTTGTGACCTCTGTATAGCCGCTGGAGGCATTCGCCATAGGTGTCTGCTCAATGGTCAGCGTGGAGCCGCCGCCAGCCGAACTGTAGTCAGCCGGAAATGCGGAACCGGCGGGAGCGATGCTGCCTGTCACTGGGGTTCCGCCGGTACTGCTTTCACCCGTAAGCGTCTGCATGGTCCCCAGCGAAGGAGGCAGGACGGCGGTGAGGCCGCCGTTGATGACTGCGCCGGTACCGGTAGCGGCTCTGGAATTGGGGGCCAGGTCGGGAGTCAGGTAGCTTCCGCTGTTCAGTACATTGCTGGTGGGGCTGCCGAAGGTGGGCGGGATAAGGGAAGCGTTTTTGCTGATGTCCTCATTTTTCCGCGCACCGCCGTCCGGAGTCTGCACCACCTCTACGGATGTCGGTTTCCCATAATTGGGGCTTTCCGTACCCTCAAGGGTATACTGCAAAGCGTGGGCAGGGGGTGCAAGACCGGCCATCAGGCAGAAGGCCAGCGCGGCTGCCATAAACTTCTTCATCATTTTCATGGGGAATCCTCCTCTCCATTTTCACTTCTGCGTTTCAGGAACAATGCCAGACCGATTCCGCCGCCCGCTGCGGCGATGATGCCCAGCGGCACCAGGATATACGCCCATTTGATCTGAAAACCGGGTGTGGAGCGTACCGGCTCCGGTTCCGGTTCTGGGACTGGTTCCGGTTCGTCCGGCTCACTGGGAATATCCCATTCGCCAACAGGATCAGGCTCATCCGGTTCATCCAGCAGGATGTCCGGAATATAGTTTACACGCTCAAAGATAGCGACATAGCGGATGCGGTCCAGCGCGATCCGGCTGACTGTGCCGGTGTAGTCGGCTGTGACGTTGTAGCCGGTGACGTAGGTGCTGGTGGCAGTGCCGGTGTAGGTAGCAACGGCGGTATACCGGTCCCCTATTGCGTAGCCGTCCACGCTGGAGGTATTTTCCGTCTGCCAGGAGATATCCTTGAGCTTCATGGTCCTGCCGCCTTCGTCAATGGTTTTGGGAATGTACTCCGTATCCTGCCCCGCCAGATTGGGATAGCGGCGGGTGGCTGTTACGGTTTTGGTAGAGGTGCCATAACCCGCTTCCTCAATGCGGACGGTACTCAGCTGCAGAGCCAGGACTCCGGACAGGCCGTCATCCGTGACAAACTCCTTCTCCTGCGGCAGCAAAGCCAGCACGGATTCCATGTCCTTCTTCTTGCTGGTCACGGTCACCGTTTCCGTATACTCCCGTTCCTGATATTCAGGCGTCTCCTGCTTGAGCAGGTCCGTGAGCGAATAGCTCCAGCCGTTCTGCTCGAAGTCGGACCGGGGAATGCCGCCCGGATCGTCCTCCGGTCCCAGATCGTAGGTCTTGCGGATTTCCGAGCCGTCATCACTCTGGCTGATGGATGTGGGGTAGCAGACTTCCAACGCCAGCGCGGTGGGGCCGAGGGCCGACAGCAGGAAGACTGCCAGCAGCGTAAGTATTGCGAGGCGCTTCATGGTGATGCTCTCCTCCTTTTTTCAGGTTTCATTTGGTGTCTCTCCTTCCTGTTTTGAATTTATATAGAGCGTTTTGCAACGCGCCATATCCGTCAGCTCATACCGCCCATAGACGGCCCGTCCTGTTTGGGAGCCTGGATTTCCTCCAGTTTCTCCCGCGCCCAGTCCGGCAGGAATTCTTCCTTCAGGACACCGACAAAATCCGTTCGGTTCCAGCGGGCTTCTTCGCCGTCGCCCAGACAGGTGGCGTATACGGCGCGTCCAACGGAGGTGGGGCTGCATCCGAAGCCGCCTTCTGCGTACCAGAGCATATTCTTTGGGGACCAGCAGTCCTCACGCAAAACATCCGGCGAGATCGCCAGCACCTTGCCCGTAAAGTCCTGTTCGTGCAGGTTCCCCTCACAGTGTTCCGGTCCGAACAGTCCCAATGCCTGGTACATTTCGCGGGTCTGACCGATAAACGAATCGGTCAGGCCAATGCCCCGGTCTACTGTAAAATACCGGTTGTACTTACCATCCGGCGGTACATAAACCTTTTGGCACCAGTCCTGGCTTTCCTGCGCATACTGATGCCGGTATTGCGGCAGTTCCTGCTTCAAGGTATTGGCAAGCACAAATCTTGTCCGTTTGAATCCCCATTTCTCCAGCACCGCTTCCGCACAGCCGGGTTTGAGCCGGTCCGCTTCTTCATCGTAGAACTGGCTGATGGCCTGCTCGATATCCCGTGCGCATTGAACATTGTTGCGAAAGCTGTCCTGCCACCGCTGTTCCTCGTTCATAGACCGTGCGTCCGAACGGGAGTAGGGATATAAGTACGGAAAATCAGCCATAGACCGTTTCCTCGGTCATGAGCAGTTCTTCCAGCTCATTCAGGCACACGCCGCTGGCGGCCAGAACATCCAGAATGTTGGGCGGCACGTCCGACAGATCATAGCGGTAGTTCGCCGCCTCAACACAGACCACGCCGTCCTCTTTCGGCCACGCGCACAGCTTGGCGTCTTTGGGAATCCCGGCTTCCTGCCGCACCCACTCCGGAAGGTCCACGCCGCTGCCGGGATGTTCCAGGTCAATGTCGCATTCGCCCTCACAGCCTTCGCAGGGACCGCAGACTTTCGCCAGATGTACCGTCAGGTCGGTGGACATCCGCTGGAGCTGATCAATTGCGTGGACCAGTTCCATCGCGGTCATCTCTTTTTTCAGAATCACCACCGCGTCCGTCAGGGCGTGGATCTCTACCATTTTCCCCTTCTCGAAGCCGCTCTGCTCCATGATGAGGTTGGGGATGACCAGTTTCTTTTTCGTGGTGCCTTTTGTAAATACAAGTTCAGTCATATACGTTTCCTTTCAGCTAAAAAGAGTGATTTGTGATGTAGCCCGCCGCCGCTCATTCATGTCATAGTTGGAGATGAGCAGTTCCGAGAATTGTGCGCCGCCGTCGTAGCGCTGCTTGATGTTGTTGAGGCGGGTGACCTCCTGCATCATAATGCTGGGCTGATGATAGAGTTCGCGGACAAACTCATCATCGTTGTAGGACAGAAGAAACTGCCCGGTGATTTGCAGGAGCCGGTTCCGCAGACGAAAGTGATCTTCTTCCGTAAAGCCCGCCTCTCCAATATTTTGATAGTAGCCCTCCGTATTATGATAGGGCGGGTCCAGATAGAAAAAAGTGGACGGGCGGTCATAATGCAGGACCAGTTTTTCAAAGTCCTGGTTCTCCACCACCACAGTCCGCAGGCGTCTGTGGGCCTGCTCGATGAG
>CAZYJV010000140.1:0-3384 GCA_964647845.1 uncultured Odoribacter sp.
CAATACGAAGTTCGGTATCGGACCGGCTATCGAAAACGGATTTTATTATGACGTGGATCCGGGCGAGGGCATTGTGTTGACCGAAAAGGATTTGGAGGCAATTGAGAAAAAGATGTTGGAACTGGCACGCCAGAATGAGGAATATTGCCGAATCAATGTGAGCAAGCAGGAGGCGCTGGAGCATTTCGGTTCGATAAACGAGACTTACAAGGTTGAGCTGATTAACGACCTGGAGGACGGGAAAATCACTTATTACCGTCAGGGGTCTTTTACCGACCTTTGCCGGGGACCGCATTTGCCGGATACTTCCTATATCAAGGCGATCAAGCTGACCAGCCTTGCCGGAGCTTATTGGAGGGGAGACGAGCACAACAAGATGCTGACCCGTATTTACGGTATCACTTTCCCGAAGCAGAAGATGCTGGACGAGTGGCTGGTGCTTATGGAAGAGGCGAAGCAGCGCGACCACCGGAAAATCGGCAAGGAAATGGAGTTGTTTACTTTCTCCCATGCCGTAGGTGCCGGGTTGCCGATGTGGTTGCCCAAAGGCGCCATGTTGCGTGACCGCTTGGAAGGCTTTCTCCGGAAAGTGCAGAAGAAGTACGGTTATCAGCAGGTCATCACTCCGCATATCGGAAATGTGAATTTGTACAAGACTTCGGGTCATTATCAGAAATACGGGAAAGACAGTTTCCAGGTCATCACGACCCCGCAGGAGGGAGAGGAATTTATGCTGAAACCCATGAACTGTCCTCACCACTGTGAGATTTATAAATTCAAACCGCGCTCTTACAAGGACCTGCCGTTGCGTTTCGCCG
Source organism: uncultured Odoribacter sp. (assembly GCA_964647845.1). Lineage (GTDB taxonomy): Bacteria > Bacteroidota > Bacteroidia > Bacteroidales > Marinifilaceae > Culturomica. The sequence continues at coordinate 819 of CAZYJV010000140.1, forward strand.
AATTTGGTACGGTATATCGTTACGAGCAGAGCGGCGAGTTGCACGGATTGACCCGGGTTCGCGGCTTTACGCAGGATGACGCGCATTTGTTCTGTACTCCCGACCAGTTGAAAGAGGAGTTCAAGAAGGTGATTGACATTATCTTTACCATTTTCAAGGCGTTGGATTTCGAGAATTTTACGGCGCAGGTGTCTTTGCGCGACCCGAACAACCGGGAGAAATACATCGGAACCGATGAGAACTGGGAAAAGGCGGAACGGGCGATTATCGAGGCTGCCGAGGAGAAGGGCTTGAAAACGACGGTGGAATTGGGAGAAGCTGCGTTCTACGGTCCGAAGCTGGACTTCATGGTGAAAGATGCCATTGGCAGAAAATGGCAGCTGGGTACCATTCAGGTGGATTACAGTTTGCCGGAGCGTTTTGAGCTGGAATATACGGGTGCCGACAACCTGAAGCATCGGCCGGTGATGATTCACCGCGCGCCGTTCGGCAGTATGGAGCGTTTTGTCGCCGTGCTGATTGAACATACGGGCGGAAAATTCCCGCTGTGGCTGACTCCGGACCAGGCAGTGATCATGACTGTCAGTGAAAAATCGAATGAATATGCCCAAAATGTTTTGAATTTGTTAAATAATTCCGATATTCGCACCGTTTTAGACGACCGTAACGAAAAAATCGGCCGGAAAATCCGGGATAACGAATTGAAGAAAATACCGTATTTGCTGGTAGTCGGAGAAAATGAGGCGAAAGAAAAGAGGGTGTCTGTCCGACGGCAGGGCCAGGGAGATATGGGGTCTATGACGATAGACGAGTTTATCGAAATGATTCACAAGGAAGTGGACGAACAGTTGAAGTCTATTTACAACGAATAATAACTAATTTAAGGAGGATTTAATATAGCAACGAGAATGGAATTCAGAGGCTCACGCAACCCGGTCAGAAAAGAACCGCAGCACAGAATCAATGAGCTGATCAGAGCGAACACCGTAAGGGTCGTCGGTGAGGATATCGAAACGGGCGTTTATCCCTTACGTGAAGCATTGGCCATGGCAGAGGCCGCCGGAGCCGATTTGGTGGAAATTTCGCCGAATGCGGATCCCCCCGTATGCCGCATCATCGATTACAGCAAGTTTCTGTATCAGTTGAAGAAGAAACAGAAAGAAATCAAAGCCAAAAGCGTGAAGGTGGTGATCAAGGAGATTCGTTTCGGGCCGCAGACGGATGAACATGATTTTAATTTCAAATTGAAACATGCGAAGGAATTTCTGGAAGAGGGGGCGAAAGTGAGAGCCTACGTATTCTTCAAAGGACGCTCTATTCTCTTTAAAGACCAGGGCTCCGATATTCTGAATCGTTTTATTTCCGAACTGGAGGATTACGGGAAAGTGGAAGCTGCCCCGAAACTGGAAGGGAAGAAGATGATCGTCGTATTGGCACCTAAAAAGTAAGCGATATTATAATTACATATTTTCTGAACACAATTAAATTACGAGAAAATGCCGAAAATGAAATCAGTGAGTAGCGCGAAGAAAAGATTTACTTTGACCGCTACCGGAAAGATTAAAAGAAAACATGCTTTCAAGAGTCATATTCTGACGAAGAAAACGACCAAGCAGAAAAGAAATCTTACCCATTCGACCATCGTGGAACACGCGAATCTGAATGCCGTGAGAAAAATGCTGGTAATGTAATAAGAAAAAACAAGTGTATTAACCTGAATGTTATGCCAGTTAAGTTTCCGGTAAAACGGAACGCTAACATTTAAAAAACGAAAAATTATGCCAAGAGCTAAAAATGCAGTTGCTTCAAGAGCACGTAGAAAAAAGGTTTTAAAAGAAACCAAAGGTAACTTTGGTGCCAGAAAAAATGTCTGGACGGTTGCTAAAAACACATATGAAAAAGGTTTGACATATGCGTTCCGTGACAGACGGAAGAAGAAGTCCGAATTTCGGGCGTTGTGGATTCAGAGAATTAATGCTGCCGTTCGGTTGGAAGGGTTGTCATATTCCAAATTTATGGGCCTGGTTCATAAAGCGGAAATCGATATCAACCGGAAGGTATTGGCTGATCTGGCCATGAATCATGCCGATGCTTTCAAAGCTGTCGTTGCGAAAGTAAAGGAGCTTGCAAAGTAATTATGAAAAAATATCGCTGAAAAGGCTGTCGTGAGACAGCCTTTTTTATTTTTTAGTATTAACTTTGCCTGACACGGTAAGAAACAGCGTATGAAAATAGCATTATTGGGGTACGGCAAGATGGGGAAGGCGATAGAGCGGATTGCAGCGGACAGGGGCCATCGGATCGTATTGAAAGTTGACGCCGGGAATCGGGACGAAGTGACGGACGCACAGTTGAGAGAGGCGGATGTCGCCGTCGATTTTTCCGCGCCGTCGGTCGCCGTCGAGAATTATAAATGGTGCTTCGACAACGGCGTTACGGTGGTTTCCGGCACGACGGGGTGGCTGGAACGGTGGCAGGAGGTCGTCGAATATTGCGGGAAAAAGGAGGGCGGATTTTTCTATGCTTCCAACTTCAGTGTCGGCGTGAACCTGTTTTTCCGGTTGAA
>CAZYJV010000141.1:0-1484 GCA_964647845.1 uncultured Odoribacter sp.
TGCGGATTGGTCTTGTCCAGCACCTTGCCGATGAGCAGCGGGAACAGCCACAAGCCGATGTTCTGAATCCAGAAGATAAGGGCGTAGGCGCTGCCGATGATTTTGGCATCCACTAATTTCGGCACGCTCGGCCAGAGGGAGGCGGGTACCAGGGAGAAACTTGCCCCCAATACGAGAATCGTCAGATAAGCGACGATCATGCCGCCTACGGCATTGCCCTTGAATGCGGGCAGAACGAAAGCGAACGTCAGGTGGCAGAGAATCAGCAGTACGGAACCGATGACCAGCATCGAAGCCGCTTTCCCCTTATGGTCGACATAGTTGCCCAGGATCGGCGTGATGCCCACCGCCAGCAGCGGGAACACGGCGAACACGGTTTCCGCGCTCTGGCGCATGTAACCCATGTAGCAGAAGATCACCAGGGCTGCTACGGCTACCGCCAGCAATCCGTATTTCGTATTCTTGTTTTTTGAGAAATTGCTGGCAAAAGCGGCTGCCGCCACGATGAGCATGATGCAATACTGGATGATGGTCACCGTATTGGTCGCCCAGAAAGATTTGGGATCAACCGTGGTGAACGTCAGGTTGCACTGCAACATGTTGACCGCATATTTCTGGAACGGGAAAATGGCGGAGTAATAGAGCACGCAAAGCAGGGCGACCAGCCAGAAACCGCTGCTGGAAAGGATTTTGCCCAGGTCGCTGATTTTGAACGGGTCGTCTTTTTCTTCGGCTTCGCCGGTCTGGGCGTCGAGTTTCTTGTCCATGAAGAAATAGACGATGAACATGATGAGGGCGATGAACAGCAGGATAACGCCGAAAGCGACCGAGCGGGAAACGTCGATGTTGCCGCCCAGTTTGGCGAACACCGGCGAGAAGATCATGCAGGTGGCGACACCCAGACGGGCCAGTGCCATCTCGGAACCCATCGCCAGTGCCATTTCACGTCCCTTGAACCATTTGACGATGCCGCGGGAAACCGTGATGCCTGCCATTTCCACGCCGCAACCGAAAATCATGAAGCCCACGGCGGCAAATTTGGCGGAAGCGGGCATGCCGCGATAGAAGGGGGAGATGCCCAGTTCATCGAAACCGGGGATGTAATTCAGGTTGTTGTTAAACCAGGCTTCCAGTCCGCTGCCCTGGAAAGCGGCCGTTACGGCATACCAGTTCAGCGCGGCGCCTATGAGCATCACGATGCCGGAAAGAATGGCGGTGAAGCGCACGCCCATTTTGTCCAGGATGATGCCGGCGAAAATCAGGAAGAAGACGAAGACGTTCAGGAAGGTTTCCGAACCCTGCATCGTTCCGAAAGCCGTCGAATCCCACCCGCGGGTGGATTGCATCAGGTCCTTTATCGGAGAAAGGATGTCCATGAAAATATAGGAACAGAACATGGCGAAAGCCAGGAATAGGAGCACTGTCCACCGGGCAGCCGCCGAATCTCTAAGGGTTTGTTGGATTTTTTCAGTCATGATTTTATT
>CAZYJV010000141.1:1584-3375 GCA_964647845.1 uncultured Odoribacter sp.
AATGTGTATATTTGTCAAAATGTATGTGCTGACAGATTTAATTTTTAATACACCATGAAGAGTATCTATTTGCAAAAGTGGGCTGTGTGCTTTCTGGTATGGGGAGCCGTAGCCTGTACGGAAAAGAAAGTGGAAACGGGGGATTTTCATGTCATCCCTCTTCCGCAGAAAATCGAGGAAGTAGCGGAGGCTGCTCCTTTTGTCATCAAATCCTCGACGCAGGTATGTTATCCGGAAGGGAATGAGAAACTGGAGCGTACCGCCCGTTTTCTGGCTTCTTATATCCAGGAGGCGAGCGGAACGGAAGTGAAGGTTTCGACCTGCACGAAGGGGAAAAACCGGATTGTGCTGGCGGTGGACGAGAATATTTCGCATCCGGAAGGGTACGAATTGAGCGTGGATGCCGACGGCGTGACGTTGAAAGGGGCGACCGAGGCGGCTGTGTTTTACGGCATTCAGACGATTTACAAGGCGCTGCCTTTGACGGGAGGAGAGGCGCTGGCTGCTTTGCCTGCCGGAACCGTGAAGGATTATCCGCGTTTCGGTTACCGGGGATTTCTGGTGGATGTGGGCAGACACTTTTTCTCTGTCGATTATCTGAAGGAGATTATCGATATGCTTGCCTTGCACAACATCAACTATTTCCACTGGCACCTGACGGAGGACCAGGGCTGGCGCATCGAAATCAAGAAATACCCCGAATTGACCAAGGTCGGCTCTTACCGGAAGGAGACGATTACGGCTCCCGGCTCCAAAGAGTATGACGGCGTACCGGTGAGCGGTTTTTATACGCAGGAAGAGGCCAGGGAAATCGTGCGCTATGCAGCGGAGCGTTTTATTACCGTGATTCCCGAAATCGATATGCCGGGACACATGCTGGCGGCATTGGCTTCTTATCCGGAGCTGGGATGTACGGGAGGACCGTATGAAGTGGCTACCCGCTTCGGCGTATTGGAAGACGTGCTGTGCGGTGGAAATCCGAAAGCGCTTCAGTTTGCGAAGGATGTGCTGGAGGAAATCATGGATATTTTCCCGTCGGAATACATCCATATTGGCGGGGACGAGTGTCCGAAAGTACGTTGGAAGGCTTGTCCGAAATGCCAGGCTAAAATCCGGGAACTGGGTCTGAAGGCAACCCCCGGCCATACGAAGGAAAACCAGTTGCAGACCTATTTTATGGGTGAAGTGGAGAAGGTCATCAATGCCCGCGGACGGAAGATGCTGGGTTGGGATGAGATCCTGGAGGGACATCCGACGCCAACTTCGACCGTAATGGCGTGGACCAGTGTAAAGGCCGGCATCAAATCGGCGCAGTTGAATCACAAGACGATCATCACCCCGATCATGTATCTCTACCTGAGCAATCCGAGAAACAACCAGTTGACGGGCGTCAACAGCGTGGCTCGCGTGTATAACTTCGAACCGGTGGCGGATACGCTGACCGAGCAGGAGAGACAGAACATCATCGGAGCGCAGGGATGTATCTGGACGGAATGGACGAAAGACAGCGTGAAAATGGAATGGCAGATGATGCCGCGTATCGCTGCGTTGTGCGAGATTCAGTGGACGGAGCCGGAAAAGAAAAATCTGGATGCTTTCCTGAAACGCCTGCGTCACCAGCTGGACATCTACAAGCGGAGGGGATACAACTACAAGCAGGATATAGAGGAAGCCTATCAGAAGGCGGAATAAGGCGTGTGGTTTGATGGTTTTAAGAGGACGGCTTGGGTCGCCCTCTTAATTTTTTATGTATCGTCACATGTCGCTCATCGACAGGCTTAGTTGCGAAAC
>CAZYJV010000142.1:0-3364 GCA_964647845.1 uncultured Odoribacter sp.
CTGGGGTATTTCCACGTAATCGCCGAACCGGTCTCCACCTGCGCCCAAATCAGTTTGGCATTCTCTCCCCGGCAGATTCCCCGTTTGGTGACAAAATTGTAAATGCCCCCCTTGCCGTCCTTGTCGCCGGCATACCAGTTCTGCACCGTGCTGTATTTCACCTCGGCATCCTTCTCCACGACAATCTCCACAATAGCGGCATGCAACTGGTTCTCGTCCCGCTGAGGAGCGGTACATCCTTCCAGATAACTCACATAAGCCTCATCGTCCGCCACGATCAGCGTGCGTTCGAACTGTCCCGTCTTGGCGGCATTGATCCGGAAATAGGTGGACAATTCCATCGGACAGCGCACCCCTTTCGGGATATAGACAAACGACCCGTCGCTGAAGACCGCCGAATTCAAGGCGGCAAAAAAATTGTCCGTATACGGCACGACACTACCCAGGTATTTTTTCACCAGATCCGGATGATTTTTCACCGCCTCCGCAAAAGAGCAGAAAATCACCCCTCTCTCCGCCAGCGTCTCCTTAAATGTCGTCTTCACAGATATACTGTCCATCACGGCATCCACAGCCACTCCCGCCAGCGTCTTCTGCTCATTCAGCGGAATGCCGAGCTTATCGAAAGTAGCTTTCAGTTCGGGATCCACGTCTTCCCAGTCTTTTTTAGCCTCCTGCTTCGGAGCCGCATAATATATAATATCCTGGTAATCGATTTCCGGTATCGTCAATTGCGCCCACTGCGGCATTTTCATGGTCAGCCAGTGGCGGTAGGCCTTCAGACGGAACTCCAGCAACCACTCCGGCTCCTCCTTCTTGGCAGAAATCGTCCGGATCACGTCTTCGTTCAATCCTTTCCCGATCGTTTCTGTGGCGACATCCGTCACAAAACCGTATTTATAATCGCTCCCGGTGACTTCCTCTATAATCTTGTCATTCATGCCCTGCTTTCAAATTTGCATTGATAACGCAAAAATAGCAAAATTATTTCTATCTCCGCATCCGTGGCATCACATACCTTTTACAGGGCGCGTCCCGTTATTCGCTGCGGGCCGTATATTTTGAATGTTGACAACTTCCCGGAAAAATTCTACCTTTGCCGGAAATCTGAAATAGCTGCCGTCATGAAATACACGGAATTATCTGCATTGGGCGAATTCGGTTTGATCGACCACCTGACAAAAAACATACGTCTAAAAAACGCTTCCACCCTGAAAGGGGTGGGTGACGATGCCGCCGTTTTGGACTACGGCAGGAAGAAATTGTTAGTCAGCACCGACATGCTGGTTCAGAACATTCATTTCGACCTGACCTATACGCCCCTGAAACATTTAGGCTACAAGGCCGTGGCCAGCAATGTCAGCGACATCTGCGCCATGAACGGCACGCCCCGGCAGATACTCGTATCCCTGGCCCTCTCGAATCATTTTTCAGTCGAAGGGACCGACGAACTCTATTCCGGAATTTATCTGGCCTGCGAACACTACGGACTGGATCTGGTGGGTGGAGACACCACCTCCTCCCGGACGGGCATGTGCATCAGCATCACCGTGCTCGGGGAAGCCGAAGAGAAAGACATCGTTTACAGAAACACCGCCAAGGAAAACCAGCTTATCTGCGTGAGCGGGAATCTGGGGGCCGCCTACATGGGATTACAACTCCTGGAAAGAGAGAAAACGGTTTTTTCCGGCAACCCGGAAGCCGCCCAGCCGGATTTCACCGGATATGAATACATTCTGGAACGCCAGCTGAAACCGGAAGCCCGGCTGGATGTCATTCAGCAACTCCGGGAAAAAGGGATACTCCCTACCGCCATGATAGACATCTCCGACGGACTGGCATCGGAAATGCTGCATATCTGCAAGGACTCCGGCATCGGATGCAATCTGTATGAAGAAAAAATCCCGATAGATTACCAGACGTTCAAAATGGCCGAAGAACTGAATATGAACGCCACGGTATGCGCGCTGTCGGGCGGAGAAGATTACGAACTGCTCTTCACCGCTCCGCTGGAAGCCTATGACACGTTGCTTACGATGGAATCCGTCAGCATCATCGGGCACACCTGCAAAGCCGGCGACGGCTGCAACCTGATCACCCGGGACGGCAACAGTTTCGAACTGAAAGCCCAGGGATGGACAAACTTCACAAGCGAAGCCGACTAAAACATGGAAAAATACAAAGATTTAAAACACCTGCTGGAAGAAATCCGGAGCTGCTGCGAAAAAGGAGACCACAGGGCTTTGCCTTGTATTCTGCGGGAATTAATGCGAAACCGCCGAAAATATTACCAGGACAGCATCCTGCTGGCCGAACAGGACGCTTTCAGCGAATCCCTGTTTAAGATTCTCCTGCTGGAACTGGACGAAGAAGAAAACGATAGCATCGAAACGGCGGAACTGGCCTATGCCGCTCTCGCCGCCGTCATGAACGATCCGGCGTCTGTTACTCCCGCCCACTATAAACGCCGTCTGCTGCTGCTGCATTATTTCAGCGATTATTTTACTGACTCCGTCATCGAAATCTTTTTAAAAAAGTACCGGGAAAACAATTTGCTGGAAGCCCGCAATACGGCGTTGGAATGTATTGAAAAAATGCAGCTGTCGGACATGCTCCGGCTGGAGGAGGTATATCCGGATTTCATAAACGGAGACGAACAACTGGCCGACGCCTGCAATGCCATCGGCCTTTCTCCCGATTTATCCGAAACAGAACGCACGGAAACCGATTTATTACACAAGGTATTATATGCCTATCTGAAAGTCAAATATAAAAACAGAGAGCCCTAAGACCCTCTGTTTATAACCATCATGCCCGGTCAATAATTCGGACTGAATCTTCTTTCTCCTCTGCCTTCGCCGTTTCTGTGGAATGAGCGGCGGCCGCCGTTCCGCTCCCCCTCTTCCCGGGGACGGGCCTTCTTCACTACGATCATTCTCCCCTGGAACTCCGTTTCGTTCAATGCATTGATTGCGTTCAGTCCTTCGGCTTCATCCTCCATTTCCACAAAACCGAAACACTTCGAATTGCCGGTTTCCCTGTCCATGATGACTTTTGCAGAAGTAACGACACCATGCTCTCCGAAAAGAGCTTCCAAGTCCTCGCCCGTAGTGGCGGAATTCATTTTAGCAACAAAAATATTCACAATAAAAAGATTAAATTAGTAAAACATGTAAAAGAATACGCAACAGATATTTTTTAGTTTCAAAAAAACGGGCCCAAAAGCCCCTTTAAAAATATTTTTCCATTTTATATCCCATTTTGTTTTGCATTTTAATAAAAACGCCTTATATTTGCACACGCAAAATGATGGTGTCATAGCTCAGTCGGTAGAGCAAAGGACTGAAAATCCTTGTGTCCCTGG
>CAZYJV010000143.1:0-3279 GCA_964647845.1 uncultured Odoribacter sp.
GAAAAATTAAGAGGTTGAGATAGTTGGAAAGTAGAAGGAAGGTTTTCTTTTCTACTTTCCAATTTTTTTGCCATTTTTACTTAGAGACGGATTATAATTTCGCTTTCATGACGTTGGCGGGAGGACGCTGGTTTCTCAGCTCGTTCGCCATGAATTCGAAGTGTTTGCGGGTGTGGTTGAAAAACATGCGGAAACCTTCGCAAAGACAGGAAACGTATTCGTTTTCCTGGTTTTTTACGAATCTGTTTTTCGGACAATCGCCTCCGCAGGCTTTAATGAACGGACATTGTCGGCATTGACGGGACAGGGTGTCCTGTTTCCTCTGCTCAAAGAACAGTTGCTGGTCGCTTTTTGCCATTTCGGCGATGTTTTTTTCGAAGATGTTGCCTAATTTGTATTCTTCAAAAACAAAATGGTCGCAACTGTACACGTCGCCGTTGTGTTCGACTGCTAATGAACAGCCGCAGTCCGGTGCCATGGAGCAGAGACTGGGCTGCTGACCGATGTAAGCGGCTAACGTGTTGTCGAAGTAGTTTACGTAGCAGGAGCCTACATCGTTTTTTACCCAGATATCGAAAATGCGGCACAGAAAGTTGCCCCAGTCGGTTGCGCTGACATTCTCCTGCATGACGGCGGTAGCTTTGTCATAACGGTTGTCTACGATGGAGAGAGGTTCCGACGAATCGAGGGCTATGCGTTCGGCTATGGGGGTAAATTGCATAAAACGGCTGCCGATGCTTTTCAGGAATTTATATACCGTTGCCGGTTCTTTGCTGTTGGAGGCATTGACGACCGACATGGTATTGAATTCCACGCCGTGTTTGCAGAAGATGCGGGCGCATTTCACCACTTTTTCCCAGGAACCTTGTCCGTTGGGGAAACGCCGGTGGCTGTCGTGAAATTTTTTAGGACCGTCTATCGACAGTCCGCACAGGAAATTGTTTTCAGCCAGAAATTCGGCCCATTCGTCGGTAATCAGGGTGCCATTGGTCTGGAAAGAGTTGAGTATTTCTTTGCCCTCGGCATATTTTTTCTGGAGGGTGATGGCCTTCCGGAAGTAGTCTATTCCTAAAAGAGTCGGTTCTCCTCCATGCCAGACGAATTCGATTTTCTCCTGCGGCTGGGAAGCGATGTAATCCCGGATGAGTTTTTCCAGCACGTCTTCGTTCATCCGGAAAGAGGAGAGATTGAATTTCTTCCCCGGGTACAGGGCGTCTTTCTCCAGATAGTAACAGTAGTCGCAATCCAGGTTGCAAACCGGGCCGGCGGTTTTAATCATGACACTGAAGCTGCGCTGCAGTTTTTCCCTTTCCTGTTCGAAAACAAAAGACGCCGTCCTTTTTTCCATACTCTTCCTGTGTGATTTCATTGCTCAAAAGTAATAAAAAACTCCTTGCCGGAGGCAAGGAGCGACACAAGATCCGTAAAATTGTGTTATTGTTGTAGGTTAGTAGAGCTCCGATTCTGTAAGTCAAACGGGGAGAACAGGCCGGAAGTTTCAATTTTCCGTAAATTTCCGGGCTTGGCGGGAAATTTGTAATTTTGTCGCAGTCGAAACAGAATGGAAATGATGATGAAAAAGCCACTGATTGGAATAACTGCCGGATTGTTTACGGTCGAAGCGGGTGTTTTTGCAGGAATGGAAAGAGTGTATGCGAACAGGGATTATGTGGATGCAGTAGAAAAAGCGGGAGGTATCCCTCTGCTCCTGCCTCCTCTGGAAGGCGGCGAGGCGTCGGGGCGTTTTGCCGCCTTGTGTGACGGTTTCCTTTTTTCCGGAGGGATAGATGTGAATCCTGCGTTATACGGCCGTGCGCCGCATGCGGCATTGGGACAGGTCAATACGCACTGGGATCGGGCGGAGTTGGCGTTGCTGCGCCGTATTTTGGATACGGACAAGCCGGTATTGGCGGTCTGCAGAGGACATCAGCTGCTGAATGTGGCTTGCGGCGGTACGTTGTATCAGGACCTGTCGGAAATGCCTCACCCTGTTTCCAGACATAGCCAGCTGGCAAACCGGGCCGATCGAATCCATACGGTTCGCATTGTTCCCGGTTCTGTCCTGGGAGATATTTTCGGAGAGGGTTTGTTTGTAAATAGTTTTCATCATCAGACTCTGTGGGAGTTGGGAAAAGGGTTGCGGGTAACGGCCCGTTCCGACGACGGGGTGGTCGAGGCAGTGGAAATGGAGGGGAAGGCTTTTGTCGTCGGCGTACAGTGGCATCCCGAAATGTTGCTTACTGGCTCCGATGACATGCTTCCTTTGTTCGAACGTTTTGTCCGGGTGGCGGGAGAAGGTTCTGCTTTACAGGTCGGAAGCGATGTAAAATAAATCGAAACAGTTGTCTCCGACCGGAGCCAGGTAATAATCGTCTTTCGTGATTTCTTGTACCAGCGCGGTGTTTTGGTTCAGCAGCCGGTGGCGGTTGATGCGGTTGAGAATGTCGTAAGGTATCCGCAAGAGTTGCCGGGGAAGCCGGTATTGCAGGTTAAGGAAATCGTAGCGGGTGATTTTCCTGACGGAAGTCTTATTCTTCTCGTAATAGTCCATGATTTTTCCGTTGCCGAAGACGCCGTACTTTTCTACGGAGTTGAAATAACGGGACAGTAGCGCATCGAACTGGTCGGGGGTATATTCCCTTACGTGCCACGGATTTCTGGTCAGTGACATCAGGATATTCGGGGTGGCGATAATCAGTTTGCCCCCCGGTTTGAGGATGCGTTTGACTTCCTCTATAAACAGGCGGTCTTTTTTTATGTGTTCGATAACCTGGAAGGTGATGACGAAATCAAAATACCCGGAGGCGAAAACCGGATTGTTCTTCTGCGGGAACTTCTGGCGAATGAACCGGACGTTTTCTTTTTGTATATGGGCAAACGATTCTTTGGCATGTTTGTCGATGGTGGTGAATTCGTCGGCTTTGTCCGCAATGATGTCTACGCCGTATCCGTCGCCGGTGCCGATTTCCAGCACGCGTCCGTGCACCAGTTCCGCCGCTTTAAGGTAGGCCAGCAGGGAGCGCTGGAAAACGTAATTGTCCGAAAGATTGCTTGCCGATACTCTTTCCGCTGTTTGTAGAATTTTTGTTTTCATAAAAGGTTTTGAATCCGTTCAGACAAAAAAAGGAAGTTAAACGTGGTCTAACTTCCTTTTTTAGTACTCGAGGCGGGACTTGAACCCGCACAGCCGCAATGGCTACAGGATTTTAAGTCCTGCGTGTCTACCAGTTCCACCACTCGAGCATCCTTGACAGGGAGCGAAAAACGGGACTCGAACCC
>CAZYJV010000144.1:0-3191 GCA_964647845.1 uncultured Odoribacter sp.
CTGCCGGAAACCAATGTATATGCCCACATCCCCGCCTGGGAACACCTGATCATGGGCGGTTTCGCTTTCGGCGCCGTATTTATGGCGACGGATCCGGTAACCTCCGCACAGACTAACAAAGGCAAATGGATATACGGTTTTCTGGTCGGCGTAATGGCCATCATCATCCGTGTTCTGAACCCCGGCTATCCGGAAGGCATGATGCTCGCCATCCTGCTGATGAACACCTTTGCTCCGCTGATCGACTGGTTCGTGGTACAGGGAAACATCAAACGCAGATTAAAAAGAGCCAAAGTCATCGCAGACTGAAAATTGTAAACCGGGATTTACAATCCAAAATTCAAAAATTATGAACAGACAAGGAAATACTTATACGTTTGTGTATGCGATCGTGCTGGTGGTCGTAGTGGCCGCTCTGCTGTCCATCATCGCCCTCAGCCTGCAACCCGCACAAAACGAAAACATAAAAAACGAAAAACGCCAGAATATCCTGCGTTCCGTCAACATTTCGTCGACGGCAGCCGAATCGGAAACGCTGTTCGACAAATACATTACCGAACAGTTCATCGTCAATTCCAAAGGTGAACGCATCGAAGGAAACGCTTTCAATGTCGACATCGCCAAAGAATTCAAGAAAGCATGCGACCAGCGGCAGTTGCCCGTATTCGTCGCCCAGACGGAAAACGGGACGAAATACATCCTGCCTTTGTACGGAGCCGGGCTCTGGGGACCGATCTGGGGCTACGTTTCCCTGAATGATGACAAAAACACCGTCTACGGAACGGTTTTCGACCACCAGGGCGAAACTCCGGGACTGGGGGCCGAAATCACGAGTCCGCATTTCCAGACCCAATTCCAGGGCAAACTGATTTTCGATGACGACCGGCTGGTTTCCATCCTCGTCAAAAAAGGCGGCAATGCCACCGGTTCGCACGAAGTGGACGCCATTTCCGGCGGAACCATCACCTCCCGCGGTGTGGAAGCCATGATCAAAAGTTATTTAACCTGTTACGAATCTTTCTTAAAACAAAAATAGTAATGAGCGAAAAAGAATCATTATTTTCAGCAAAGAACCGGCAGTTACTCCTGGGACCTTTAAGCAAGAACAACCCGGTGATCGTCCAGATTCTGGGTATCTGCTCCGCTCTGGCGGTAACAGCGAAATTAGAACCGGCCATCGTTATGGGAATCGCAGTAACGGCTGTCACCGCTTTTTCCAATGTCATACTCTCCCTGTTGCGCAATACGATTCCGAACCGTATCCGCATCATCGTCCAGCTGGTCGTTGTGGCAGCCCTGGTTATCATCGTAGACCAGCTTCTGAAAGCCTACGCGTATGAGATAAGCAAACAGCTGTCCGTGTTCGTAGGTCTGATCATCACCAACTGTATCATCATGGGACGCATCGAAGCCTTCGCCTTGGGCAACCGCCCCTGGCCCGCCCTGCTGGACGGTATCGGCAGCGGTCTGGGATACGGCCTGATACTCGTTATCGTGGCGATCTTCCGCGAACTGCTGGGATCCGGCACCCTGTTCGGCATACAGGTCATTCCGCAGGTATGCTACGACTGGGGCTACCGCAACAATGGACTGATGATCCTGGCCCCGATGGCGCTGATACTCGTCGGTATCATTATCTGGGTACACCGTTCTAGAAACAAGGACTTAATTGAAAAATAAAGAAAAGAGAAGAAGATATGGAAAATTTATTAAACATATTTGTCCGTTCTATATTCATCGACAACATGATATTCGCATACTTCCTGGGTATGTGCTCCTATCTTGCCGTGTCGAAAACCGTTAAGACCTCTTTCGGTCTGGGTATAGCCGTGATTTTCGTGCTGTTTATCACAGTACCTGTAAACTACCTGCTCGACAATTATGTACTCAAAGCCGGAGCCCTGACCTGGCTTCTCGGAGAAGAGGCCGCCGGCATCGACCTGAGCTTCCTGAGCTTCATCATGTTCATCGCCATCATTGCGGCCATGGTGCAGCTGGTGGAGATGATCGTCGAGAAATTCGCTCCTGCGTTATACAACCAGCTGGGTATATTCCTTCCCCTGATCGCCGTGAACTGCGCTATCATGGGAGCCTCCCTGTTCATGCAGCAAAGGGATTACGCCAACGTCGGAGAAGTAACGGCTTTCGGACTGGGTTCCGGAATCGGATGGATGCTGGCCATCGTCGGTATCGCCGCCATTCGGGAGAAACTGAAATATTCCAATATTCCGGCTCCTCTGAGAGGCATCGGCATCACATTCATCGTTACGGGACTGATGGCCATCTCTTTCATGAGCTTTTTGGGTATCAATCTCTAAATGCAGATTCGGTCTAAAATCTTAAAATTAAAAACAACATGATAGCATTAGCAATAAATACGACAATCGTTTCTGCCGGCATTGTAGTATTTCTCATCGTCACTCTGGTGCTCGTCGGGATACTTTTGTTCGCAAAAGCCAAACTGACCCCCAAGGGCGACGTACAAATCGACATCAATGACGGAGCCAGAGTATTAACCACCCAACCGGGAGGCTCTCTGCTGGCGGCTTTGGGAAATCAGAAAATCTTCCTGCCTTCCGCCTGCGGAGGAAAAGGTTCCTGCGGCATGTGCAAATGCCAGGTATTGTCCGGCGCAGGGAGCATTCTCCCGACGGAAACCGGCTTTTTCTCTTACAAACAGCAGCACGACAACTGGCGTCTGGCCTGTCAGGTAAAAGTGAAGGAAAATATCAAAATGAAAATCCCGGAATCCATCCTGGGAATCAAGAAATGGGAATGCACCGTGGTGTCCAACCGCAACATCTCCACTTTCCTGAAAGAATTCGTGGTGAAATTACCGGAAGGAGAAAATCTGAAATTCAAATCGGGCGGATACATCCAGATCGATGTTCCGGCGATCGACGTCGATTTCAAAAACATAGAAGTCGACGAAAAATACAGAGCCGACTGGGAAAAAATGAAAATGTTCGACCTGAAGATGCACAATCCGGACGCTACCTACCGCGCCTACTCCATGGCCAACTCTCCGGCAGAAGGCAACATCATCATGCTGAATATCCGTATCGCCACGCCTCCGTTCGACCGGGCGACGGGTTCGTTCATGCCGGTGAATCCGGGAGTCTGCTCGTCTTTCATTTTCTCCCGCAAACCGGGTGACAAAGTGACGATTTCCGGACCTTACGGCGAATTCT
>CAZYJV010000145.1:0-3059 GCA_964647845.1 uncultured Odoribacter sp.
TCTTTTTCGTAGAGGATGCGACAGGAGCAGACTAAATTGCGGTCGCCGTAGCCGTCATCCACCCGGCTGACCTGAGGCCAGAACTTGTTTTCCGCCACCCAGGGCAAAGGATAGGCGGCCTTGCTGCGCGGATAGGCGTGCGTCCATTCATCGGCTGTCAGTACGCGATGAGTGTGGGGTGCATTTTTCAGCACGTTGTCGGACTTATCGGCTTTTCCTTCCCCGATTTCCACTATTTCGTCCCGAATCGTCTTCAAGGCGGCAATGAAACGATCCAACTCCTCCTTCGGCTCGCTTTCCGTCGGTTCCACCATCAACGTCCCGTGCACGGGGAACGAAAGGGTGGGCGCATGGAAACCGAAGTCCATCAGGCGCTTGGCAATATCCAGATCCGATATGCCGAACTGTTTGTTGAACTCGGAGCAGTCCCAGATCATCTCATGTCCTACCCTGCCCTTGGCACCTTTATACAATATCTTGAAGCCCAGCTTTTCGAAAGAAGAAGCCAGATAATTCGCATTCAATATAGCCATTTCCGTCACGCTCTTCAATCCTTCGCCGCCCAGCATCCGCAGATAGCCATAAGTTATGGGCAACAGATTGGCAAACCCGAAAGGAGAAGCAGCCACAGCATGGATTCCCTTTTCCCCGCCCGTCTTTACGACAGAATGGGAAGGCAGGAACGGCACCAGATGGGGGGCAGCGCAAATAGGACCTACTCCCGGACCGCCGCCGCCGTGAGGCATGGCAAACGTCTTGTGCAGGTTCAGATGGCATATATCCGCCCCGATAGTTCCCGGACTGGTCAGTCCGCACTGTCCGTTCATATTGGCTCCGTCCATAAACAGCTGTCCGCCGTTCTCGTGAACGATCGCCGCCAGTTCCTTTATCGACTCCTCGAAAATACCGTGCGTGGAAGGGTACGTGATCATGGCTCCCGCCAGATGGTCTTTGTTCTCCGTCGCTTTCTTCCTGAAATCCTCCACATCGATATTCCCTTCCGCAGTAGAAGCCACGACCTGAATCGTGAAGCCCGCCATCGCACTGGAGGCCGGATTCGTGCCGTGGGCGGAAGCCGGTATCAGCATGATGTTGCGGTGTCCCTCCCCTCTCGACAAATGATACTGCCGGATCACCATCAATGAGGCGTATTCTCCCGCAGCTCCGGAATTAGGCTGCAAGCTGCATCCTGCGAAACCGGTCACCTTGGCCAGCATATCCTGCGTTTCCTGTATCATCTGCCGGTAGCCTTCCGCCTGCGATTCGGGCACGAACGGGTGAATACCGCCGAATTCCGGCCAGGACAGGGGCAGCATTTCCACCGCCGCATTCAGTTTCATCGTGCAGGACCCCAGCGAAATCATGGAAGTCGCCAAAGAGATGTCCCGTCTCTCCAGATTCTTCATATAGCGCATCAGGGCGGTTTCCGAACGGTAAAGATTGAATACCGGCTCCTCCAGAAAATCGTCATCCCTCAGCATCTCCGGCTCCAGCACCGTACGGTCGTCCAGAAATTCCGCCTTCTCGGCTTTCTTTCCGGCGGCTTCGGCGAAAATCCGGATAATCGTATTGATTTCCTCCTCGTTTATCTTCTCGTCGGTAGACAGGCCGACCGCCCCGCTGCAACAACAGTCGCAGTAGTGCAGGTTGATTTTGTTCTCCAGCGCTTTGTCCCGTATCGCTTCCATCGACACGCCCTGAGGCAGTCCGAAACGGAGGGTGTCGAAAAACTTGTCCGCTTTCAGCACATAGCCGTATTTCTGAATCTCCTCCGCCAGTATCACCGCTGCCGAATGGATATGCCGGGCGATTCTCTCCAATCCTTCCCTGCCGTGATAAACGGCATAAAATCCGGCCATCGTGGCATTCAGCGCCGTTGCCGTACAGATATTGGAAGAAGCCTTTTCCCGTTTGATATGCTGCTCGCGGGTCTGCAATGCCAGACGCAAAGCCTTGCGCCCCTGTGCATCCACCGTCACGCCGATGATACGTCCCGGAATATTCCGCTTATACTCTTCCCGGGTAGACATATAGGCGGCACTGGGTCCGCCGTAGCCCATCGGGATACCGAACCGCTGCGTGGAACCCACCACGATGTCGGCCCCCCATGCTCCCGGAGGCGTCAATAACACCAGACTCATCAGATCAGCAGCCACAGCCAGCAACCCGCCGTGCGCATGTACTTTCTCTGCAAAAGCCCGGTAATCGCGGATCTGTCCGTGAGAAGCCGGATATTGCACCAGAGCGCCGAAAACGTCCGGCGTAAATTCAAACGTATCGTAATCCCCGTACACCAGTTCTATTCCGAACGGAGCGGAACGGGTAATCAGCACGTCACGGGTCTGGGGAAATATCTTATTGTCTACGAAAAGCTTGTTCGCCCCCGCTTTCTTCATTTCCTTGCTGCGCAGGGCAAACATCATCTGCATCGCCTCCGCTGCGGCGGTCGCTTCATCCAGCAGGGAGCAATTGGTTATCTCCATGCCTGTCAGCTCCATAATCACCGTCTGGAAATTAAGCAGCGCTTCCAGACGCCCCTGGGAGACTTCCGCCTGGTAGGGTGTATAAGAAGTGTACCACCCCGGATTTTCCAGAATATTCCGGACGATCACCGCCGGCGAAATCGTATCGTAATAGCCCTGTCCGATAAACGAACGGTATAGCTTATTTTTGGCAGCTATCGACCGGATCTTATCCAAAAATTCAGCTTCGGTCAGGGGTGCCGGCAGCTCCGGTACGCTCTTCAGACGGATGGACTCCGGCACCGTCTGCTGAATCAGTTCGTCCAGCGAACCGACGCCGATAACCTTTAACATCTCGCTGATGTCTTCCGGGCGAGGCCCGACATGCCTTCCTAAAAATTGTTCTTTAGCCATGGTTTTATTTTAATAGGATTTACAAACGTTTTCAAACCATGTAAAATTAAAGATTTATTTCGACTTTCGTACAGAAAACAGAAAAGAATAAAAAAAGCAGTTGAAAATCAACTGCTTTGTGCGGAGGGTGGAAGATCGGGTTCGAACCGACGACCTTCGGAACCACAATCCGACGCTCTAACC
>CAZYJV010000146.1:0-2846 GCA_964647845.1 uncultured Odoribacter sp.
AAACCCACTCCGGACAGGCCTTCCCTGTTAACGTTCGACGAAGTGACCACTTTTTTGCACGAATTCGGACATGCCCTGCACGGCATGTTATCCCGCAACACCTACAATTCCACCGCAGGCACCAATGTGTACCGGGATTTCGTGGAACTTCCCTCCCAGCTGATGGAGAACTGGGCGATTGAGAAGGCCTGGCTGGACGAATGGGCCGTACATTACGAAACGGGGGAAAAGATTCCCGGCCGATACATCGAGAAACTCCGGGAGGCCGCCAATTTCCAAAGCGGCTACCAATGCGACCGCCAGCTAAGTTTTGGCATGCTGGACATGGCCTGGCATAGTATCACGGCACCCGTGACGGACCCGATAACCCGGTTCGAAGAGCAGACCATGCAGCCGACCGAGATCTTTCCGACAGTTCCCGGCAGCTGTTTCTCCACGACGTTCGGTCATATTTTCGACGGAGGATACGCCGCAGGCTATTACAGCTACAAATGGGCGGAGGTTTTGGACGCCGATGCGTTTTCCCTCTTCAAGGAGCGGGGAATTTTCGACCGGGAAACCGCGGCATCGTTCCGTAAAAACATTTTAGAAAAAGGCGGTTCGGAACACCCGATGGATCTCTACGTACGTTTCCGGGGCCGCAAGCCTTCCGTGGATGCCTTGCTGGAACGCTCCGGACTCAAAGAGAAAGGACGATAACCGGATCATTCGTTTCTCATCAGCTCATAAATATGGGCTTCCTCTCCGACGATCCACACTAAGTCACCGACCTCGAAGACGGTATCGGCGCACGGGTTGCGCAAAGAGTTCTCCCCCCGTTCCAAACCGACAATAAGACATTTATAGAATTTCCGGATTCCCGATTCGCCGATTGTCTTTCCTTTAAACGCCGAATTTTCATCGATCATGAACTGCCGGAGACTCACTTCGCTTTGGCTGAGATCGGAATCTTCCACGGAGGTGATCTGCTCTTTCAGATAATTCGTAAAAGCCATTAACTGTTCGTCACTGCCGATCACCTGTATCCGGTCGTACGGATACAAACGCTCTTCTCCCCCCGGAATGTTCAGACACAGATTTCCCCTGAATATGGCTACGACATGCACATCGAACTGGGTTTTCAGGGCCAGCTCCGCCAATGTTTTTCCCACCAGCAGAGACTCGACGGGTATTTCGAAATCAGCCATATGCAGGTCGCGCGACAGCAGATTCGTTGCAAAACGGGGCACTGTTTTCCGCGATTCGTGGGCCTGAATGTCCCGGATATTGAAGTTCCTCAGGAAGCGGCGTTCGATCAGTATCGATTGTTTTTTCAGATAGCGGGAGTAAATCATCCCCCCCACGATCATCACCGCAATCCCGATCAAAAGCCCCACCGATATTTTCAGCAGCGTCGAAATGACGAACATGACAAACACAACCGCCAATACGAAACGGAATACGATAAGGGAGATAAGGTACCCCCGGTTAAACCGTCCGTCATTCCACAGCGTCTGGAATTCTTCGGAGTGGTTTTTCTTCGCCACAATCGCCCGCAGAAAAGGAGAAATGGCCAGCAGGATTATCACGGCACTGACAACGGATCCCCATATTCCGGGGATATACTGGCGCAGGAAAGGCACCAGCAGACTGAACGCCAGTATCAATTCCGCGACGACAATGACCGAATATACCACCACGATACGCAACAGGGCCAGCAATAATTTCCGCCAATTGCTCTCCTGGTTCATCAACTGCACGCCCGAAGCATTGCGCTGCAGCATTTTCTTCCATATCGGAGGCAAGTGTTTTTCCACATAAGGATAGGCCGGTTCCGCCAGACGTATCATGTAAGGGGTCAGGAAGGTGGTGATGACCGAAACCGCCACTACGATCGGATACAAATATCCCTCCGTCACATGCAAAGAAAGCCCCAGCGAGGCGATAATGAAAGCGAACTCACCGATCTGGGGCAGACAAAAGCCGCACTGCATCGCCACCTTCAGCGGCTGACCGGACAAGACGACGCCGAAAGTCCCCAGAAACGTCTGACCAGCCAGAATGGTAAAGGTAATCAGCAATATCGGTCCGATATATTCCACAATCATCTCCGGATCGACCATCATCCCGACCGATACGAAGAAGATGGCGGCAAACAGGTCTTTTACCGGTTTTACGACATGGATGATTTTCTCCGCCTCGACGGTTTCCGCCAATATGGAACCCATTACAAAAGCCCCCAATGCCGAGGAGAAGCCGACCTGCGTGGCCAGTATCACCATCAGCAGACACAAGCCCAAAGCGACGATCAGCATGGTTTCGTCGTTCATCAGGAGTTTGGTGCGCTTAAAGAATGTCGGTATCACGTATATTCCGACGATGAACCACAACATCAGGAAGAAAACCAGCTTGGCGATGCTGTAAACCATCTCGGTGCCTTCAAAATTGTTTTTTACCGCCATGGTGGAAAGCAGCACCATCAATACGATCGCCACCAGGTCTTCAATGACCAGTATTCCCAGCACCAGCCCGGAAAACCGCTGCGTCCGCAATCCCAGATCATCCAACGCCTTGTAGATGATGGAAGTGGACGACATGGCAAGCATTCCGCCCAAAAAGATACAATTCATCCGGTTCCAGCCCATGACGGAGCCGACCAGCGTCCCCAATATGACCATGCCCACGATGATGGTTATCGCGGCTATGACGGCGGGGCCTCCGACTTTCATCAGCTTCTTGAAACTGAAGTCCAGTCCCAGGGCAAACAGCAGGAACACGACCCCGATATCCGCCCACGTCTGAATATTGGCCGTATCCATGACTGTCGGAACCAATGTAATATGCGGTCCGGCAATGAAACCCGCCAC
>CAZYJV010000147.1:0-2810 GCA_964647845.1 uncultured Odoribacter sp.
ACTTGAATGTAGGTGTCCGTGACGCTCATTCCTTTTGAAAGCAGTCGGCTGGCTTTTTCCAAACGGTGTTCAATGAGCCATTTTTGTGGAGAAAGTGAGGAAAGTTTCGCAAAATCACGCTTGAAAGTGGCAAGAGAACGTCCGGTGTAGGTGGCAAATTCTTCCATACTCATGTCCTCCATGAAATGTTCCTCCATGAATTTGAGCAAATCGATTTTCCATTCCTCATTGAAATCAAACAAGGTGGGATAAAATGCCGGGTTGATGCGGAGCAAACAGCCCACAGCCTCAACACATTTCATATCTATAAATGCCGGGGACGGTTCTGTCCCGCTATTAAGAAACGGGCGCAGGGAGGAAAACAGACTGTCCAGGTATAAATCGGGTTCAATTTTAATGGCAGCGGTATCGAACCGTTCAATTCCTGTCGGTAGATTGCCGGAATCGAGCTGACGGAAATAGTCGCGCAACGCCGGACGCTTAAAACGTATGCTCATCGCACTGTAAGGTACATCGCCTGAGGAGTGTTTATGAATCCTGAGCTGGCAATCTCTTTGCAGGAAGACGTATTCTCCTTTTCGCACAGTGGTATGGCGGTTGTGGTCGGAAATATCCATTTCTCCCTCGCAAACGAGGATGAGAGCGTGATTTGCCAATCGGTGCTCCTGTAAATGTTCACCCGGCAGAAAACAGCTGAAAATAACCGATTCGTGGTCACGTACACTTTTATCACTGAGTTCCATATACGCAAATTTATCAATTTAATCTTAGTAATGCAACTCCGCCAACGATGAGTAATAAACCGATATACTGTCGTATGCCGATTGCTTTTTTGGGAGCACTGAACAAGCCGTATTTATCTATGAATATGCTCATTGCCAGCATACCGCAAATGCTTGTGACCAAGAGAACTCCAATACTTACTTTATCGGCGAAGAATGCGAAGCCGGTAACGAAGATACCGCCTATGATACCGCCAAGCCAAGACCACCAAGGTCTGTCCGATGAGAAAATCCTGGGAATGTAAATGCGGCTTGAGCATATGGAAAACACGATGATTGACAGAAGTATGGTTGCGGTGAAAAAAGTAATCCAGGCGGCGTGGATAGCGGAGGACAGACCGCCCGAAAGCAGGCTGTTCATTGAGGGTTGCATGGCAAATATGGCACCGCCACTGAATCCGATTGCCTGCCAAAGAAAAACACCTTTGCTTTTTACCCTTCCAGCATCACGTTTCAAAACGACCATTAGCACGCCGACGAGAACAAGAACCAAGGAGATTGCCCGTGTCGCTCCGAACTCGTGGACGGAAGCGCGGAGCAGTCCGAAGTGGTCGATGAGCAGTCCTGTGCAGATTTGTCCGAGCATCGGCATCAGTGCGGTTTGAACGCTTCCCAGTTTTGGGAATATGATGATATTGACGGTAAGTCCGTACAGACCGCATACGCCTCCCAGCCATGCCCACCACGGCAGATTGCTGAACAGGGAGAGCGGAAACAATATGCTGCCGCGTTCCATAAGCGTAATTGCGGCAAGAAAGAAGGTGCCTACCGAAAAGGAAGCCAGAGAGGCAATCAGCGGAGAGCAAACAGACTGCCGCAAACGTGAATTTGCAGCGGTCTGTATCGGTGTCATTAGCCCCAACAAAAAGATAAGCAGAAGGAATATCATGATGAACTTATTTTCCGTTGTGTACGCCGGAACTTCCGTATAACTTGGTTCGCAATTCCCCGAGTTCGGCTATCTGCTCATCGGTACGGTTGCCGTAGATTTTCAGTTGATCAAGCGCATCCGTCAGTGCCTTGTATTCGGCATCTGACAAGGTGACGTCTGCCGCTCCCAGATTTTCGGCGATGCGTGCATCGTTGCGCATACCCGGTATGGGCACTACGTTTTTGCGCTTCATCACCCAGGCAAGCGAAATTTGAGCCGGCGTGCATGCTTTTTCTTCGGCAAATGCTTTCACCAAATCGATTACAGGCTGATTGGCTTCCACGTTTTCTGGCTTATATCGGGAAATAACCCGACGAATGTCATCTCCCTCGTAACGAGCCTGCGAGGTGTATTTGCCGCTAAGCAGTCCGCCTGCCATGGGGGAGTAAGCGACAAATCCTATGCCCAATTCTTCACACAGAGGAATTACCTCTTTTTCCCACTGGCGTGCCATCATGGAATATTCACTCTGTACGGCTGTAAGCGGAGTGACCCTATGCGCCTTGCGTATCTGGTCGGCAGTGGCTTCGGAAACACCCCACGAAAGAATTTTGCCTTCACGAATCAGTTCGCCGAACCATTCTGCCATTTCTTCCGGATTGGCTTCGGCGGGTACGCGGTGTGCATAGTAAATGTCTATGTGGTCGGTCTGGAGACGTTTCAGACTGTTTTCAACGGCGAAACGGACTCCGTTCCGGCTGAGTTTTCCGCCAACGATGTTTTCCTGCCCGAGTAAGGGAGAGGGGGAATATTTTGTTGCCAGTATGATTTCGTTCCGGATAGGCTTCAAAGCCTTTCCCACAAGTTCTTCGTTCCGGAAAGTGGCATATATTTCTGCGGTGTCGTAAAAGGTGCATCCCATTTCATGCGCCTGGTGCATCAACCGGATAGACTCACTTTCTTCGGGGATTTTTCCGTAGGCGGTACTGAATCCCATACATCCCATACCGATAGCCGATACTTCGATGTCGCGCAACATGCTCTTTTTCATTTCTTTCATCTTTGAGTTGTTTTGGTTTTACGATGCAAAATTACCCCTGCAAATGACAGGGCGTGTTGCTATCAGGCTCAAAGATATGTTGCTCTACGGCTCGAAA
>CAZYJV010000148.1:0-2525 GCA_964647845.1 uncultured Odoribacter sp.
ATTATGAGCGGCTTCTATACACAGGACCTGCCTCTCATCCGGCAGAAAGCCGAAGTATACGGCCTGCGGTTCCACGGGCAGAAAACAGAAAACAACTGGGTGGCGGCAAGTTTTTACAAACAATAAACAATTCGTTCAATTTTAAACATTTTCTTGCATTTTATAAAAGGATGTCTCACCTTTGTGCGCTCAAACGAAGCTTATGAAAATTTTAAAATTCGGCGGGACATCCGTCGGAAATGCAGAGAGAATCAAATCCGTAGCCGAACTGATTCACGACAGTCTCCCAAAAGTCGTCGTACTTTCCGCCATGTCCGGCACAACGAATACGCTGGTGGAAGTGTCCGGCTGTCTGTATAAAAACGACCGGCAGAAAGCGTCGGATATCATACAGAAACTGGAACAGCAGTATCTCATCACGATCGGCGAGTTATTCGCGACAGAATCTTTTACAGAGAAAGGCAAAGAATTTATACGGACGATTTTCACCTATCTCCGTTCTTTCGTCAACAAGGACTTCTACCCTTTGCAGGAAAAAGCCGTCGTCGCGCAGGGGGAAATCATGTCCACCACCCTGATGCACTACTATCTGGAGGAATGCTGCATTCCCAACACCTTGCTTTCCGCTCTGGATTTCATGCGTATCGACAAGGACTGCGAACCGGATTATTTTTATATCCGTCAAAACCTTCAGCGGGAGATGTCCCGGCCCGGCATCCAGCCGCTGGTTATCACCCAGGGCTTTATCTGCCGCAACGCCTACGGGGAAATCGACAATCTGACACGGGGAGGCAGCGATTATTCCGCCGCCCTCATCGGCGCTGCCCTGCAAGCCGAAGAAATTCAAATCTGGACAGACATCGACGGCATCCACGACAACGACCCCCGGGTGGTGGAAGGAACCCGGGCTATCCGTCAGCTTTCTTTCGACGAAGCCGAGGAACTGGCTTATTTTGGCGCCAAGATCCTGCACCCTTCCAGTATCCAGCCGGCCAAGAAAGAACGCATTCCGGTTCGTCTGAAGAACACGCTGCATCCGCAGGACGAAGGCACGCTGATCACCGAAGACAGTCCGGCAAAAAACATCAAAGCGGTGGCGGCCAAAGACGGTATCACGGCCATCAATATAAAATCCACCAACATGCTGCTGGCTTACGGTTTCCTGCGCAAAGTGTTCGAAGTATTCGAAGCCTGGAGGACCCCCATCGACATGATCGCCACCTCGGAGGTCGCCGTATCCCTGACCATCGACAATACGACACATCTGGACGACATCATCAGAGACCTGGAAAAATTCGGAACCATCGAGGTGGACAAAGAGCTGTCCATTATATGCATCGTCGGGGCTTTCGATGCCGACAAATCCGGTTTGGGAGCCCAGGTTCTGGAAGCCCTGGAGGAAATCCCGCTGAGGATGATTTCATACGGAGGCAGCGAGCACAACATATCCATGCTGGTAAACACGACGGATAAAAACAAAGCCTTGATCGCTCTCAGTTCTCACTTATTGTCCTGATTCATCCCAAGCACATCCCATGGAACTGACTGAAAAAATAGCCGCCCTCCCGACTCCCTGTTACCTCTACGATCTCACGCTATTGAGAAAAACGTTGCAAAAGGTGACGGAGGAGGTGCGCAAATATCCGACTTTTCATGTCCACTACGCCATCAAGGCGAATGCCAACCCAGTACTGTTGAAGATAATCGGGGAATACGGTCTGGGAGCCGACTGCGTCAGCGGGAACGAGGTCAAAAGGGCCGTCGAATGCGGTTTCCCGAACAATACCATCGTTTATGCCGGTGTAGGCAAAAGCGATGAAGAAATCCGGACCGCACTAAATGCGGGCATTTTCTGTTTCAACTGCGAATCGCTGCCCGAAATCCGGGTCATCGACGAACTGGCGGCACAGTGTAACAGGAAAGCGCGGATAGCCCTGCGGATCAATCCCAACATCGACGCCCACACCCATCATTACATCACGACGGGTATCGAAGAAAACAAATTCGGGATATATCTCTGCGACCTGGAACAGGTGCTCGCCGAGCTGCCGGCATTACCGCATATCGAATTGACAGGGCTGCATTTTCACATCGGTTCCCAGATTACAGACATGAGCGTTTTTCGCAGTCTGTGTCTGAAAGTCAACGAAATCCAGCAGTACCTGAAAAACATGGGAATCCTGCTGCCCCATATCAATTTCGGGGGAGGGCTGGGCATCGACTACAACAACCCCCATACGGAGCCGGTTGCAGATTTCGCCTCTTATTTCGGCACATTCGCCCGTCATTTCGAACCTGCCGTCCCCAACCAGCAGGTACATTTCGAACTAGGACGCTCCGTAGTCGCCCATTGCGGCGATCTGCTCTCAAGAGTACTGTATGTAAAAGAGGGGAAAAACAAGAAATTCGTCATTCTGGATGCAGGCATGAACGATCTGCTGCGCCCCGCTCTTTACCAGGCTTTCCATAAAATCGAAAATATCAGTTCCCGGCTTCCGGAAGAAAAATACGATGTCGTCGGGCCT
>CAZYJV010000149.1:0-2514 GCA_964647845.1 uncultured Odoribacter sp.
ATCTGATGAATCTTATCCGCCCCTCTTTCCGCGGTTTCGCCACGCCCGTTTCACCGTCCGGATACCCCAGGCAGAGGCATACGTGCGCCGTATAATGCTCCTCGATGCCGGCTTCCCGCATCAGCTTGCGCCCCAATTCACTGGCAAATGTCTCTTCGGCACGGCTGACGTAGCAACTGCCAATCCCCAGCGACCAGGCCGCCAGTGTCATATTCACGGCAACCGACGTGCAGTCGTTCACCCCATACAGCCACGAAGAGGGCGCAAATAGCGTAACAACGGTGGGCGCACCGTAAAAACCGCTCTGTATGGTATCGTCATCGGCAATGCTCTTTTGTGCCTGCGAAACGAAATGAATGCCGTCGGAATTGGCATGTCCGAAAGCCGCCCGGTTGATGCGTCCGAGCCGCTCGTTCGTCTCTTTGTCCTGACAGACCAGCATCACGGGCGACTGACGTCCCCCGGCGGTGGAGGCATACAACCCCGCCTGCAATATCCATTGCAATGCTTCCTCCGTAATCTGTTCTTCCCTGTAATGCCGGATGGTTCTCCTTTCCAGCAAATTGCGTATGACTTCATTCATTGTGCTTGTATTTCTTTCCAACATTGCGGGTCTGCCGCATAAAAATCGTGCGTGTAGCCGTATGCCACGGCAGGACACCCCCGACAGAAACGCAGCAGTTCGCAACGGGCGCATTTTTCAAACTTATCGAATTGCCGGTAGGCATTCATCCTTTCCCCGTTATAGATGCGATGTATAGGTTCCTGAAACAGGTTGCCCACCGGACTTTCAAAGCGCCGGCAAGCCATAACGCCGCCTGTCGGCAGAATGGTTATGTGGCAGTCTCCGCAATGACAGCCGTCATAAATGGTATCCGCATCTGTCGCGGCAGGTATTTGAAACAATTCCTTTTCATAGAGGAACAGCGTCCAAAGGTGGTCTTTCAGGTTGAACGTCGTACCGCACTCCTTGTATTGCTCGAACTTCTGCCAGATACGTCCCAGAAAATCCCGGTACTCCAACGGTTCGATATGAGTGCTTTTCTCAAAAGAAGTGGGACAATACCGCCCGAAAGCGAAAATATCCACCTTGTGAGCCACCACCAGGTCGATGATGTCCGGAATCTCACGGAGGTTCGTGCCCGATACGGTGGTCATAACGGCGCAACGGATGCCGGCATTCCGGATGACAGCGATCTTTTCAACGGTCGTATCGAATGAACCGGGTTTGCGAATGGCATCGTGCGTATCCCGCAGTCCGTCAATGGAAAGCTGGTACTTGTCGCAACCGTGTTCTTTCAGACGGGCGCACACCTCGTCGGTCAGGTGAAACGGATTGCCCAATATCGTGAAGGGAATACCCCGTTCCCGAAGCAAAGCGAGAATGTCCCAAAAACGGCCGTGCAGAATCGGGTCGCCGCCCGTGATATAGAAATAGGGCAGACGATTCATGCGACGGCACATTTCCACACAGTCCGCCACCACCTGCCGGGCTTTCGGGAAAGGCATCTCCACCAGTTTGGGATGTCCTTCCGAAAAGATGTAACAATGCTCGCAACGCTGGTCGCAACTGTCGGTAATGTGCCACTGAAAAGCGAAGTATTCCATTATTCTCGATAATCTTGTAAATCGTATGGTTAGCGAATCGGAAGCTGCGCCGCAAGTTGATTCCACGACGCAGCTTCGATTTCAATGAAACAACGGATTACTTGTCGCCGGCACCGCAAGCCGAGCCGCAAGCGGCGGGTTTGGGTTCGGGCTTGGTGCCTCCGTCGCCTGCGCCACAGGCAGAACCGCAAGCTCCGCTCGGAGCAGCCGTTTCATCTTTCGCACAAAGATAGCTCTGTGCGCTTCTCTTGGCGGAATAAACTCCGCTGGCAGATGTTCTCTTCATACTTGTCGTTTTTTAGTGAATACTGCAAGGAAAAAGCGTCCGCAGCAGACAACTTGATCCCTTTTTGATACAAATTTATATTATACGACATTATATTACAATAAGTTACATTTTAGGCTCATAGTAACCTTTTTCTCGCTTTTGCAGAGAATCAGCATGTTCAGACGGTGTTAAAAATAATAAATAATGGGCGGACGGAGTTTGCGAAATTTTATTACTAATTTTGTCATGGGAAGTCATTTAATTTGCAAGCGATGCTGAAAAAAGAAGAGCGCAACTCGATTATCGAAATTTGTCCCGTCCGCAACGTAATCGCCCGTTTCGGCAACAAGTGGGCACTGTTGGTCGTGCTGGTTTTAAGCGAACACGAGAAAGTCCGTTTCAACGAGTTATGCCGACTGATTCCCGATGTTTCATCACGCGTCCTGTCCGGTACGTTAAAGACCCTGGAAGCGGATGCGCTCGTTTCCCGCAAAGTCTATCCCGTAGTGCCGCCGAAAGTGGAATATCAACTGACGGAAATGGGGCGTTCCCTGGTTCCGCTGATCGCCCAACTGACCGAATGGGCACAAGCCAACATCAAAAAGATCGTGGAACACCGGAAAGAATTTGAAGCGGGA
>CAZYJV010000150.1:0-2500 GCA_964647845.1 uncultured Odoribacter sp.
ACCTGAACATCGACAACCGGATCCACATGACGCCAAACCGTATCGCGATACAGGGTATTGTAAACCGAAGTCGGCAGATTGTAATTCATCTCACAACCGTGAGTATCCCAAATTCCCAGCACTTCATAAACCAGACAGGAATCCACGCCGCCGACATCGCCCCAATTCTGACGATACTTAAACAAACCGCTCGCAGGAATCTGACTGCCACTGAAAGAAAGAATCTGAGGCTGGTCCACCGAGCCAAGTACGGGCCACTTCTTATAACGCTGCTGATAAATCGCGATCGAATCGATACGACCTGCCGGACGGAGCTGTATCTCAAGATAGGATGCGACAGACTCGCACGCAAAAGACGAAGAGATAATCTCGCCGGAAGGCAGGCTGTCCACACAAACGCGAATTTCGTCCGAAGTTACACGACAGCCCACAGAATCCCAGTATTCGCATTTCACCTGGTAGCATGAATCACCCCGCAGATTCTCCTTGAACCAAAGAGGTGTCGTTCCCTGATCCACTCCGCCGACAATGAAACGGCCTTTGCCTGAAGGAAGCGGACTTCCGTCACTCATCAAACGCGGCTGGAGATAATCGCGTAAATTAAGATTACGACACTGACCGACATACCAAGGACCGGCGACAAAACTGATGTGATCAGGTATCCGAACCTTTATAAAGACATTGCTGTCCTGCAAAGAAAGATTGCAACCCGTTCCGAGATCCACGACACTGTTCAGACTGTATTCGGCACTGTCTGCCGCAGAAAAACGGATCACCGTATCCCGGCCGGACATTACCAAAGCCGTCGTACCGCATATCTCATCAGCCAGACCGCCGCGAACCAGATCGACCACTTTTATCTGCCAGGGGCCTACTCCGCCCGTAACACTGAAACGGATGGCAACGCTGTCGTCCAGACAAACAGTCCGGCTGCCGCTCATGATTATGCTGGACGGAGTACTGTATTTCAGATTAATTACAGGCAAATCATCCGTGAAGATACATCCGACGGTATCCGTCAAATAAGTAACGGTATAAGTTCCGCTCTCTTTTATACGCAAGGCATATACCGTATCCATGATACCCGTTACGCTCTTTTCCGTTCCGGCAGGATTCCTGTACTTAAAGCTCCACGGCAACGCTCCGTCTTTCAGATGCAACTTCACATTCATTCCGGCGGTATCTCCGCTGCACAAACTTATGTCCGTACCCGGCTCTACCCACAAACTCCGCCGTTTATCCACTCTCAGCAGCATCGTATCGGAATATACTCCGTTCGTGTCGCAATGATTGTAGATATGACACCAAATCCGGCAACTGTCATAGGCCAGAGTCAGATTCGGTATATTCCATGCATCGGTAGATGCAAAGTCGCTCTGAACATGACTGACTGTTTCTTTCGTCCCGTTCGCATACAGAATCGTCCAATCGAAATGTAAATCGCCTCCCGTTGCCGACAAACTCAACGCCAAATCATTGCCTTCACACAACGTATCGGATTGCAGATTGTTCAACAGCACCGGAACGGTATCGACACGGAACCAGCTGCTGTTTGTCGTTACCGGATTGCAGACTTCCGAAATTTCACAATAATAGAAACCGGTAGCGGAAGTGGACATCGGCAGCCACAAGGTATCCGAACGTTCTCCTTCGAGCTTCCGGGCATTCGCCCCCGCTTTCAACTCATGATAATACCATTGATAAGCACCCATCATCGTCACAGGATGTTCGATATAGATGAACGTATCCCTGTTCGCTTCCGCACAAACAGTTATATCCTGCGGATCCTTATACTCCAGCTTATTACCCACATGCAGGCGAATCACGGATTCACCCCAGTTACATTTATTCCTGTACCGGATGAAATAGGTATACTCCGGATCGAGCAATGACATCGGACCCACCCGCATGGACGTGATATTTTCACCCTGTGCCAGAATCACATTCGTCTTTTCCCATGTATATTCCACCCGTTTGGTCGGATTCGTTATGATATACAAATCGATCATGGCTTTCTCGCATACCACTTCGCTCGGCCGCAGCGCCAGCACCTTAATCGTATCATCCACATACAACTGAGCCACATCCAGCGCTTTCGTTCCGCAGGCATTCTTCACCCGAACCGTATATCTTCCCTCATCCGCAGCAACGACCGAATCCAGACGGAACACATTTCCGACAACACCGGTAAACATATTGTCATGATACCACTTCACGGAATCCGGACTGTTCACCGTCAAGGTATAAGTACTTCCCGAACAAATCGTATCCGTACGGAACGGAGGTACTGCAACAACCGGATCCTTATCCACATAAATCCGGCAGGTATCCGTCATATCCCCGCACTCGTTCCAGGTCCTGTATACATAAATACCCGTATCCGCCTGTGTGACATTCGTCAATTTATACCAGGAATCAAGACCTACCAACTGAGAACCCTCGTCATCGATTCTATACCACTCATGCGAAGTACCGTTCAGAATATAAGCCGTCAATACCA
>CAZYJV010000151.1:0-2486 GCA_964647845.1 uncultured Odoribacter sp.
GCCGGTGTCTCGTAGAAATCGATGTCGTCGATCCGGTAATCTTTGTATTGGGACGTCAGCAAGGTATTGAGGGCGTTCATTACGTTCTCGGGAACTTCTGAGCGGAAAACCTCGTATTTGGTATATGACCATTCGTTCTTGCCATTGAAAAAGATTTCTTTGGCTTTGTTGTTTTCGTCGATGATATCTACTTCTAAATTGCCATTCTCTATTTCGTATTCGATGATGCGGGCATTCGGGTAATGTCCTTGTATAAAGCTTTTTACAGCGGCAGGCAGATGATGGATTAAATGGTCTTCGTGGTTGGAATGATGGTCGTGTTTGGAATGGGCATCGATTACGGTCTTAATCAGTATGCCTTCTTCCGAGTAATACAGATCTATCTCCTGTTTGCCCTGTTCTACTTCGATGACATAGACGGGTTCACTGTCCGGACGTTCTATTTTATCCACGTCATCAACTTTCCATGTAGCGTATTCGCTGTTTCTGAATCCTTCCTGCACTTTTGCCGGTAAGGCAGTGACGGTCTTCAGGTCCGTTTTGGTCATATACCATTCGCCGGAATGATCGAACCAGGCGTGTACTTTCTCGTTGTGGTGCCGGAATTCGGCGACATTGTACACGCCTTCCTTATCCCAAGATACCCGGGTGGCATTGGGATATTTTGCTTCGAAAGCTTCTTTTACCGTCTGGTTCGGCGTGTAATCGTCGTCATCGCAGGCGAAAAGGCTTAAAGAGCCTAAAATCACGGCTAATAATAAAAATCTCAGTTTCATAGTTATTGTAATTAGTTATTGTATTTGTTTCAGTTCGTTTTTTATTGGATCTCGTGGCTTTCCTTCCATTTTTTATTACGGTTTGTCCCGGACAATTGTTCCGCGAGGTTTTGTTGCAAACAAAAGTAGTAATTTTGAAAAACATTTATTTTCTTTTTTGAAAAGTATCTATCTTTTTCCGGGCTTCCTCCTTCAGCTTCTGAAACAGATATTCTATCCACACGATGAAGATGCCGATGCCGGCGCCGACGGCTGATTCGCTGAAACGCAACAGGCCGTTTTCCCAGGGAGGCATGTCGGGATATTCCCGGGTGACGAGCAGCACGACGACTAAGGTGATGGTCGCCATTTTCCCGTTGTCCGGTACTTTTAGCAGCATGCAGATGACGGCTTCGATGAATACGGCGACAAGCATTCCCGGAATGGAGAATGTGTAGAAAAGAAGATAAATCCAGGCGATAAGGGCTCCGATGAAAGTACCTAAAACCCTCAGCCATCCGGTGTGGAGCGAGTTTTTCAAGTCCTTGTCCTGTAATACGACGATGGCGGAGGTGCAGGCTAAAATGGCACCGATGGATCCCGATGCTTCGTGAAAACGTCCTGTGACATAAGAACCGAAAAAGTAAGCCAACAGTACCGCAATGCATTTCAGTAAAGCAGTCCTCGGTTCTATCCGCTTAATGATGCTCAGGAATTCCATGGTCGCCGGTATTGATTTCCTGTTTATACGCGGAACGCCCCGTTAAGTTATTGCACGGAAGAAGAGCATCGGCCGCAATTGCTGCATCCGTTGCAGATCGGCCGGCTTCCGCAATGCTCGCAACTCGTTCTATAAAAAGGTTTGTACAGGCTGTCCGGCTCCAGGATATCTCCGAAGCGATTGCGCAGAATAAAGTGCATCGGCCGTCCGATATGGTTCACGCCGGCCTTGTACGCCATTTCGCTTTGTGTCCGTTTGCTCGGAATGCGGTAGCGCTTTCCGTCCTTGACGAACTCGGTCCCCGTTTCGATGAAACAGAACGTTACGTCGTGCGTGCGGCATTGTTCGGACAGGGATTTTACCCAGTCGAAATTGCAGGGACGGGCGCCGTCATAGTTTTCGCCTCCGGCAATCACCTGTTCGATTTGTCCCGTTGCGAGGTACTTCCCGATTTCAATACCGCCGATCAAAGGGGCGGTCATCAGGCCCTTGTGCCTGAACGGCAGCTCCAGTAAAAGCGGTATGCGCTCGTCGGCACGTTGTTGGTTTTCGCACGTTACATTGAAAAACACATTCTCCCAGCCATCTCCCCAGTCCGGAGGCAGGGCTTCCCGTACACGTTCCGGCCGTTTGGTCAGGAGGAAAAATTTCACGTCGCTCCGGGCCCTGATAATCCGCCATGCCTCCTCGCGCCACGCATCCGCATCCTCCAGAAAGAAGTCCGAAGACATACAGACCCGGATCAGTTCGCCGCTTTGAATCTTATACCTTCCGTTGCGCCCTTTCTGCAACGGATAGGAAAATCCGTTCCGTGTCCGGAAAACGCGGCTTCCGTCCAGGCCGCGCTTGCGGTCGAGAAAATACATATAACAGTGTCGGCAGCCTTCGCTGATTTTCGTACAGCCGTGCCAGGGATTCCATATATCGTGCATATCCGTTCGATAGGGGTTTTGTCATCTGATGAATCTTATCCGCCCCTCTTTCCGCGGTTTCGCCACGCCCGTTTCACC
>CAZYJV010000152.1:0-2469 GCA_964647845.1 uncultured Odoribacter sp.
ACGCACATGTGTTGTACTTCCTGTGAATAAATCATAGTATTGCTTTTATTGATTAATATATTGTTACACATCGCTTTCGCGCGCACAAGTCGTACAAAGATAAAAGTTTGTTTGATATAAAAAAAGAGGAGGGGAAACATATCGTTGTGATTTTTTAATTATAATCATTAATTTTGAGTGTCGGATGAAGCGTGACAGAATAGTAAAATGAAATATATGAAACGGACATTATCTTTTATGATTTTTATCGCTGTGGCTGTAATGTTGCTGCCGCAGTGTCAGCAAGCTCCGAAAGAGAAAAAAGCCAAATACGTGTTTTATTTCATCGGGGACGGTATGGGTGTGAATCAGGTGAACGGAACGGAAATGTATTTGGCGGAAAAAGAGGGGCGTATCGGTTTGAAGCCTTTGAATTTCACGCAGTTTCCGGTGGTGAATATGGCTACGACCTATTCCAGGTACAATTCGGTGACTTGTTCGGCTGCGGCGGGTACGGCATTGGCTACGGGTACGAAGACGAAAAACGGCACGATTGGCATGGACAGCTTGCACGAGGCACCTTTGTACAGCGTCGCCGTAAAGGCGAAAGAGGCCGGGAAAAGAGTGGGCATTACGACCAGCGTGAGTGTCGACCACGCTACGCCGGCGGCTTTTTATGCACATCAGCCGAGCCGCTCGATGTATTATGAGATAGGTACGGATTTGCCGGAAACCGGATTCGATTTTTATGCCGGTGCAGGATTTTTGCAACCGAATAGCAAGAAAGATACCGCTGCGCCGGAACTGTACGGCCTTATCGAAGGGGCGGGGTATAAGATTATTCGCGGGAACGAAGCGTTTGAAGAAGAATATGCGGACGCCGTAAAAGCGGTGTTCATCCAGAAAGAGGGTGCGGAGAAAAGCTGCCTGCCCTATGCCATCGACAGGAAAGAAGGGGATCTGACATTGGCGCAGATTACGGAAAATGCCATCCGCTTTTTGATGAAAGAACCGAATGACGGATTTTTCCTGATGGTGGAAGGCGGTAAGATCGACTGGGCGTGTCACGGAAACGATGCGGCGACGGTTTTTGAGGAAGTGGTGGACCTGGCGGAAGCCGTTCAGAAAGCATTGGATTTTTATAATCAGCATCCGGACGAAACACTTATCGTGATTACGGCGGACCACGAGACGGGAGGCATCGGACTGGGAACGGGAAGATATGCGCTGAATCTGCAGGCATTGCAGCATCAGGCGTTGTCCAAAGAGGAGCTGACACACAGGATACAGGAGCTTCGTACGGCGAAGGGGAACAAGGTGAGCTGGGACGACGTGCGTGACTTGTTGAGTGAAAATTTGGGCTTCTGGAAAGAGGTGAAATTAAGTGAAAAGCAGGAAGCTCAGCTGAAAGACGTCTACAAGCGGTCTTTTGGAAAGAGCGAAGCGAAGATGGAAAAAAATCTTTATGCCGAAAACGAACTGCTTGCCGCCGAAGCGATAAAAATTCTGGATTCCATCGCCTTGGTCGGCTGGACGAGCGGAGGCCATTCGGCAGGCGTCGTACCGGTATATGCCATCGGTGCCGGTTCCCACTTGTTCAATAGCAAACTGGATAATACCGACATCCCGAAAAAAATAGCCGAAGCAGGGGGATATTAAAAACTGAGAATTATTCTCTTCCGGGGAAATCTGCGTCGAAATATTCGAAGCAGCCCCGGTCAGCCATGGTGATGTAACATCTTTTGCGGTCCTTGCCCCCGAAGGTAATGTTGGACGGCTTTCGGCCTTTAAGCTGAATCTCTTCTAAAAGAGTTCCTTCCGGGCTGAGGATTGCAACGGTGCCTTTCCCGTAACGGGTGAGGTAGAGGTTTCCTCGTATGTCACAGCGCATACCGTCCATGCCGTAATCCTCAAAACGATGGAATAGTTGTTTGTTGGTCAGGGTACCGTCTTTCAGGATGTCATATTTCCATAGTTTTAATTGTTTGGACTCTCCTACGTAAAGATATTTGCCGTCGGGAGAGACTTCGATGCCGTTCGTGGTGCCGAGGTTTTCTGCCAAGAGCCTGACTTCCCCGTCCGGTTTGATCAGCCACAGTTTGCCGGTGCCTTCTTTCCAATCGGGGTCGCTGGCGTAGAGATAGCCGGAGATAGGGGATATGGCCAGGTCATTGGGTTGATTCATGGCCGGTTCATGGGCAAGCAGTTTTATTTTCCTGCCGTTCCGGGTGATTTTGAAAATATTGTGATGAACGTAGTCGGCGACATACATTTCTCCCTTTTTCCCGAAGCGGATGCCGTTGCCTGCGGATGTGCCCGGCAACGTGGCATATATGCGGTGCTCTCCTGCGGGAGTGAGGATGCCGATTGTTCCTTGCCGCTGATAGTTGACGGCATAGATATTGCCGCGACGGTCAGTCGCGGGGCCTTCGATTCCCTCGGTAAATGTTTTTTCCGGTAACAGGTCGTGTACCGTTCTTTGTGCACGAC
>CAZYJV010000153.1:0-2435 GCA_964647845.1 uncultured Odoribacter sp.
AAATGTTGAAAGGGGGAATGCAGCTCTTTCAACATTTCAACTCTTTCAACTTTTTTACTTCCCCTCCGTATATAGCGCATATTATATGTACTAAATACGGATATTATGAAAAAATATGTATTTCTCATGTTCTTCTCAACGCTGCTGCTGAGCGGGAAAACACAAAAGATAAATGTCGTTTCGGTGTCGGAGGAAAACGACCTGTACAATTTCTACACGATGATGAAGGAGGCGTTCCCCCTGGCCTTTAACGACCCGACCTCTCCCCGGTTCATTTTTTTCGATACGGACAAACGGTTTATTTTCGGTATAGGAGGATATATTCAGATGACCGGCGTTTACGATTTCAACGGCGTGGAAAGCTACGACAATTTCACGACCTCTTCCATCGCCCCCAAGGGATACCAGAAAGGTTCCAGTTACGGAATTTCTGTCGGCCAGTCCCGTCTGTTTCTCAAATTGCTGGGCGACACGAAACTGGGGCGGATTGTCTCGTATATCGAACTCGAGGTGGACGGACCGAACAACAATCCGGTGCTGAATCAGGCTTTCATGCAAGTGAAAGGATTTACCCTCGGCAAGACATGGAGCACGTTTTGCGATATGACCGCCGTTCCGACGACTATCGACCAGGAAGGCCCCTCGAGCGCCGTCGCTGTCAGACAGCCTCAGATCCGCTATACACATGCCCTGGATTCCGGCTGGCAGTTCTCTTTGGCACTGGAATACGCCGTACCCGATTACACCAACCAACCCGACAATTACACGGCCACAATCCGGCAGCGCATCCCCGACATCCCGCTGGCCGTCCGCTATACCAGCCCCAATAAAAGCCATCTGCAGGCGGCCGCCGTTCTCAGGAACCTTTATTACAAAAACAATCTGTCCGACCGGGACAGACGCGTCACCGGCTGGGGTGTCAACCTCAGCGGCAATGTGAAGATAGCCCGCAACACCAGATTCCTGTTTCAGGGCGTGTACGGGAAAGGGCTGGCGAATTACATTCAGGACATTTCCTCCTTAGGGTACGATTTGGTCCCCCAAACGGACCGCGGCAAACTGGCAGCATCCGATATGTGGGGAGCATTCGCCGCTTTTCAGCAGAACTGGACCTCTAAACTTTATTCTTCCCTGATATACAGCTACGCACGCATGGAAAACATCGGGACACTCCCTGCCACGGATTACAAATACGCGCAATATGCCGCCGTCAATCTGTTATGGAATTTCACCGAATACGGAAGTACCGGTGTGGAGTATGTATTCGGGCGGCGCGACAATTTCGATAAAACATACGGGAACGCCAGCCGGATCAATGTTATGGTGAAATACAGTTTCTGATTTCGATGTCCTTTTTATCGCGGGACAGCTGAGCGGCAAGCTCCTGCAATGTGTCGAACTTACGTTCCCCCCTCACCCGGCGAAGCAGGGAAAGGGTCATTTTTTTCCCGTACAAGTCCCCGTCGAAATCGAAGATATGCGTTTCCAGGCGGACGATTCCCGAATCGCTTACCGTGGGGCGTATTCCCACGTTCAGCATTCCTGCGTAAGTTCTGCCCTGACAGGAGACTTTCACGGCATACACGCCGGCAGCGGGCAGCAATTTCCGCTCGTCGTCCACTTTCAGGTTGGCGGTCGGGAAACCGATGGTCCGGCCGATTTTATCCCCATGCACCACTTCTCCGGAAATGGAATAGGCATATCCCAGAAAATCGTTCACGAGGGCGATGTCGCCCAATTCCAGTGCCGTGCGGATTTTGGTAGAACTGACATGCACCTCGTTGGTTGTCAGCGCTTCCTCCTGCTCGATATGAAAGCGACAGCTTTCCGCCAGTTCCTGCAATACCTCGAAACGACCTTCCCGGTTTTTTCCGAAACGGTGGTCGTATCCCACGACCAATCCTCTGATACCGATTTTGTCCACCAGAATGTGCCTGACAAAATCATCGTAGGACAATGAAGCCAGTTCCCGGTTAAAGCGGATGACTATCAGATGCTGCACCCCGCTGGCAGCCAGGATTTCCGCCTTTTCCGCCAGCGTGGTGAGAATCCCCGGACGTTTTTCGTTGGGATAAAGCACTTCCCGCGGATGCGGGTCGAAAGTAATGATGACGGATTCCCCCCGCCAGTCACGGGCACATTTCTTCAACCCCTCTATAACTTTGAGGTGTCCTTTATGGACACCGTCAAAGCTTCCCATCGTCACGACAGGGTTTTCTATGTGCAGACCATCCGGTCCGTAGTGTATATGCATCGCGCTATATATTTCAGCCCGCAAAAATACAAGAACGGATGAATTATCCGCACTTGGAGGTACCGCAGGTCTTGCAGATCAGGCAACCTTCCTGATACACCACGGGAGAGCCGCAGTTCTCGCAAACCTCTCCGGCAGCCTCCGTACCGTCGGGAACATATTTCTTCAATGCTCTTTCCAC
>CAZYJV010000154.1:0-2386 GCA_964647845.1 uncultured Odoribacter sp.
CTCCGGAAGAAGAAGATAAGATATACAACTTTTTTCATATCTTTGCAGCCACGCAGTTATGACTAAAACTAAAAACCGATGAAAACTATTTTGGGGATTACGCTGGTACTGATGTATGCTTCCGTCTCGCTTGCACAAGAGACCGACACGGTCATTCCTCCCGTACGGATCAGCATTTTCGAAGAACTGGGACAGAATTGCACGCGCAACGGTTACGTAAACCTCAAAGGGGCTCCGGAAATCAATGCGCTGGTACAGCTGCACACGGCCATTAACAAAGATCAGCAATACATTTCCGGTTTCCGCATACAGATTTTCTCCGGCAGCTCTTACGATCATCCCATCGAAGACTTACAGCTTTTCAAAGAGAATTTTGAAAAAGATTTTCCGGATATTCCAGCCTATCTGAACTACATAGACCCGGACTTCAAAATCCGGGTAGGCAATTTCCGCAACCGACTGGATTGCATCCCCACACTGAAAAAAATACGCCGCAGATATCCGTCCTGCTATGCCGTGAAGACGGAAATTCCGATAAGCGATCTGGACAAACTGTCCTCCGCACTAAACAAAGAAGAAAACGAATAAAATTACAGACTGGCCGGCTGCATTTCCTGATTCAGCAACGGATACCGGGTGCCCAACTGCTTCAGTTCCTCCTGCAATTTCCGGCGAAAAGCAAGATAGGTTTCACTCTCCGGATCAAAAGGCCGATGATTTATCCCCCTGTTGATCTTCTCCACCTGACGCATTACCTGCAAGGCATCGGCTGAGAAAAAGGTATCTTTAAACCGGCTCCAGATGTAGTCGACAGCCGCCTCCGAAATATGCAGCATGTCTTCGGCATAAAAACGGTAATCCCTCAATTCGTCCAGAACAATCTCGTATGACGGGAAATAACAGACCCGTTTCCTGCGTCTCACCAGTTCATCTATCGCCAGGAGCAGAATCGATTTACTTACCTGATTTCCATGGGCTCCGTCTTTCCAATGCCGGATCGGACTGACCGTAAAAAGCACCCTTATCCCGGGATTTATCTGCTCCAATCTGTCCAGCAACCGCTCATAGCGTCCGACCACCTCCGGCACCGACAGACAAAAACGTTCGAAATCACTTTCCGGAAACCGGTGACAATTGGCGACCACGCATCCGCCGGGCAGATAACGATACACCCACGACGTCCCGAACGTAATCAGAAGCAAATCCGCTTTTCGGAGTTGCTCCGCCCCCCTGCGTATCCTGGCATTCATCTTTTCCAAACAGACGTCCCGCCCGGGAGCCGAGTAACAGCCATGATGCCCCCAGCTTATCCATTTCCCGTCATGCCATACCAGTTCGTCCGCCGTCACCTCCCGCTCTTCCATCAACCGCCACAATACCTGCGCCACCGACTCCGGATTATACACAATCCCGCAAGGATTGCAATCCACGGAAAACCGGTTCTCCGTCAATTTTTTACCGATATTTTCCGCAAAACAGGAGCCGACCAGCATCCACCGGGAATGATAGTCCAGTGAAAAATCCGGTTTGTCGATATCCACAACAGTCTGCCACATCATTTGTTCCGTAGTTTAATTTGTACCCCTCCGTTCCTTCCCGCTCCGCAGACAAAGATAATATTTATCTTTTTTAGCGGCAGCCATTTCCGGAAACCGATTAAAATATATATTATTGCAGCAAATTTTCAGCATGGGTTATTTCTCTATTCTTTTGATTGCCTTGGGTCTGTCTATGGACAGTCTGGCGGTGTGTATCAGCGGCGGTATTTTCATGAAAAAATTCTGCATCCGTCAATCCCTGAAAATGGCCTTGATTATGGGAGTTTTCCAGGGAGGCATGACGCTCCTGGGCTGGATGCTGGGCATCCGGTTCAGCCATTTTATTCAGGATTTCGACCACTGGATCGCTTTCATCCTGCTGGCTTATCTGGGAGGCAAAATGATTTACGAATCCCTGTGCAAGGAAGAATCCTCCCTGACCTCCCTTTCAGACCGCACCCTGCTCACCCTCGGTGTAGCCACCAGCATCGACGCCTTGGCCGTCGGAGTAGGGCTGGCCTTTCTGAATACGAATATCTTTATTCCGGCACTTATCATCGCCGTCACGACTTTTCTTTTGTCCCTGTCCGGCGTCTGTTGCGGCTTCCATTTCGGGAAAATAAAAAATCTGAATGTGGAACTCATCGGCGGGCTCATCCTCGTTTCTATCGGTTTCAAAATACTGATTGAACACACATTCGGCTGTTGACCGCAAAATAAAAAACAAAATTAATTTCCCCGTATGCGGGATTCTTCCTATCTTTGTACCGCATACAAGAGGGGCAGACATGGCTTTGACAGCATGAAGAATAGGTATGTAAGCATGTCGGGAGCAGTGAAACGGCCCG
>CAZYJV010000155.1:0-2359 GCA_964647845.1 uncultured Odoribacter sp.
GCTAATTGTTCCGGCGTCTTGGGATTATGTATCTTCCCGGGATTGGAACGCATGATACCCTGCGAATAGAGTCGGTACATCACCGTATTTGCCAGTTTTTGTCTAACATTGTCAAAAATAGTCGATCTGAAAATTGCCATAAAATTTAATTTTAAGTAAAACATAAAATAATTGATTAATGGGTATTCCCGCAAAGGAAACCGGTTGATACAACGGTGGTTATTTCTGTCGTTGTCTCTGAAAACGGATGATTTATTCTACTGCCGGCAGGTAAAAATACCTGTCCGGTGAAAACTGTTTCTCTTCTTTATCGGAAAAATAGACATACAGATGCAAGTCTTGGCGACCGGCTTCGGGCAGAGGCAGTACGGCCTGTTCATCCCGGCGGGATATATCCGGTATGGAAAGGACATGCAGGGAAAAATTCCCTTTGCCGTCGAGCCAGACGACATGCAGGCGGTCGGACATATGCAAAGAAGTAGGCGGAAGGACATTTTGCCATTCCAAATGAATACTCCCTTTTCCGTAATTTACCAATCGCAAAAACTGCGGAAATTCCAAGACTCCCCAGCTTATATGTAACTGGCTGTAATCGCGGATACGAAACGCATCGTCAAAGACAGCCATATTGCAGCGCAGAAAAAGATTGTAACCGCTCATAACCTTGTTCCGGGCTGCCAGCCGCCAGATATGCGAAAGCAGAATTTCGGCGTTTGCCCTGTAAAAAGTGACGGCGGTTCGTAATCTGGCTTGCTGCAATTGTTGCGCGGGTGTTTGAGGAACCACATCGGCATTCCCGTTTCCCCGCATTCTGATTTGTCCGCGTGTTTCATACAAAATCAAATTGCCGATTTTTCCTTTGAGTTTTTTTAAAAAGGATGAAAAAACAATAGCCATAGCAAAAATTTATTTAGTATTAAAATCTGTCCTGTACCGGATACCGCAAGCCTCCAAAGCTTCCCGGAACGAATCTTTTCCCGTTCAGAGCCGTTCCGGAACGGAGGTGATTCGGAGGTGATTCGGAGGTGATTCGGACTTGAAACGGCAGTGTACCCTTGAAATTGATTCTCTGAAGGGAGATTAATGCGGCGTATGATGAAGCAGAAGCTGGTGCCGGAATTTCTCCATCGGAAAGGCGGGGCCTGGATCCACCTTGCGGCGGCTGATGTCCGAATGCCCTACGATGTGGCGTATGGGATATGCACCCAGCAACAGTTTGCAGAGGGCAAAGACCGTCTGTATCTGAACCAGCGTATAGTTATGCCAGTATTTTGCGCGGCCGTTCTCGCAGTCGGTATAGACTTCGTCGGGCATATATTCGCGGTTAAACCATGAATAAAAGCGTCCTTCTCTGCGGTGCAGTTCTCCGGCGTTGTCCATCTCGATGCCGATGGAATAACGGTTGAGATTCGTCCGTCCTTCGTACTCGCTTTTTCCGGCATGCCAGGCGACAGTGTCGAACGGCAAAAGCTGGATGATGTCTCCGTCCCGAGCGACGACCAGATGGGCGGATCTGTCGCTGTCGGCGCGTGCCATGCAGTGGGCGGAAGACAGGGCATCCGCTCCGGCGGTGTAATGCAGTACGATCGTATCGGGATGTACGAGGCGGCCTCCGTGCTTGTCGCAATGCAGGCGGCAGACGCTTCGTCCGCTGAATCTGCCAGCTAAAAGGTGATTCTGAATATACATGATGGAAGTTATTTAGGGGTGATTAAAAAGAGTCAGATTTTCCGGATTTTCCCGGTTACTTTCTCGATACTGCGTCCGATGACGTAGCCGCCGAGACCGATTTCCAGTAAGTTCCAGAATTCGGATGTGTTTTCCAGCAAGGGAATAGGGATGAAAGCTCCGAGCAGAACAATAAAGGTAAATGCCAGCATGACGATGGGGCGCCAGGATTTTTGCAGCCAGTGCAAGCAAAATTTAATCTGAACCGGCTTGTAGCCAATCCCAGCTACTTCTCTAGCCAATTTCATATAGGTAGCTATTTTTCGGCCAATAAAGCAAAAAACGCCCTGCAATTAGCCGTTTAGCAGTTACAAGAATAGCCCGATTTATTTATGATCATAATAATTAAGCCGACCTTCCATCTGGCTTACACACTTGGAAAGAATCAGGGTTATTATCAGATAAATCAGCGCAAGTACTGTATAAGTTTCAAAATAAAGAAAGGTAGTTCCGGCGAAACTGCGGGCACTTTGCATTATATCCGGCACTGCGAGAATGGAAACAAGAGAGGTATCCTTGAGCATGGCAATGCATTCATTGCCAACTG
Source organism: uncultured Odoribacter sp. (assembly GCA_964647845.1). Lineage (GTDB taxonomy): Bacteria > Bacteroidota > Bacteroidia > Bacteroidales > Marinifilaceae > Culturomica. The sequence continues at coordinate 2,276 of CAZYJV010000155.1, forward strand.
GCGGTAAAATTGTACGCCATGCCTGTGGGAGCACAACAAGAAACATGGTCTGAAAACGATTGAACCCAAGGGAGCGGGCTGCTT
>CAZYJV010000156.1:0-2331 GCA_964647845.1 uncultured Odoribacter sp.
GCAAGAACAGGGAATTCGGCGGTTCCCGCGTTCGTCCGGAGGCTACGGGATACGGCACGGTATATTTCGCACAGCATATGCTGAAAGAAAAAGGACAGGAAATCAAAGGCAAGACGGTTGCCATCTCCGGCTTCGGCAACGTGGCCTGGGGAGCTGCCCAAAAACTCGTCCAGCTGGGGGCCAAATTAGTCACTATTTCCGGTCCGGACGGCTATATCTACGATGAAAAAGGAATCACGCAGGAAGGTGTGGACTACATGCTCGAATTGCGTGCCAGCAACAACGACGTCGTAGAGCCGTACGCAAAGAAATTCGGAGCCAAATTCTTCGCCAAGAAAAAACCGTGGGAAGTAAAATGCGACATCGCTTTCCCGTGCGCGATCCAGAACGAACTGAACGAAGAAGATGCTAAACAACTGGTTGCCAACGGCTGCCAGATGGTAGTGGAAACATCCAATATGGGTTGCACGGCAGAAGCAGTAAAATACCTGAATTCCCACATTTCCTTCGCACCGGGCAAAGCCGCCAACGCCGGAGGTGTCGCCGTTTCCGGTCTGGAAATGAGCCAGAACTCCATGCGTTACAGCTGGACGGCAGAAGAAGTGGATCAGAAACTGTCGCAAATCATGAAAGACATTCATGACACCTGTGTGAAATTCGGCAAAACCGGAGACAAGATCGACTATGTAAAAGGTGCGAACATCGGCGGTTTCATCAAAGTCGCAGAAGCCATGTGCGCTCAGGGACACGTATAAATCGCGTTTCAGCCATAAAGGGAGAGCCCGTTCTGCCGGAAGGCGGGACGGGTTTCCTTTTTTATAAAGTTGAAAAGTTTCATTACTTTCGCGGTGTTGTAAAAGCAGAGTAAAAGCCATGTTCATCGACACGCATTCGCATATTTACGGAGAAGAATTCAAAGAGGACCGGGCGGAAGTAATCCAAAGAGCCCTGGATGCAGGTGTGGAACGGATCATCCTTCCCGACATCGATTCGGAAAGCCGTCCGGCCATGCTGGAGCTGCAGGAGCGCTATCCGGAACTGGTATTCCCGACGGCCGGTCTGCATCCCACCTCGGTAAACGAAACGTATAAAACCGAGCTGAAAAAGGTGGAAAAAGAACTGGAGGAACATACCTGCTACGGCATCGGGGAATGCGGCATAGACCTTTACTGGGACAAGACTTATTACAAAGAACAACTGTATGTATTTTCCTATCAGCTGGGATTGGCGCGAGAGACCGGTCTGCCCGTCATCATCCATTCGCGGGATTCGCTGGAGGAAATTTTCAAGGCATTGAAACCGTATCCTTATATAAAAGGCGTGCTTCACTGCTTTCCCGGAGACGCAGAACAGGCGCGCCGGGCCATCGGTGCCGGTTTTCTCCTCGGCATCGGAGGCGTCGTGACATTCAAAAACAGCCTCATGGCCCAGGTAGTACGGGAAATCGGCTGCGACTCCCTCATACTGGAAACCGACGCTCCTTACCTGACGCCGGCACCGCACCGGGGAAAGAGAAACGAAAGCTGCCACATTCCGCTTATTGCGCAGAAAATAGCCGAGCTGACCGGAACGGACATAAAAAAAATCGAGGAAATCACGACCCGGAATGCTGTGAATTTATTTACTTTGTAATACCAAACCACCCACAAAACAATCCGCGATGAAGAAATCGGTTCTCATCATATACACAGGAGGTACCATCGGAATGATCAACGATCCGGAAACCGGCGCGCTGTGCCCGTTCAACTTCGAGCAGATCGCCCAGGAGGTGCCGGAAATCCGGGAGTTCGGGTTTACCATAGACAGCTGCACGCTGCCGAAAATCATCGATTCGTCCGACGTGAAACCGAGCCTGTGGGAAGAACTCTGCCATATCATCCTGAAAAACTATGACGACTATTGCGGCTTCGTCGTATTACACGGCACGGACACGATGGCTTATTCGGCCTCCGCTCTGAGCTTCATGTTGTCGAACCTGACCAAGCCGGTTGTTTTCACCGGCTCCCAGCTGCCCATCGGGACGATACGGACCGACGGCAAAGAAAATCTGATTGCGGCGCTGGAAATCGCCGCCGCCTATATCGATGACAAAGCCATCGTCCCGGAAGTATCCATTCTTTTCGGGGACAAGCTATTCCGGGGGAACCGCACCACCAAAATCAATGCGGAAAGTTTCGGCGCTTTTCAGTCGGCCAATTACCCCCCCCTGGCCGAAATAGGCATTCACATCCATTACAATTACGGGGCCATCGACTATTCTCCCCGCGTTGCGCCGATCTCCGCTTTCACCCGGATGGATACCCGCATCGCCCTATTGAAGGTATTTCCGGG
>CAZYJV010000157.1:0-2316 GCA_964647845.1 uncultured Odoribacter sp.
TCTATCGCACTCACGGCAAAATACACCCTCTTTTCAGTAATATCCGATGTACTCAAACCGTTCAAAGGAGCTTTCAACGTCACTCGTTCACCTGCAATATTGAATGTCCCTTTATTCTTCGGATAAACAAACGCGCCTACTATCTGACTACCTGTATTGCCCGTTTCTATATTCAAATCAGATGTTCCGATCTGCGAATTGCCTAAATACAAATGGCTCCACGCATCCGTGCTACCCTCTTTCTTGTACTTCACAAACAGCCAAACGGCATCCCAATTGAAATTATCACGCCAAGAATTATCCCAGGAAAGCGTAAAAGTCAGCGACAATGAATCGGACGTCGCATTCAACTGCACGTCAGGTTCCCCGTTGATCCGGACATTATTTCCCATCAGTCTACCACTCACCAGCAACCCCGTCAACAAAAAATACAATAACCATCTATTCATATTCGTATCATTTATTAGTTACACCACAATATTTCCACTCTCAACAGACTTTACTCTCCAAACAGACATTTTTAAGAAAAGAAACGTGGACCTATTGTATTTCAGTCATAAATACAACAGTCCACGCACAACGATGAATCTATTTGTATTTATTCCTGTTGTTCTTTAATCTGGCGGATTTTAGCCGGGAATAAATCAAACGCTTCTATTCTGGTAGTCTATACTTTAATTTTATCTTATTTCACTTTTCATATACAACATTCAACGGCACTGCCCCCGACATTCTCAACAATAGCCGGAAAAGAGCCGAATCACTCGTCAATACATTCATGGGTCCTGAAAAAAGGGAATATCCCGGAAAAGAAACGTGGACCCGCAGTTTTATCCAGCTAAAGGCTCCGCCAAGGGCCCTACAACAAATAAACACAACGGTCCACGTACACGTGAACGATCTGTACTTATTCCCGTTGTAAAAAAATCTGGCGGATTCTTAGCTAAGGAATAAACCAATACGTTTCTATACTTTTATGTAGCTGACACTACACACTTATCTTCATAAGCATGACAAAGATAGATTAAAAAACTCTTAAAAAACAAGAAAAAGTAAATTTTCTTATCATGATAACAGCATTTTAAGAAAAATCCGGAAGGATACAAAAAATCCGGGGAAGGCAGCATCGTGTTGTGTGTGTGTGTCTAAGGAAAGGAAGCTGCTCCCCCGAATCTTTTTTTATATCAGAACTTTATCACCTGTCCCATTTGATTTCCGAATACTTGCCCCGGTTACGGTCCACGATCTTCCAGTCCGTCAGTTTGCCCGTTCCACTCCAGGGCCAATCCACACAACCATCCAGATTCACGTCGTAACGCAAATCGTAACCGAACGTCGCCACATTGGGGCGAAGATCCGTCAAAGTAACCCGGTTCGGGTCTGCAAGAGACACCAGATAATTCCAGTTCACCTCTCCTGCACTCAATACCCAGCAAATCTTTCCGCTGCCCAGACTCTTCCGCGTCATGTGATTGTCCATCACACCCTGCATGCCACCCATCAATGAATGTGCAGGATTGTGATAAATATTCACTGTATCCGTAAAGTTTACATAAGCGGCATTTATCCGGTTCGCCTTATTCACAAACTGATAAAGCTTCTTGGTCATTACGCCCAAATGATTACGGTGACGAATAGCTATGTACCGCTGATTTGCTCCGGATCCGTAAGCTTTACGGATTCCGACCACCGTATCACCCGTCCAGCGGTCGGCCAGGTGACCGTCGGAAAGTACGAGACAAGTGTCACGCGTAATAAAGTAAGACGAATTCGCCATCACTGCCACCGAATCCACCGGATCGCCGTTCGAAACGCGCAGTTCCACCTCGATCCAGTCTATGACATCCAGACCGAAAGGCAACTGGGGCAAAGAAGAAGGAAGACGAAGACTGTCTCTCACATTCACAATATTCGAACAACTGCCGCTACTCCATGCCATTTGTTTGTTGCTCTGGTCAAAGACTCCCTCCAGGAAGACTTTCCCTCTGAAATAACCCGTATCCAGATGCGTGATCTCCAAACTATACCAAGGCTGGGGACCTGTCCGACCGCAGGAAAGATCTTTCGGAGCAAAAACATAAACACTGTCTTCTTTCAACCAGAATACTGTATCCAATTTCCCGATACTGTCTATGCCCAACGTCGGTAATGACCACAAAGGTTCTCCCTTTATCAGGCTCACTTTCACCTGCACGCTATCGCCTTCTGCAAGATTCACCTCATGAACCCCTATCTCCCACGATTTATCGACAGCACGGCGCACCTGAACATCGACAACCGGATCCACATGACGCCAAACCGTATCGCGATACAGGG
>CAZYJV010000158.1:0-2300 GCA_964647845.1 uncultured Odoribacter sp.
GGCATCCGGCAGAATCCTACTTCGCCCTGACCGCCTATTTTTGCATCATGTTAATCCTCTTCGGCATCAACGAAATCATCCATGCCTTTTCAAACCAAAAATACAGGAACTGGGGCTGGGGACTGGCGACGGGAATCATCGACATCGTCATCGGATGCATATTCCTAAGCAATCTGGAATGGGCCTTCGACATACTTCCATACGCCGTCGGGTTCATTCTGATGTTCCTCGGCATAGATTTCATCGGACAGTCCAGTCAGTTGCAGGCATGGAAAATCCCCTACTGGGGATGGGTACTCGCAGGAGGTATTCTGACCCTCGTTTTTTCCTTTTTAATCATCTTCCATCCCTTATTCGGCGTCTTCAACATCATTGTATGGACTGGGCTCGCTTTCGTCTTCGGAGGCATTTCCGCCATTATTTTCTCGCTGGCTTTACGCAAATAACGGATACAGAGAGAGGGAAATACATACGCATGTATATCCCTCTTTCATTAGAGCAGGTAATGTCCCAAAAAAGTAATCAGGAAACCGACGACGGCAGACATAATCAACATGGGAAATACCAGCCTTTTGTATCCCCTTCCCGCCGCCACGACCAAAGGCAGCACCAGCACCAGCGTCACCACGGCCCCTTTCAGCCACCACCGTATTCCCGGTACGCCGATATGATAGACGACATACGGCATCATAAAATAAAAAAGAAAAAGAGCCAGCACCCAATACTTATCGGCCTTCTGCCTCAAAAGCGGGATAATCCCGGTAAAGCCGGCCACCATACCGATCAAGATGACAATCAAATTACTTTTCATACCTTATCTTAATAATTCTCAGTTCGTTGTTCATCGCTCCATACAAATTCGCCTTTCAGCGTAGCGGGAATCTTCATCTCCTTCGGGAAAATGCCGTATACTCCCGACCCGCTTCCCGTCATCGAGGCATACAAAGCTCCGGCCTCATACAAAGCCGTCTTCGTCCTCCTGATTTCCGGATGCTCTGCAAAAACCGTCTTCTCGAAATCATTCCCTATCTTCATCTGCCACTTTTCCACCGGCAGCTCCGCAAGGCCGTGCAGATCATAAGGCGCACCGCAAGGCACGATCCCCCGGTAAGCCTCTGCCGTAGAAACCTCGCAAAGAGGCTTCAGAATGACAAGCTTATAATCCTTCAAAGACAGCCCGATCTCTTCCAGCACCTCGCCTCTCCCTCCGACAAACGACGGGACATTCCTGATAAAAAACATACAGTCGCTTCCCAGCCGGGCCGCATAATTTATCAATCCCTGCTCCGAAATATTCAAATCGAAATAGGAATTCAACAGCTTCAGCATAAACGCCGCATCGGAAGAACCTCCTCCCAGCCCAGCCCCGTAAGGAATCACTTTATGCAACTTCACCTCCACCGCCGGCAGATCATAAGCGGCCGCCAGCAACCGATAAGCCTTGACCACCAGATTCTTTTCCGCAGGACAATCCACGGGAATGCCCGTATTCTTAAACACACATACACCCTTCGGCCCGTCTGTCCGGTTGACCTCCAGAACATCCGACAAAGCTACCGGATAAAATACCGACTCCAGATTGTGAAAACCGTCGGGTCTTTTTCCGGTCACATACAGACCGAGATTGATCTTCGCATTCGGATATACCAGCATAATTTTTCATTTTTTCTGACTTGTCCACTCCGTACCTTTCCCTCCAAAATTGCCATTTCCGGCAAGAGCGATGAACAAAAGTATAAAAAATTTCAACTTTTTCCTTATCTTTGCAGAAACAAAACGAACGAACACTAAAATGCAAATATTATGAAGACCAGATTCATACTCCTGTTTGTCCTGATTCTTTCAGGCCTTTTCCTGACCGCGAACGGACAGACCGTAAAAGAGCTTACCACACAGGAATTCAAAGACCAGATCTGGAACTACGACCAGAACAAAGAATGGAAATACACCGGTAAAAAACCCGTCATCATCGACCTGTACGCCACGTGGTGCGGTCCCTGCAAACGACTGGCCCCCATTCTCTCCGAAATACAGAGCGACTACGGCGACAAAATCCAGATTTACAAAGTGGACACGGATAAAGAAAGAGAACTGGCACAACTTTTCAGAGCCACCAGCATTCCCCTGATGGTTTTCATTCCCGTAAAAGGCGATCCGTTCCTGGTTCCCGGTCTGCGGCCGAAAGAGCAACTGGTTCAGATCATCAACGAAAAATTGCTTCCGGCTTCTCCGGCCAATAAGAAATAACCATGCTGGAAACCCTACGACTGGCGGATCAGGAGCTTTTTCTATCCTTAAAC
>CAZYJV010000159.1:0-2184 GCA_964647845.1 uncultured Odoribacter sp.
CGATGGCATCCTTCACCATGAAATCCAGCTTCGGACCGTAAAAAGCGGCTTCTCCCAATTCTACCGTCGTCTTCAGCCCTTTCTCTTCCGCAGCTTCGATAATCGCCCGCTCCGCTTTCTCCCAGTTCTCGTCGCTGCCGATATATTTATCCCTGTCGTTCGGGTCCCTCAAAGACACCTGAGCCGTAAACTCCTTAAAGTTCAAAGCCTTGAAGATGATGAAAATAATATCGATCACCTTCATGAACTCCTCTTTCAGCTGGTCCGGCGTACAGAACAGGTGGGCGTCATCCTGCGTAAATCCGCGCACCCTTGTCAAACCGTGCAACTCTCCGCTCTGTTCGTAACGATACACCGTACCGAATTCGGCAAACCGCAAGGGCAGATCCTTGTAGGAACGGGGCTTGAATTTGTATATCTCGCAATGGTGGGGACAGTTCATCGGTTTCAGCATGAACTCCTCTCCTTCCTGGGGAGTCGTTATCACCTGGAAACTATCCTTGCCGTATTTCTGGTAATGTCCGGAAGTTTTGTACAGATTCACATTTCCGATGTGCGGAGTAATCACCTGCTGGTAACCGTATTTCTTCTGCACTTTTCTCAGGAATGCCTCCAGACGGTCTCTCAGCATCGCCCCTTTCGGCAGCCACAGCGGCAGACCGGCGCCCACTTCCTGTGAGAAAGCGAACAATTCCATTTCTTTTCCCACCTTACGATGGTCCCGCTGCCTGGCCTCCTCCATCAGTACCAGCCATTCGTCCAGCATCTTCTGTTTCGGGAACGTGATGCCGTAAATACGGGTAAGCATCTTGTTGTGCTCATCCCCGCGCCAATAGGCCCCGGCCAGACTGGTCAGCTTGATAGCCTTGATATAGGAGGTGTCCGGAAGATGGGGTCCGCGGCACAAATCCGTAAACGTTCCCTGTTTGTAGTAGGTAATCTTACCGTCTTCCAGATCGTTGATCAATTCGACTTTGTAGTTTTCATGAAGGGAGTTGAAATGCTCCAGCGCCTCTTTCTTGCCCACGTCGATCCGCGAGAACTCCTGTTTTTCGCGGGCCAGCTCCGACATTTTTTTCTCTATGAGTTCGAGATCCTTGTCCGTCAGGACCACGCCTTCTCCCGGCTCCACGTCGTAATAGAAACCGTTTTCGATAGCCGGTCCGATACCGAATTTCGTGTTCGGATATAATTGTTGCAGAGCTTCCGCCATCAGGTGAGCCGATGAATGCCAGAAAGCATGCCTTCCCTCTTCATCTTCCCAGGTAAACAATTTGATTTCCGCATCGTGAGGAATTCCACGGGTCAGATCCCAAACCTCGCCGTTAACGGAAATAGACAATACCTCCTTAGCCAGCTTGGGACTAATCGACTGCGCAATAGCGAGCCCGGTCACCCCCGGCTCGAATTCCTTGATACTTCCATCAGGAAATGTAATCTTTACCATGATATTTCTAATAAGTTAGTAATTCTGCTTTTGTAATTCGCAAAGATAAGAAAAATTTCTCTATTTCCGGTTATACAATTTATTGAACAGAATAGCCAGATTCATGTAGATAGTCGTATTCTGCACCACGATGTGCGACGGCACCTTGATCCGGGCAGGCGTAAAATTCCAGATAGCCTTGATACCCCAGGCGACCATCAGGTCCGCCACATTCTGCGCATGCTCCGCCGGAACGGTAATAATGCCGATCACGACATTCCGTTCGGCAGCCATCGCCCGGAACTGGTCGATATGGAAAATCTCTATATCGTTGACTTTGCAGCCCACCTTGGCCTTGTCCACATCGAAAGCGGCTTCTATGCTGAGCCCGAATGCCGACAACCCCTTGTCCTGCAGCAAAGCGCATCCCAGCGAACCCGCCCCCACGAGGAAAGCACTGTCCACCTTGCTGAAGCCCAGAAAATCTTCCAGTATCTCCACAAAACTGTCCACTTCATACCCGACCCTCGTCTTTCCGGTAATCCCCGTATGCGACAGATCCTTTGTCACCTGCGTGGAATCGATATCCATATACTCGGCAATCCGTGTAGACGAGACATATTTCTCCCCCTGTTTCTGCAGCGTCTTCACAAAAGACAGATAGGAAGGCATCCGTCTCAATACCGGCAACGGTACATTATTATCGGGCTTCATATTTTCCATTCTTTTTATGAAGTGTCAAAGATAAAATTTTTTTC
>CAZYJV010000160.1:0-2179 GCA_964647845.1 uncultured Odoribacter sp.
AGTTACCCACGCTTGACTACGTATATAGTTGTATATACGGCAAACGCGAGCGTTTGTACTGCTTATCCTTGTTATACTGAAAATTGGCGATTTCCTAACTCAGGATAAAGCTAAACGCTTCAAACAATATGTCCGCTACGACGGAATACGCTTATTCACATCATAGCGGAACAAAGATATATAAAATCCTCTGACTATTTCATATAGAGCCTCTTTTTTATTCGGAATCGATAAGGAGCTCAAATAAATGATGCCGGGGAAAAATTATTTAGGACAATTATTTCTTACTTTTGCATACTTAACGAATCTAAGTATGAATTATCAGGAAACATGCAGCTGGCTGTTCGCCCAATTACCCATGTTCCAGCGGGAGGGACAAGCCGCCTATAAAGCCGATCTGGAAAACACCCTCCGCCTCGACGAACATTTCCGGCATCCCCACCGCCGTTTTCGGACCGTCCATGTGGCAGGCACCAACGGAAAAGGCTCCGTGTCGCACATGCTCGCCTCCGTCCTCCAGGAAGCCGGCTATAAAACCGGACTGTACACCTCCCCGCATCTGAAGGACTTCCGCGAACGGATCAAAATCGACGGGGAAATGATTTCCGAAGAATACGTCGTCAGGTTCGTGGAAGAGAACCGGGATTTCTTCGCCGCGCTGCATCCCTCCTTTTTCGAAATGACGGTCGCCATGGCTTTCAAATACTTCGCCGACCGGGAGGTAGACATCGCCGTCATAGAAGTCGGACTGGGAGGAAGGCTCGATTCGACCAATATCATCGCTCCCCTGGCCTCGGTCATCACCAATATCTCATTCGACCACATGGCTTTGCTGGGAGATACTCTCGAAAAAATAGCCGCGGAAAAGGCAGGCATCATAAAACCGCATGTTCCTGCCGTCATCGGTACCAGAGACAGAAATTACGATTTCGTTTTCGAGGAAAAAGCCCGTCTGTGCGAAGCTCCCCTTTCGTTCGCCTCCGACGAGTGGGACATACGGCAAAACGCCGACGGCAGCTATGACCTCCGCAACCGAAGCGGCGTTTTTTTCAACACGCTGGAATGTGAATTAAAAGGAAAATATCAGCGAAAAAACATCCCGGCTGTCGTCGAAACCGTACTTTCTCTGCAAAGCAGCGATCTGGCGATCCGGGAAGAACACATCCGCAAAGGCATCGCCAACGTCATCCGGAACACGGGGCTCCACGGAAGATGGGAAAAACTGGCGGACTCGCCTCTCACCGTATGCGATACCGGCCACAATCCCGACGGCCTGACCGAAGTCGTGGCGCAACTCCGCACCTGCAACTACCGGCGGCTCCATTTCGTTATAGGAATGGTCCATGACAAAGACGTCAGCGGTGTTCTCCGGATATTGCCCCAAGACGCGACCTACTACTTTTGCAAGGCATCCATTCCCCGGGCGATGAACGAACAGACACTGGCTGAAAAAGCCCGGGAATGCGGTCTGCAGGGAGCCGCCTATCCTACCGTATCCGAAGCGTATGCCGCAGCCCGGAAAAACGCCGCGCCGCAGGACATGATCTACATCGGAGGAAGTACATTCGTCGTTGCCGAAGTCATTTAAAAACTGAACAAGTTGAACAATTACATACATGAATATGAATAGCATGAAAAAACTGATCTTATTCGCAATTACCGTAACAATAATATCACAGAGTATGGCACAACAGAAAATCATTCAGACCGCCGGACGCGAGGCCCTGGGCGAGTTCGCGCCCGAATTCGCACGCCTCAACGACGATGTCCTTTTCGGCGAAGTGTGGAGCCGCAACCACCTGCTCTCGCTGCGCGACCGCAGCCTTGTCACCGTCGTCGCCCTCATGAGTCAGGGCATCACCGACTCGTCGCTGATACACCATCTGCAGACCGCAAAGAAAAACGGCATCACGCGCACCGAGATAGCCGAAATCATCACCCACGCCGCCTTTTACGCAGGCTGGCCGAAAGCATGGGCGACTTTCCGCCTCGCCAAAGAGGTATGGAACGAAGACACGGACAGCACCGCCGACGCACGCGAACAATTCCAGCGCGAAATGATATTCCCCGTAGGCGAACCGAACACCGCCTACGCGCAGTATTTCATCGGCAACAGCTATCTCGCCCCCCTTTCGTCCGAGCAAGTGATCGTCTCCAATGTCACTTTCGAACCGCGCTG
>CAZYJV010000161.1:0-2138 GCA_964647845.1 uncultured Odoribacter sp.
CTTGGCGACACAACCCGCGCATTTCAAAGTGGTTTTAAATCTGTATGTGTTCATATTACCTGGTATTATATGTTATAAAATGTCGTAAACGCTTTGATTACGTAATCATGATCCTGCGTCCCAGCGGTTTCGCGGACCGAATGCATCCCCCACATCGGGTTGCCTATGTCCACGCCGCGGAGTTCCATTTGAGAGAGAAGGATATTGCCCAGCGTAGAACCGCCCGCCATATCGGAATGGTTGACGAACGTCTGATAAGGCACGCCCGCCATGCGGCAGACCGTAGCGAAAACGGCGGCGGAATCGCCGTCCGTCACATATTTCTGGTTGGCGCTCAGCTTGATAACCGGTCCGCCGTTCATCACCGGATGATTGGTGGGATCCTGCTTTTCGGGATAATTCGGATGCAGTGCATGGGCCATGTCCGCCGAAACCATAAACGAATGGTGTATGGCCCGGTGCAAATCTTCCGTATTCCCGCCCAAACCGGCGACAATCCGTTCTATGATCGTCCTCAGTATCGGAGAACCCGCCCCCTGCTTCGTACCGCTTCCCACCTCCTCATTGTCGAACACGGCCAGAACCTTCGTACTGTCGCAGTCGTGCGAAGCGAGCAATGCCTTCATTCCGGCATGCGCCATCGCCAGATCATCCAGCTTCCCGCAGGATATAAACTCATCCTGCAATCCCGTGAAACAGCCCTTCTCGCAATCATACAGCGTCAGATCGAAGTCGAGAATCATCCCCGGATCCATCTGCATCTCTTCGGCCACCAGCTTCAGCAGGAAATTGTCCTTCTCAAAATGCCCGTTAATCATCCCCAGCACCGGCAGCATATCCTTCTGCCTGCTCAGCGGATTTCCCTGCTCATTTATAGTACGGTTGAAATGAATGGCGAGATGGGGAATGACCAGCAGCGGCCGTTTGAAATTCACGAACCGCACGGCGGGTTTTAGCGGATTATCGCTTTTCAGCAACACCCGTCCTGCCATCGACAAAGGCCGGTCGAACCACGTATATAAAATCGGTCCGCCATACACCTCCATATTCAATTTCAGATACTTCCCCTCCACCGTCATTTCTGCAGAAGGCTTGATGCGGAAAGTCGGAGAATCGCTGTGGGCGCAAATCAGTTTAAATCCATTTTCCGCCACATCCCCCTTCCCGGGAACGAAAGCAAACAGAGAAGAATGGTTTTTCGTCACGAAATACTTTCCTCCCCGCTCGATATGCCACGCCTCTCCCGAAAACAACTGTTTGAAGCCCTGTTCCGTCAGTTCTCTTTTGATATTCTGAACGGCGTGATAATTGCTCGGACTCTCATTGATAAACTGTATCAGTTCCTGTGCTGCCTGCTTTTCCATAGTAATAAATTCTAATTTCCCGTTTTGTGATAATGGACGAACACCTCGTTCCCCTCCTCGATCTGTTCTTTCAGCTTTTTACTGAACATGATGAAAGAAGGACTCACCATGCTTTCCTTGTTATATTCTACATTCGAATAATTTTCGGGATTCACCACCAATCCGCCGGCGGTCTCGACAATCAGATGCCCCGCAGCGGAATCCCATTCGTAACAGCGGCCGAATTTCGGATAAATATCCGCCAGCCCTTTCGCCACCTCGCACTGCTTGGCGGAAGCGCCCAGCGGGATCAGCTCCACACTGTACCCCTTCGTCTGCAAATAATCGATATACTCGAATTCGGCTTCCGTCATGTTAAAGCGGCTCACCACCATTTTCAGCTTCGAGCCGGTGGAAGTATTCTGCGAAAGCTCGGACACGACGCCGTCCTTCTTGATATAACACTTATCGTTCCGGCTGGCCCATATAATTTCATTGTCCCGGACATTGTTGATAATGCCGAATACCGGCTGCCCGTCTTCGATCAGGGCGATATTCACACAGAATCTCCCGTTCTTGTAAATAAACTCCTTTGTGCCGTCGAGCGGATCCACCAGCCAGAACGTATCCCACTTCCGCCGGACATTGTATTCCGGTATATTCGACTCCTCGCTGATTATCGGTATATCGGGAAAAAGAGCCTTCAGATCTTTCCGCAACATCTCATTCGACAACTTATCCGCTTCCGTCACCGGAGTGGCATCCGCCTTCATCTCGATGTCCAGATCCTGTTTC
>CAZYJV010000162.1:0-2016 GCA_964647845.1 uncultured Odoribacter sp.
ACAACTGGATAAAGACCGACCCTTTTGACCATTTCGTCATCGGAAGTCAGAAGGTAGACAGGGGGTATCTGACGCAGGCGGAAGTGGATGTCATTTGGAACAAGGAATTAAAGGTTACACGACTGGAGAAAGCAAGGGATGCCTTCATCTTTGCCTGTTATACCGGATTGGCTTATGTGGACGTGTGCCATTTAAAGAAAGAGAACATTGTCACAATCAACGGGAAAAAATGGATACGGACGCGACGGCAGAAAACTGATACGCTGGTGGAAGTGCCCTTGTTGAAAATTCCGGAACGCATCATTGAGAAATACAAGGGATATGTCCTCCCCGATGATGCCCTTATCCCAATTTCAAGCAACCAGAAAGTAAATGCCTACCTCAAGGAGATAGCCGACTTGTGCGGGATTCAGAAGAACTTGAGCTACCACCTGGCCCGCCACACATTCGCTACGACCATTACTTTGAGCAAGGGCGTAAGTATGGAAAGCGTGAGCAAAATGCTGGGGCATACGAAGATTACCACGACCCAGATTTACGCCCGCATCCTAAATTCCAAAGTGAAGGAGGAAATGAAGCTGGTAGAGACGGCGTTGGAGAATGCGGTATAAATTCTTATTTCTTTCGGTATAATAATCCTTATAAAAAAATAAGCCACTTATATCCATTTTTACACCAACTTATTTATAAAAAGAATCGCCATAAATTTCATGGCGATTTTTCATTCATTTTTTCTTGCGAGGCACTTTGGTTGAAATAGCCTTCCTCATCATTAACATGAATTCATTCGGTTCTTCTTCAGGCACTTCCTCATGTCCTTTTAAGCCAATTCCTATCAAAGTCAATTTATTCCTGTATTGGGGTTTTGTGAATCCACATACTTCCGCAAACGGATGAACGAAATACTGCCGTTCATCTTTGTCCGTAATGATTGATTGCTTGATATTTTTCGTGTCAAATAAAAACTCGTCTATTCCGCATCCGACATACACAACGCTTTCGTTAGTTACATAAACCGGAACAAGCGAGCTTCCTATTTCAAGGTTTCCCGTGTATTCAATAACGACATTCATAACTATTCCTAAATTAAATCCCGCTACCCAGATGGACATCAACACGGGAGTATTTTAACCGAGTCAAAGTTACGGGTAATGATTCAAAAACCAAAATCCCGACTCTTCATTATGCAGCTTCTTTTGTATCCTTTATGAGGTCTGCATATTTTAACCGGGCACCTCTCACGTTTTGCAGCAAGTGCAGAAATCTCTCGTCAGTCTTGTATTTGCAGGTGTTCCTGCGGAAAACAAATTCATCCACATACCTTTGAAGATGCTTGATGGATAAAACCCGGTAAACGCCAATGATACCTCTTTTAAAATTTCCCCAAAAGTTTTCTATGTTGTTCGTATGCGCATCGCCGTCCACATATTGCTTTTCCCCATGTCTTACGACAAGATGTTCATATATTCCATCGAGTTGATTGTATGCCAGCCACTCGTCCGTGTAAATAGTCGCATCAAATTCTATGGTTCGTCCGATATGCTTCATTAAATTCTCGGAGGATGCCGATGGGACAACAGTGGCGGACACCCTATTGGTGTAACGCTCAAGCATTCCGAAAACACACATTTTTGATTTGGTTGACCTCCCCTGTGCATTTTCGGTTCTTTTGCTTTTGTGCTTGTTCTTCATTTTTCCACCGATATAGGTTTCGTCACATTCAACTTCACCTCCAAAATGTTTGTAGTTTTCACATTTGGCTGCTTCCCTAATTCGTTGAATCATAAACCATGCGCTCTTTTGGCTAATGCCAATTTCCCGGTGCAGCTCCATTGACGACAAACCGCCCTTATGTGAAGTGAACATCCAAATGGCAGCGAACCAATGCTTCAGTTCAATTTTGGTATTTTCAAAAATTGTTCCGGTTTTTACGGTGAAATACTTTTTGGTATTCGCACACCGATACCTGTTGTTCTTGCACTTGTAAACTTTGGAAGTTTTGTCAAACGGTGACAC
>CAZYJV010000163.1:0-2006 GCA_964647845.1 uncultured Odoribacter sp.
TTCTTTCGCTTGTTTTGGCCTGGGGCAGAAATTTTGCGGCAGTCAATGATTTCCTGTTTTATCATCTGCCATTGTACAATAAATTTCGGGTACCGGCGATGGCTTTGGTAATAGCTGAGTTGACGATGGTCACTATGGCGGTGCTGGCTTTGAAAGAGATTCTCTCTAACAAGGAAAACCGCATGCAGTATCTTCGTCCGCTATATAGAGCGGCGGGTATTACCGGGGGGCTGTGTCTGCTCTTCGCTTTATTTGGCGGCGGCTTGATGGACTTTTCTTCTCCTTCGGATGCGGCTTACAGGAACTATCCGCAATTGGTGGAAGCTTTGCGTGCCGATCGGCAGCATTTGTTATCATCGGACGCCTGGCGCTCGTTCTTTTTTATCGTTGCCGCTGCCGGGGTATTATGGTTCTACTTGAAGAAATCTTTGTCTGTGAAGCATGTTCTTATTCTGACAGGGGTATTGGTATTTCTGGATTTGTGGATGGTGGACAAGCGTTTCCTGAATAAAGACAGCTTCGTCCCGAAACGGCAGGCGAAGGAGATTGTGGCTACGCCCGCCGACCGCTTGATTTTGCAGGATAAAGATCCGAATTACCGGGTACTGAATTTATCCGCCAACACGTTTAATGAATCGATGACTTCTTACTTCCATAAGTCGATCGGCGGATACAGTCCGGCGAAATTGCGGCGTTATCAGGATATTATCGATTACTATTTTGCAAAGGAGATTAATATGAATGTGTTGAATATGCTCAACACGCGTTATATCATAGTTCCTTCGCAGCAGGGACCTCAGGTGCAGAAAAACGAGCAGGCTTTGGGGAATGTGTGGTTTGTCGATGAAGTGAAATGGGTGGATTCTCCGGATGAAGAGATCCGGTTGCTGAAAGATTTCGATCCGGCAAAAACGGCGGTTATTGACAATGTGTGGAAAGAGCGTTGGGACGCTTGGGAAACCTTGTCGTCGGTTCGGGATACGGCGGATTTTATTCGTTTGAAAGAGTATGTGAATCCGGGAGAGCTTATTTACGAGAGCCGGGGTGCTCAGCCTCATCTGGCCGTATTTTCGGAGGTGTTTTATAAGACCTGGAAAGCTTATATTGACGGGAAAGAAACTCCGCTGATAAGGGTGAACTATATTTTGCGGGCGTTGCCTATACCTGCCGGAGAACACCGCATCGAGTTCAAGTGTGTGGATGAAGTGTATCGGAGAGGAACCCGCATTTCTCTGATTGCCTCCGTTTTAGTCGGGATTGTATTGCTGGGATTGTTTGGAATGGCGGGATGGAAGTGTTATAAAGCGTATACCGATGGAAAGTAGAGTGCCGTTTTTTTCTGTGATTACCGTTACTTACAATGCAGAAAAGACATTGGAACGGACAATCCGGAGTGTGAGGGAGCAGAAAAATTGTGACATAGAATATATTGTTATCGACGGGGGGTCGTCAGACCGGACGGTGGAGATGATCAACCAGGCCTCCGATTGTGTGGACAAATGGATCAGTGAGCCGGATCGGGGCTTATACGATGCCATGAACAAAGGCATGGAGCGGGCGGCGGGGCATTATGTGTGGTTCCTGAATGCGGGGGATACGTTTCAAAACGAGAATACGGTGGCGGAAATGCAGCGTATCGCGGAAAAGAACGATCGACCCGATATTTTGTATGGAGAGACGGATTTGGTCGATTCCCAGGAGATTTATATCGCTCCGAGACGTTTGAAAGCTCCTTCGGTACTGACATGGAGGGATTTCAGAATGGGTATGCTGGTGTGTCATCAGGCATTTGTCGTCAGGCGTGAAATGGCTCCCTTTTATGACTTGTCTTATCGTTATTCTGCAGATTTTGATTGGTGTATCCGGTGTATGCAGAAAGCGGGCGGGATTGTAAATTCCCGTCTGCGTCTTGTGAACTATCTGTATGAGGGATTGACAACGGCTCACCGGAAGGCTTCGTTAAAAGAACGTTATCGTATTATGCAGAATTATTATGGAAAACTTCC
>CAZYJV010000164.1:0-1979 GCA_964647845.1 uncultured Odoribacter sp.
TATAAGAGGCGTTATTTTACTGATAATGAATTAGAGATATTAAGGAGGGAGGTTAAAGAATCAGTTTCGAATGGAACAGGTGATGAATTTCACGTAATTCTTAGAAAAAAATAACCTTATATATTTGTGTATTGGGTGGAAAGAGAGAAAAATGAGCACAGTTTTTGATGGGGCAACTTTATTGGTTACAGGTGGAACCGGCAGTTTTGGTAATGCAGTTATTAAAAATTTTCTGTATACAAATATAGGACAGATTCGAATTTTTAGCCGTGATGAAAAAAGCAGGATGATATGCGACACGAGCTTCAGGCAAAGTATCCAGATGTTGCAAAAAAAGTAAAATTTTACATAGGAAATGTTAGGAATCCACAAGCTGTACGAGATGCTATGCCAGGAGTGGATTTTATATTTCATGCCGCGGCTTTAAAGCAGGTGCCATCTTGCGAATTTTCCAATGGAAACTGTTGAGACTAATGTGATTGCCACCAACAATGTTCTTCATACTGCGATTGGAATGGGCTTTTCAATGTACGAAACCAGATATCTGAATTATCTGGTGACAAGAACGGCGTTCAGTGGGTAATGCCACTTGAGATCGCTTATTGAGTATACACTAATCATTTTAAAAGAAAGGAATTTCGGGTATGAAGTACATTTTTTATGGACCGCAATTCAAGCCAGCATATGCAATGTTTAAAGAAATTTTTGAGCGATCAGATGTAAAATATGTAAGTTTTTCATTTTCATCATATTCACTAATAAGAAAATATTATGCGTATAAGATTCTACGGCCATTGATAATATATTATATTTCGAGGTTAAAGATAGATAAAAATGAACCCTTAGCCTTTGTATATTATGAGCCATGGGATTCTTTTATGGCAAAAAGTGGATGCCTAAGTCTATTTCGAAAAAAATATAAAAATTCGATTCATGTGGCGTTATTGTATGATGTAATATTGGCAAAAAAAATAGATATGGAATGTTTGAAAAATATG
Organism: uncultured Odoribacter sp.; assembly: GCA_964647845.1. Lineage (GTDB taxonomy): Bacteria > Bacteroidota > Bacteroidia > Bacteroidales > Marinifilaceae > Culturomica. The sequence continues at coordinate 999 of CAZYJV010000164.1, forward strand.
TATGATGAAGTATATATTTATGATAAGGAAGCAGCAAAGGAGTTTGGCATTACTTTCTTTCCCCCATGTTATTCTAAGAATTTTGAGACGCCTTCTGAAGAATCTGAAATTTATGATGTTTCTTTTGTGGGACATGCAAAGAATAGACTTCCGGAGATTATCAAAGTTTATGAAAAATTAACAGCTATCGGTTTAAAATGCAAGTTTTATATTGTTGGCGCGGAAGAAAGCACCCAAAAGTATAAGGAAGGGATTGTGTATGAAAGCAAATACTTAAGTGAAGAAGCGTATTTTCATTCATATATAGAACCTTCAAAATGTCTGCTAGAAATAGCCAATAAAGGAACAGATGCTCTAACAGCAAGAGTCCGTGAGGCGGTTATGTATGACAAAAAAATAATTTCTAACAATCAAAATCTGAAAAAGTATAAATATTATAATGAAGATATGATGCAGGTATATGAAAATATAGAAGATATTAATGTTAATTTTTTACGAGACCTAAAAGATCATATCATTATGAGGGGGATTTTTCACCGCTTTTGATGTTGGATAGATTGAGAATCAGATATGAGGAGCGGAATACAGAGCAACGTGTGTAAATAAATGTTTGAAATCGATGAATTTTTGAACAGAATTGCCAAGCCATGCTTTGTGGATGTGTGTGCTTTTCGACGGACTTTGATTTCGGACCGGCAGAATTGATAAAAGATGGGGTAAATGGGTTTATCATACAGTAAAATAATGAAAAAGCATTGACAGATCGACTGAAAGAGGCTGTTGATAGCGGAATTTCATTTGATAGAATATCTGAGAATGCAATTGATATGATAAAATCTAATTATAATATATTGTATATAGGAAAAAATATCGGAATTATATTGCAGAGGTAGTGAAAGGACCTACAGTGTGATTGCGAATATCACACAAAATGATTCAAGGGTGGGATTTAAGAAAATGTTATGGTATAAAATGAAACAT
>CAZYJV010000165.1:0-1972 GCA_964647845.1 uncultured Odoribacter sp.
TGCGGGCGATCTCGCATATCTGCCGGGCATAGCTTTCGACACGGGTTGCGTCGATACCGTATTTTTGGTTCCCCATCAAAGATTCGCCGCTTAATTTTAATAAAATACGCTTATATTTCATACCTTTGCGATTATTTTACAATACTGAGTTTTACAGCAGAACAAAGCTAATTAAATTTGTTTTATTCTTAGAGTAATTTGAACGTAAAATTTATATGAATAAATCAGCCGATTATAAACTCACAATCATTGTTCCGGTTTACAACGAGGAAGGGAATATTCTGCGTCTGGAACAGGAATTGGCTTCTTTTCTGAAAATATCCCGAATGCCGGCGTGCGTTTTGTTTGTAAATGACGGTTCTACGGATGCCAGCGAACAGCTCCTCCGGGAGATATGCGGAAGAAACGACGGATTTTTTCATATCCGGTTGGCCCGGAACGGCGGCTTGAGTGCTGCCATGAAGGCGGGGATAGATGTGGCTTGTTCCGAGTATGTCGGATATATCGACGCGGATTTGCAGACGACACCGGAAGACTTCAATCTCCTGCTCGAATATGCGGGTGAATATGAAATGGTGATGGGTATTCGCACTGGCAGGAAGGACAGTTTTGTGAAAAATATGTCTTCCCGGATTGCGAACGGATTCCGGCGGGCCATGACTCACGACGGCGTGGAAGACACGGGATGTCCCTTAAAGATACTGAGAACCGATTATGCCAGGCGGATCCCCTTTTTTACCGGGATGCACCGCTTTCTGCCGGCATTGATACAGCTGCAGAACGGACGGGTGAAACAAATCCCCGTGCGCCACTTTCCCCGGATTGCGGGACAGTCGAAATACCATTTGTGGAACCGTCTGATCGGGCCTTTCAAGGACTGTTTCGCTTACAGGTGGATGAAAAAACGGTACATCAATTACGAAATTGCCGACGGCAATCTGAATTAACCCGGGAAATATGATTTATATTGTCGGTTTTCTGGCGCAGTTGCTCTTTTCCGCCCGCTTGCTTTTGCAGTGGATCATGTCGGAAAAGGCCAAAAAGGTCGTTTCGCCCTCCATCTTCTGGAAGCTCAGTCTTTTGGGGGCTTATCTGCTGTTCATATACGGATGGCTGCGGGATGATTTCGCCATTATTCTGGGGCAGTTCATTTCCTATTACATCTATATCTGGAATCTCAATAAAAAAAAGAGCTGGCAGAAACTGCCCGGAGCGGTTCGCTGCGTACTGGCGCTGACGCCTGTCGTTGCCGTCGGATTCATGCTGAAAGATGCCGTCGGATTTGCCGGGCAGTTTTTTCAGAATGAAGAAATCCCGTTGTGGCTGTTGCTTTTCGGCTCTTTGGGACAGATCGTATTTACCTTGCGCTTCGTATATCAGTGGATCTATTCGATGAAGAAGAACGAATCCCTGTTGCCGTTGGGGTTCTGGTTAATCAGTCTTACCGGTTCTTTGATCATCGTCGCCTATGCGCTCTGCCGGAAAGATCCCGTGTTGATTCTGGGCCAATCCACCGGATTGGTGGTGTATAGCCGGAATATCTGGTTGCTTCAACGAGAAAGAGGGTGAGACGAAATGGGAATTTATGTGCACATTCCGTTTTGCCGGAGCAAATGTATTTACTGCGGCTTTTATTCCGTGGCTTCGGATCGGCTGAAAGAAGCTTTTATCGGGGCTTTGTGTTCGGAAATCGATTTGAGAAAAGACTATCTCGGCACGCGCCGGGTCGAAACCTTGTATTTCGGAGGGGGGACGCCCTCTTGTTTATCCTTGTCGGCCCTTCGGCGGGTGACGGATAAACTGGAGACTACCTATTGCATACTGCCGGAGGCGGAAAGAACCCTTGAAGTGAATCCGGAAGATCTGGAAGTCGCGAAACTGAAGGGCTGGAAAGCGCTGGGATTCAACAGACTCAGTATCGGGGTGCAGTCTTTCCGGGATGATTTGCTGAAAAACATCCACCGCCGGCATA
>CAZYJV010000166.1:0-1958 GCA_964647845.1 uncultured Odoribacter sp.
TCGATGAAGAAATGGTTCCGCTCATCCTCAAGTACGTGAAAGCCCTCGACGAAGTCAACAAGGAAAACGGAATCCGGGCTTTCGTCTGGGATATTACGGATATGTATTGATATCCGGCAGTCTTTCAGACGGCAAACCGGAAAGAGTTGCACGGACTCTTTCCGGTTTTTTATTTGATACTCCATCCGACTTACACTATCTTTGCCGCTGTAATTTAAAGGGTGATTTTATGCAGAACAAGCGGATTTCTCACATGTTGCTTCTGGGCGTTGTCTGTTTCTTTACGTTTTTTATCCATAACAGGGTCGTTTACCCGGATATTATGGAATCCCGCAATCTGATCACGGCCCGGGAAATGGTTGAATACGACAATTGGCTGGTGCCGACCATGAACGGGACTCTCCGGCTGGAAAAGCCTCCTTTGCCTACCTGGGTGGCGGGAGCGATCGAATTAGCGTCTCCGGATAATCTCGTTCTCCAGAGGGCGGCAGCGGGGATAATGGCAACCTTGCTGGTGTTTTTCATGTATTTTCTGGGTATAAGAATGACCCGGAAGCCTCTTTACGGTCTGATCTCCGCGCTGGTCTTGTGCACCTCCTTCAATATCATTTTGATGGGCAGGACGGCGACCTGGGATATTTATTGCCATAGTTTCATGCTGGGGGCCGTTTATTTCTTTTTCCGGGCTTTTGAGTCGGAAGGGGCGCACTGGAAGGATTTTTTATCGGCCGGGGTGTTTATGGGATTGTCGTTTTTAGGAAAAGGCCCTGTCTCTTTCTATGCCCTGCTTTTGCCTTTTCTGCTTTGTTATTTCCCGGTCTGTCGTCCTTCGCTCAAAGGGAAACTCCTTCCTTTGGCGGCGATGGTGCTGGTCTGTCTGGCGATAAGTTTGTGGTGGCCTGTTTATCTTTATATATATCACCGGGACATGGCGATGTTCGTGGCGGCGAAGGAGTCTGCGGCGTGGCTGGAGCGGAACGTGCGTCCCTGGTATTATTACTGGAAGTTTTTCCTTGAATCGGGCATCTGGTCTCTGTTTTTAATCACGGCACTGCTATGGCCGTACTGGAAGAAAAGAATCACACTCAGAAAGGAATACCTTTTAACGGTATGCTGGGTTTTCGCCGTATTGATTTTGTTGTCTTTCCTGCCGGAAAAGAAAACCCGCTACCTGCTCCCAATTCTTATTCCTTCCGCCATGGCGGTGGCTCATATCATTTTTTACTGGCATGAGAAAATGGCGGGAGGCAGGCTATTGCCGGGGAGCGATAAGTTGCTGTTTCGGATCAATACGTTATTGATTGCCTTGGTTGTGTGCTGTCTGCCTGTCGGGCTGTATGTGTATCGTTTTATGTTAATGGGGGGGGGCATGGGAATAATTATGTTATTGCTTGTCGTGTTCTTGTTCCTTGCGGATGCCTGTCTTTTGTTTCGCTCTGCATTGAAAATAAAGCCTTTGCATTTTCTTGGCGGAGTGGTATTCCTGTTTCTTACCGTGGAAATTTTCCTGATGCCCTCGGTGGCCGCTTTTTTTAACAATCCGGAGAGGAAGAGCATAAAAGCGGTCCGGGATATGGAAAATCTGCGGGATGTGGCGTTCTATTATCCGGCGGACAGTGAAGAATTGAGGATAGAATTGGTGTATGAGGCGGGAAGAAGGATTCTTCCGTGGAATGTTTCGGGCGATACGTTGCCTGCTTTGCCGATGGTATTGGTTTCTGCCCGGAGTGCGGAAGAAGTGTTGCCCGAAACGTTTAAATCGCGGGTGAATATGACGTTTATCGGCGAGTTCGATGACAATCACCGGAAAGCAGGTACGAGATGGCATTCGGATGTATTTGTGCGGAATGTTACTTTGCTTGAGGCGAAATGACGGAAGGCCGTAAAAAAACTGCACCCCGGAAGTCCGGAGTGCAGTTGGATAAGAGCGGATTTCTTTGTGAAATCCGACGGATTAA
>CAZYJV010000167.1:0-1927 GCA_964647845.1 uncultured Odoribacter sp.
CGGAAAAGGGCTATCTGAAAACGAAAAACAGCTCCCTGAAAGAAGCTGTCATTAAAATCAAGAAGGAACAGTTATTGTTCTTCAACGATCCATAATTTGAACTCCGTTGCCCGATTCTTGCTGATATAAATTGGTTCGGGTGTTTCTACATTCAGTTTCACCAGCAAGCGACTGTCGAACCAAATGGTGATTTCCTTCACGCTGTCGCGTGCCACGATATACTGTTTGTTCGCCCGGGTGAAACGGGATGGGTTAAGCATTGTCATAATTTGTTCCAGCGTCTTGGCATAGGCATATTGCACACCGTCTTTCAGGCAGACAAGCGTCTGCTTGTTAGTTGTATAGAAACAGGCTACATCATTCAGCGATACCGGCAGGAGTTTATCCCGCAAAGGAATCAGGATTTTGTCCTTGTAAACCGGTTTGGGCGCCAAGGTCATCAGACGGGAAAGGTAACCGTCCATATCGGCGGGCATCCAACGGCGGAACTTCTCCAATGCCCGTTGCAGCTCGTCCGGCTTAATCGGTTTCAGCAAGTAATCAATACTGTTTACTCGAAAAGCGTCTATGGCATATTGGTCGTATGCCGTGGTAAAGACAATCGGCGTTTCGATTTTCATTTGGTCGAAAAGCATAAATGCCGAACCGTCGGACAGGTGTATGTCCATAAAAATCAAATCCGGTTGCGGGTTGTTCCGCAGCCACTCCTCCGTCTGGCTCACGCTTTCCGTGTTGCCGGCAATTTCAATCGTGGAATCTATTGCCTGCAAAGCCTTCACCATATTCTCGTAAGCCGCCGTCTCGTCTTCTACTATCAATACTCTCATCATTTTTATCTTAACGGGAGATATACATTAAATGTGTCACCGTCGGTTTCCACGCGGATTTCTTTCTTCATCATCAGTTCAAAACGATTACGCAGGTTCTGCAAGCCTATACCATTCGTGTCAGGTGTGGCGAGTTTGGGATATACCGGATTGGAAATTTCCAATTCGCCACCGTTCATTCGGATGTTGACATTCATCCGGTGGTCGCTGTCTATCCGGTTGTGTACCGTTACATTTTCCACAAGTGGCAGCAAAGAAAGTACGGGCAACATCAATTCATCGTCTTTTTCAGGCACATCTATCGACCAGGTCAGTTTACCCCCGAACCTCACCTCCATAACGTGCATAAAAGAACAGATAAATGCCAGTTCCTCGCCCAAGCTCACCAGTCCACGCTTGTCGCTTTGCAGAATATAACGGAAAATGTCCGACAGCTTCGTGACATAGAGCAGCGTATGCTCATCATTTCCTTTCCGAATCAAAGAGGATATTCCGTTGAGCGAATTGAAAAAGAAATGCGGATTGATTTGGTTGGCAAGGGCATCACAGCGGCTTTGCAGGTTCTCAATGCGGAGCTGCTCTATCTCCTGTTCTTTTTCTCGTTGACGGCCATACAGCACCGATATATAACCGATGAACGTACATAGCAGGCAGACCACGAAGAATTGAAATAGAAGAATATTGCCTACATATCCTGTTTGAATACCCAGCAATGGCAAGCCATAGGATAATCCCACAAAAGCGGAACAGCCTATCAACGTATAAAGAAAGTTTCGACCGAAACGTGTCGTAAACGATATGTTGTCGATTCTATATACATTGTATCTTAATTGGAAATAGAACAAGCCGTAGAAATAAAGCATACGAAATGCAGAGAAGACCCAAAAGCCGGGTTCTTCACCGACATTCAGTCGCGCCAAGTTCCACGGAATCCAGACGATGTTAGGGTAGGTGATAAACAACGTGCAAATTAAAGCGACAATCGGCACTTTGCGGGGTATGTAAGAATCCAAGGCGTTCATAATCTGACATTTCCCGCAAAATTACTACATTTATTCATTGACAGATGATTTTGAGGCATTAAAACGAAAAAGATATGC
>CAZYJV010000168.1:0-1885 GCA_964647845.1 uncultured Odoribacter sp.
AACAAGGCACCTTTCGCCCATTTGCCCACAATCAGCTCTTCGGCGGCAGCCCAGCGCAGGATGTCTTCCAGACGGCGTCCCTCGCAGGCTTTTTCCACGCGGCGTTCACGGCGTACGGCCTGAATGTATTTGTCCAGGTTTCTGAACGGATATTCGGCATCCGTGTTGTATTCCCGGTCGAAATCAACGGCAGGCATCTCTACGCGGTCGCGCAGCGGTTGCAGAGCAGCGATGATTTTGCCGGCATTGGCGGCACCGTCCAATTCGGCGAGCGCCTCCGCATAGTTCAGCAGCACATCCGCATAGCGGAACTGAATAGCAGGGGTAGACCCTTTGTATTCGGCATCCAGACTGCCGGTATAGTCGATTTGTACGTGTTTCAACAGCGAGAAGCCGGTGGTGTTCTGGTAATAGGAGCCTCCGTTCAACGGTGGCACCGTATAACATACAGTATCATCCGGGCGGAGCCATACCCCTGGAGTGCAAACGGTTTGTGACAGACGCGGGTCGCGCACTGTCGGTGATAATTCATTGCCGAACACTTTTTGTGCATCGGTCTTTTCCGTTCCGAGGAAAGGACGACCGTCGATGGTCAGGTAATCATCCACCAGGGAGGCGGTAACGCCGCAAGCCCCGCCGCCCTTGTTCAGGTAACGGGTTACGTTGTTTCCGATCTGGTCGCCGTCGTATTTTTTGAACCACAGTACTTCCGGATTGGAGGACAAGTCCGCCGTCTGGAACATGACACGATAATCTTCTTTGGGCTTGCCTGTGGAGTAGATACTCCATTTATTCCGGTCCATCACCTCTTTTGCCGCAGCGGCTGCCTGGTTGAGATAATTCTTGATTTTCTCGTCCGTTACCGTCGGGTCGTAGAATTTGTCATTCTTGGCTTTGTGGTATTTTTCCCAGGTCGCTTCAAACAGCGCCACTTCGCTTTTCAATGCGCGGGCCACGTCTTTGTGGACACGCATGGAGGCACTGTTGTTTTTTTCGCTCAGGTAGAATATGGCCTTGTCCAGGTCGGCGAGGATGCTGTCGGCAACCACCGTGCGGCTGTCGCGCGGCAATTGCATCTCTTCGCTTGGATCGAGCGGTTTGTTGACCCAGGTCACCGGACCGTAATTGATCAACAGGCTGTAATAGTACCATGCCCGGAAATAATAGGCTTCGCCGACGTATTGGTTATACAGCGGATTCCCTTTTTCCTTGCAGTTGGCGATGTTGTTAATCAGGAAATTGACGTCCCGGATGTGTTCGTAGTTGGTTAATTCGCTGGCATTACTCAACGCGGTTTTACCGTCTAACCGGGTGTTGGCTGCAGTACCGGACAGGTTGTCGCTTTGCACGTCGTTACCGGCAATGCCACTACCGCCTCCGGTTGCAAAACCTTGCCCCCGGACGCCGGATTCATAAAACATGTCGAGGTAACTTCTGATCTCTCCGACACTGTTGAACGGGTCGGCGGTGGACAATACGCCTTCGGGGAGCTTGTCCAGGTCGTAACAAGCCGTCAGGCAGAGCGCCAGCGCCAGACTTAAAAATAAATGTATCTTTTTCATGAATGTATGCTTTAAAAGTTAACAACTAAACCACAGGATACGACACGGTTCATCGGATAGTTCTTTCCGCCTTCGCTGGAGTAGGAACTTCCGGTAAAGATGGCTTCCGGGTCGAACATGCCTTTCAGCTTGGTGAACGTCAGCAAGTTCTCGCCGGAGAAGAACACCTGTACTTTCTTTAAACCTACTTTTTCAATCAGGGAAGCAGGCAGGTCGTAGCTGAGCGTCAGGTTTTTCAGACGGCAATAGGCGGCGTTCTGTAAATAGCGGTCGCTTGTCTGTTTATTTTTATTTTGGTACGGACCTACACCTCCTGCGGTATG
>CAZYJV010000169.1:0-1879 GCA_964647845.1 uncultured Odoribacter sp.
AATACCTATGTGAACATAGCCGTGGGGGTAAACTGGTATCTGAAATACCATGCGGGCATCCACCTCTCCTGGAACGGCATGAAAGCGAAATTGCCGGATGTGCTGCCCCCGGTCACACACAGGGAACGGCATGAAACGGACCTGAAAAAGCGCTATGACCTGAACTACTGCACCTATTCATACTCCATGGCATTCTGGGACTGGGACAGATGGGAGAGGGAAATCGACTGGATGGCGCTGCACGGCATAAACATGCCGCTCTCCATCGTCGGAATGGAAGCCGTGTGGAAAAACGTATTGACCCATCTGGGCTATACCCCCGAAGAAATAGGGCGTTTCGTCGCCGGACCCGCCTTTCTGGCCTGGTGGCACATGAACAACTTGGAAGGGTGGGGAGGACCTGTTACGGAAGCATGGTACGCGCAGCAGGTAAAATTGCAGCAGCGGATACTGAACCGGATGAAACAGTGGGGAATAGACCCCGTATTTCCGGGATACGCCGGGATGCTGCCCGACGATGCGGGGGAGAAATTGGGCGTAAGCGTGGCAGACCCCGGAAAATGGTGCGGATTCCGCCGCCCCGCATTCCTGCAGCCCACAGATCCCTTTTTTGAAAGAATTGCGGGCCTGTATTACGCGGAAATGGAAAAACTTTTCGGAAAGGCCCGGTATTACAGCATCGACCCCTTTCATGAAGGAGGAAACACGGCTGGGGTAGACCTGGCTGCTGCGGGGGAAGCCATCATGAAAGCCATGAAAAAAAACAATCCCCGGGCCGTCTGGGTCATACAGGCATGGCAGGCGAATCCGCGTCCCGCCATGATCGACGGACTGCATGCCGGCGACCTGATGGTCCTGGACTTATCCAGCGAGAATCGCCCCATGTGGGGAGACCCGGATTCACCCTGGTACCGGGAAAAGGGATACGGCAGGCACGACTGGCTCTACTGCATGCTGCTTAATTTCGGCGGAAACGTCGGGATGTACGGCAGAATGGACAGATTGATAGAGGGATACTATCTCGCGCGGAATCACCCGAACGGGCGGACGATGGCGGGAGTGGGCATCACCCCCGAAGGGATAGAAAACAATCCCGTCATGTATGAACTTCTGTTTGAACTGCCCTGGCGTGCGGAAAAATTTACCAAAGAAGAATGGATAAAAGGATACGTTAAGGCGCGTTACGGAACGGACGATCCGCAGCTGATGAGAGCGTGGGAAATACTGGCGGCGACCGCCTACAACTGTCCGCGCATACAGGAAGGCACCACTGAATCCGTCTTCTGTGCCCGTCCCGGAGAGGACGTCCGATCGGCCTCCTCGTGGGGAAGCTCGCGGATGTATTACGCTCCCGGCATCCTGCTCCCTGCTGCGGAGGCCATGTTGGCGGTGGCGGACCGGTATCGGGGAAACAACAACTTCGAATACGACCTGGTGGACATCGTGCGGCAGACACTGAGCGACAGAGGAAATGAACTTCTGAAAGAAACGATGGAGGCCTACCGCAAAAAAGACAAAACGGCGTTCGCTGCGCGCAGCAAACAATTTCTTGCCTTGATACTGGCGCAGGATGAACTGCTGGGCGCCCGTTCCGAATTTATGCTCGGCACATGGCTGGAGCAAGCTAAAAAAATTGCTCCGGATGACGAAAACAGACGTCTCAACGAATGGAACGCCCGCACCCAGATAACGACCTGGGGCGACAGGACGGCTGCCGACAAGGGCGGTTTGCGGGATTATGCCCACAAGGAATGGAACGGCTTGCTGAAAGATTTTTATTATCCGCGCTGGAAGACCTGGTTCGCCGAGTTGCAAAACCGTCTGTCGGGCGAAGCGCCCCGCGACATCGACTGGTATGCCCTTGAAGAACCCTGGACGC
>CAZYJV010000170.1:0-1848 GCA_964647845.1 uncultured Odoribacter sp.
AAAAAAGTACCAAAACCGGGCAATTTTCACGGGCTTAATCGTTGGACTTTCTCCGGCGAAAAAAAGTCCAACGATTTACATCGTTTTTCTCTGTTTCACAACGTTTTGCGTATCGAGTCTCAGGGCAAATAAACCGAAGTTTGTACCATTAAAAAAAGTGAAAACATGGGAGAAGAAAAAAGACGTACGACGTTCAGCGTTTTGTTCTACATCAAGAAGCAGAAACTGCTGAAAAACGGAGAGGCGCCCATCTGTATGCGCCTCACGGTGAATAAACAGAAAGCGGAAATCATGATTAAACGAAGCGTTCCGGTTGAGTTATGGAATCAAGCCAAGGAATGTTCCAAAGGGAAAAACCGGGTTGCCACGGAGCTTAATTATTACATCGGTGTGCTTCGTGCCAGGATATTGCAGATTCATCGGGAATTGGAAATGGACGGCAAGGAAGTATCCGCGACCGTTGTCCGTGACAGGTTCTACGGACGGGACAAGGTGCAGCGTTCCCTATTGGAGATATATGCGGAGCACAACGAGAAATGCAGGGGATTGATGGGAAAGGAATATTCTCCGGCCACCGTGGAGAAGTTCGAGACTTCAATCCGGCACTTGAGGATGTTTGTCCGGTCACAATATCATCGGGAGGATTTGTTCCTCAGTGAAGTGAACGGACAGTTCATCCGGGATTTTGAATACTGGCTGAAAACCGCCATGGGATGCCAGAACAATTCCGCCCTGAAGCATCTGAAGAATTTGAAGAAGGTCATCCGGATTGCCCTGGCGAACGAATGGATGACGAAAGACCCGTTTTACGGCATTCATTTCAAAATGGACGAAGTGAACATCGAGTTCCTCACCAAGGAGGAGTTGGAGGTGCTGATGAACAAGGAGTTCGCCATTAAACGGCTGGAGCAGGTGCGGGATGTCTTTGCCTTCTGCTGTTTTTCCGGCATGGCGTTCTCGGATGTCTACCAGCTTAACCGGGAACATCTGGTGAAAGACAACAACGGAGCCTTGTGGATTCGGAAAGCGAGGCAGAAGACGAAGCAGATGTGCAATATCCCCGTTCTCTCTCCTGCCCGAAGGCTGATTGAGAAGTATGCGGACTGTCCCGAATGCATAGAGAAAAACGTATTGTTCCCGGTATTGAGCAACCAGAAGATGAATGCCTACCTGAAGGAGATTGCCGACCTGTGCGGGATTCAGAAACGGCTGACGACGCACGTGGCCCGCTATACGGCAGCGACGAGCGTGTTTTTGGCCAACGAGGTGAGCATGGAAAACGTGGCGAAGATTCTCGGGCATGCCAACATCAAGATGACGCAGCATTATGCGAAAGTATTGGACCAGTCCATTATGCGGGATATGGGAAAGGTGGAAAAGAGCTTTTTGAAGGAGCGTGTATGATGGAAAGAGGAATCATTACAATCAGCGAAGCGGGGACGGTCACGATGCCGGACGTCCCCGTATGGATGACCCTGCCGGAAATCGCCGACATGCTCGACGTGTTCGAGCACGATGTCCGCAAGGCTATCAAGTCCGTTTACAAGAACAAGGAACTAAGCGAGTTTGATACGATGAAGTATGTCAGGCAACCCGATGGCATCGGTTACGATGTTTACAGCCTTGAAATGGTATTGGCCGTTTCGTTAAGGATTCAGAGCAAGGGAAGCCGTATCTTCCGGAAGTTTCTGATAAATCGGTTATATTCCAGAAAGGAAGGTAATACCATACCTTCAGTGTATTTGGTGGTATATAAGGACGGTTTCAACCGACAAGGGCGGAATAAAGGGAATATATACAATTAAACAAGTCCATTCTTTCCGTCGCCTGTTCCCGCAATCCGGCTGC
>CAZYJV010000171.1:0-1779 GCA_964647845.1 uncultured Odoribacter sp.
TAGAGCGGCGGACTGTTAATCCGTAGGTCGTAGGTTCAAGTCCTACCTGAGGAGCCAACACATTCCTTAGTAGCTCAGTTGGTTAGAGCGGCGGACTGTTAATCCGTAGGTCGTAGGTTCAAGTCCTACCTGAGGAGCTGAAATCCGGTGCTGAAAGGTGCCGGATTTTTGTTATAAACACCATCCCTATGAAAAATTTGAACAAAACGGCTCTGATCGTTTCCTTTCTCATATTACTGGTCGCCTTCAGCGCTTTAGGCATGACTTCCGTCCCCCAGGAATACCGATACACCCTGAACGGCATGAATCCCTGGAGAGGCATTGAAGGGCTGGCTTTCACCGTAAGCTATTTCCTGCACACCGGCACGTTCCTTACGTATTTGTGCACCCTCGCCCTCGTTTTGCTGATCTGGTGGCGCCTGTATGCCATTTTTAACCGCATCTGGAATTAACGCCCTCGGGCAGAAGGCTGTCAATTCTCCGGAATATTTCCGATTATCGATAGTTTTATCTAAATTTGACCATCAAAATTCCGACAGAATTACCGTAGTCATGAGAAAAGACGAAAGATATAACAAACGCGGCGTATCCGCTTCCAAGGAAGACGTACACAACGCCATTAGGAACATCGACAAAGGCATTTTCCCGAAAGCATTCTGCAAAATAGTCCCCGACTATTTAGGCGGAGATCCCGATTACTGCAACATCATGCACGCGGACGGCGCCGGGACGAAATCCTCGCTGGCCTATATGTACTGGAAAGAAACGGGAGATTTGTCCGTGTGGAAAGGAATAGCGCAGGACGCACTGATTATGAATATCGACGACCTGCTTTGCGTAGGCGCCGCAGACAACATTCTGTTATCGTCCACCATCGGGCGCAACAAGAACCTCATTCCCGGTGAAGTCATCGCCGCCATTATCAACGGAACAGAAGAACTGCTTGCCGAATACCGGAAACTCGGAGTAAATATCTACTCCACCGGAGGAGAAACCGCCGACGTGGGTGATCTGGTGCGGACAATTATCGTCGATTCCACCGTAACCTGCCGTATGAAACGCGAGGATGTCATCGACAATGCCCGTATCCAGGCCGGAGACGTAATCGTAGGTCTGGCATCTTACGGTCAGGCCTCCTACGAACACGAATACAACGGCGGAATGGGGTCCAACGGACTAACCTCCGCCCGGCACGATGTCTTCGCAAAATATTTAGCGCAAAAATACCCGGAAAGCTATGACAACGCCGTACCGGAAGAACTGGTATATGCAGGCAACTGCCGGCTCACCGAACCGGTCGAAGGCACTCCGCTGGATGCAGGCAAACTCGTTCTGTCCGCGACCCGCACGTATGCGCCGGTTATCAAGCAGCTACTGGACCGCTACCGCCGCCGGATTCACGGGATGGTTCACTGTTCCGGCGGGGCACAGACCAAAGTCCTGAACTTCGTCGACAACATGCACATCGTCAAAGACAACCTTTTCCCCGTTCCGCCCTTATTCCGGCTGATTCAGGAACAATCCGGCACGCCCTGGGAAGAAATGTACAAGGTCTTCAATATGGGACACCGCATGGAAATTTACGTAGACGAAGAATTGGCGGAGGAAATCATCGCCGTTTCCAAAAGTTTCAATATCGATGCCCGAATCGTCGGTCGCTGCTACGACCATGACGAGGGCGAAGGCAATAAGCTTACCATACTCAGTGAATTCGGGAAATTCATATACTGAACGGTAGGTTTTATTCGTAAACTTCATATATAAAACGAAAGGATGCCT
>CAZYJV010000172.1:0-1752 GCA_964647845.1 uncultured Odoribacter sp.
ACATTGCAGAAACAAAAAATACATGGTAATTGCTTAAGATGATCGGAGGAAAAGAGTAGTAGGTATTTGATTACATCGAAATCTAAATTGCTATTTTGAGGCTTCAGGATTATGTATCTCAGGTTTTGATACCTACTGAGAAGATCTTCCAGGTACGTAACGGCAAAAAAATCAGTAAAGAACGGAATTTTTTCCCGGGCTACGTGATGGTAGAGGCTGCTTTAGTTGGTGAAGTTCCCCATATACTTCGTGACATCACGAATGTAATTGGCTTCCTGGGGGAGACCAAAGGAGGTGATCCGGTACCGATGCGTCTGGCGGAGGTGAATCGGATTCTCGGAAAGGTAGATGAGCTTGCAGAGCAACCGGAAGAAATAAGTGTTCCTTATTTCGTAGGCGAATCCGTTAAAGTTACAGACGGACCGTTTAACGGTTTTACCGGCGTGATAGAGGAGGTGAACAGCGACAAGAAGAGATTGAAGGTTATCGTCAAGATTTTCGGACGCAAGACGCCGCTCGAATTAAGTTTCATGCAGGTAGAAAAAGAGTAATTAATTATTGAGAAGAAAAAATCATGGCAAAAGAAGTTGAAGCTATTATTAAGCTACAAATCAAAGCTGGTGCCGCTAATCCTTCTCCTCCTGTAGGTCCTGCATTAGGTTCTAAGGGAGTCAATATCATGGACTTCTGTAAACAGTTTAATGCAAGAACTCAGGATCAGGCAGGAAAGATTATTCCGGTAATCATTCAGGTTTATGGAGATAAATCTTTCGATTTCATCACCAAACAACCTCCTGTTGCTGTTCAGCTTTTGGAAGTGGCAAAAATCAAATCCGGTTCTGCCGAGCCCAACCGTAAAAAGGTGGCTTCTCTTTCCTGGGATCAGGTAAGACAGATTGCAGAAGGGAAAATGAGCGATTTGAACGCTTTTGAAGTGGAAAAAGCAATGAGCATGGTAGCTGGAACTGCCAGAAGTATGGGTATCACCGTGGACGGTGAAAAACCTTTTTAATGAATTCGTAATACTTCAAACGTAATGAGTAAACTGACAAAAAATAAGAAGTTAGCTTTAGAAAAAATCGAAGATGGCAAAGTATATTCCATCGACGAAGCTGCTAAACTTGTAAAGGAGATTACTTTTACCAAGTTTGATGCGTCAGTTGACATGGACGTTCGTCTGGGAGTGGACCCGCGCAAGGCCAATCAAATGGTGCGCGGCGTTGTAACCTTACCTCACGGTACCGGTAAAGAAATACGCGTGTTGGTGCTCTGTACGCCTGACAAGGTGGAAGAGGCCCAGGCCGCCGGTGCCGATTACGTAGGATTGGATGAATATATCGAAAAACTGAAGTCCGGCTGGACGGATGTCGATATTATCATTACCATGCCTTCGATCATGGGTAAGATCGGTGCTTTAGGACGAATCTTAGGTCCTCGTGGATTGATGCCTAACCCGAAAAGCGGTACGGTGACGATGGATATCGCCAAAGCCGTAACGGAGGTTAAGCAAGGGAAAATTGATTTTAAAGTTGACAAGTTTGGTATCATACATGCTTCTATCGGTAAAGTAAACTTTGAAGCAGACAAGATCAGGGATAACGCCCGTGAATTCATGAACGTTATCAACAAACTGAAGCCGTCTTCCGCAAAGGGTACCTATGTGAAGAGTGTGTTCCTGTCAAGTACAATGAGTCCCGGTATTAAATTAGACCTTAAGTCATTACTTGATTAATTATTAACCTTTAAAGGACC
>CAZYJV010000173.1:0-1743 GCA_964647845.1 uncultured Odoribacter sp.
CATCGGTATAAAAAGCGATGTCATCCTTCACATTATACGCCTCCCGGAGTTTCACCAAACCGGAACGGGATTTCCAGGCGAACGTCTCTTCTCCCGCCAGCGGAAACTGAATATCGATATACTCATCGTGCGTCTCCAGCACCGCTGCCGATTTATCCTTGCCCTCCGTCTCCACCACATTGATATAAACATCCCCTCCGTCCAATTCAATTCTTCCCGGAGCCATTTGCAACAAATCGTGCGATTTCACATAATCGAACACCGATTTAAAAGCAGGGTGCAGACACTCCGCCAATTCACTGTTTTTTAAAGCATCTATAATCATCGTATGTTATTTTAAAGCACGTTAAAAACACTCCCGTTCCACTATTGTCATACAAAAATAGACGACCGTTTTATAAAAACAAAGATATTTATTAAATTTTTTTAATATCAAAACACCCGTCAAATCACCCCTAAAATTTTAGCACGTATCAACATCGCCACTCCTATCACACTGGCATTATCCCCTAATTCAGAAAGCTTGAAACGGGTATCCTTGCTCGCCAGACTCAACGAATACTTGTTGACGGCCGTTTTCAACGGCAGCATCAGATAATCCCCCACCAGCGAAAGG
Organism: uncultured Odoribacter sp.; assembly: GCA_964647845.1. GTDB lineage: Bacteria > Bacteroidota > Bacteroidia > Bacteroidales > Marinifilaceae > Culturomica. Next base: position 617 of record CAZYJV010000173.1, read on the forward strand.
CTGCCGCCGACCACCACCAGTTCGGGATTCAGCAGATTGATCAGCACGCCGACTCCCCGCCCCAGCTTTTCGGCAATCTCCGAAATCAGCGAGATGGAGAGCACATCGTCATTATTCGCCGCTTCGATAATATCGTATACCAGAATCTCCTTCCCCGCTTTCCAGCGGTCCGTAAGCACGGAAGTCTCCCCCGCCTGCATCCGTTCCACCAGCATCTTCTCCAGCGAAATACCGGAAGCCTCCGTTTCAAGACACCCTTTCTTCCCGCAATGGCAAAGCACCTCGTTGTCGAACAAAGGAATGTGGCCGAACTCTCCGGCAAAACCCGTCTTCCCGTAATACAACTTGTCATCCAGCATCATACCGATGCCCAAACCCCGTCCCAGGTTGACAAACAAGACATCCTTCTCCTCTTTCACCACGCCGAAAATCTTCTCCGCATACATCATCGCCCGGCTGTCGTTCTCGATATAAGCCCGGACACCCAAGCGCTCCTGCAAAATATCCGTCAGCGGCGTCTCGCTGAAATTAAAATAAGTATAGCTATACCCGTTGTGCGGATCCACCCGTCCCGTCAGACTGAAACCAATACCGATAATCTCCTCTTTCTTTATCTCTATTTCCGATATGAACTGTTCCGTTTCCAGGCACACCTGCTCCAGCGCCTCCTGCGTATTTTTCAGGACAAAAGGCACATTGTGCTTTTCATTCAATATATTCCCCTTAAAATCCACCAGTACGAAATCCAGACGGCGGCGGCGCACATCCACCCCCAGAAAATAAAACGCATCGGCAGACAGCCCGAAGACATTCGGGCGCCTCCCTCCGGCCGTTTCTATCTTACCGTGATCCATCAGATACCCCTCCTCCTTCAATTCCGCCACCAGCTTGGTCACCGTCGGTATACTGATATTCAGCTTCCCGGACAAATCGGCAATCGTCGCCCCTTCATTCCTTGCCAGAAAAGCCAGAATACTCTTCTTTAAAAGACTGTTCTTATATTCCGCTCCCGAATTTCTGTCCCCTCCGAATTTCAGTACGCTGTTAAAATCCACCATATTCCGCGCAAACTTCTTGAGATTAATGTATCACAAAAATAACAAAAATTCGGATTTAGCAAGAAGCGG
>CAZYJV010000174.1:0-1713 GCA_964647845.1 uncultured Odoribacter sp.
ATCCGGCCTTGCCCGTTTCCGTCCGCTCCACCACCCGTCCCCGCACCTCCTGCGCTGAAACATACATGCCGACCGCCATCAATATCCCTAAAAATACGAATCTCATACCTGTCTGAATAAACACCATCCTACAATCCGCGCGCAAAGATAAGCAAAACCGAAGATATTTGAAGCATGTCTGTGATACTGACGACTATTTCTTTAGATGCCTGCGTAATTCTGGCACAATTTCGTGAAATAGCTGAAAAGCAGAAAGGAAGGTTTCTTTTCTACTTTTCAACTATTTTAACCTCCTCAACCCTTTAAACTTATCTTACCCAAATGCGGTATTCTCCGTTTCCGCGTCCTCCATTACTACAAGAATGTCCCCATTCCACATATACCCGACTCCGACAAAAAGGCCAAATAAAATAAGCATTGCTTCCACTATCGTCATCGAACATACATCTACGATGTCCACTCGCTGCACCTTGATGAAAACCGGTTGTCATGGCTGCATTACCGTATCTTCTATAACAAGCATAAGCATTGTTGGCAGAGCCGGTGGCGCTGGTTACGACACTGAACCTTCCGCCACCTATACATTCTGATGCTTTCCAATAAGAGTTGCTGATTTTGTTACAACCATCCCGACCTTCTGTCCAATACATACTGTATGCGATCAAATTAATCCAGGCATCTGTGTATTTATACGGATAACTGATGTTCCCTAAATAAGAGGCGTTGTAAACACCGGTCGTATAAAGACTGGAAACGGATGTATTCATTAAACTGTTCACCACCAGCATCCATCCGCCTCCTTCGCTGGTCATATTGCAATATACAGGTTGAGGAGCATTGCCTCCCGGACCGTCGGGATCCAGTATATATGTGCCGTCTTCCGTGGCTCCCAGCGTCTGATATTCCCTCGCATGTTTCGGAATGGAAGATAAGCCGGAATACCCCTTGATTACCACGTCTGTGGCATCCCCTTTGCATCCGTATTCATTGACAAAATAAACCTGATAGGTTTGGGGAATAGCTTTTGCCGTCAGCGTGATGGCATTGCAATTCAAAGTCTGTCCGTCCGGAGCTTCCCATTCCGCATTTTCCTTGCCGGAAGTGATGCAAGGCAGGGTAAATGAAACTCCTATAATTGAACTGTAACTCGGCGGAAGAGAAGGTACATTGAGAGGCTTCATGCCCACCGTTATGCTTACTTCATTGCTTTCCGCCATACCCATAGCGCATATTCCCGTCCGCTTAAACCGGTACGTTACGGCATTGCTGGTATTATTCTCAAATTCATTATACACTAACGATACTCCACTGGCATTTCCAATTAACTCATATTTTGCTTCTCCGGGTTTCTTTACGTACCAATTGTATTGAAATCGTACCTCCGGAAAATCAGAACAGGAGGCCTCCTGAACATTCTGCATATTCACCTCTTCCTCTATTCCCGGACATATCAATGTCGGAGTCGCCTGAATCTCTCCTCCGTCGATCTTTATTCCCGAAAGGCTGTACACGCCCCGGAAACTTACCGTACTGTCCCGTTGGGTTATCGCCGTAAAATAATTCATCGCTTCCGTCCGGTCGGAAGTCCTCAACAGACTGTCCGCACTATTGAAACCGCCGCCGCGGACGCCGTATTTCGTCGCTGTCTTGTCCCAAAGATTCGCATTGTACACGCCCGCTCCGCAACTCCCGCCGTCGAGGTTCGTGTAGTTC
>CAZYJV010000175.1:0-1665 GCA_964647845.1 uncultured Odoribacter sp.
ACAGCTCCTATGTCACCCCCGTCAAGATCAAAAGCGCGATGGAAATGATCAAGAGCATCGACTACTCCGCCTACTACCGTGAGAGCATGGATTTCGACAACATAGATGTCATGGGCAAGGAAATCATTCATGTGGAATACACTCCTGACATTATCCTGATGCCAAATGTGGGAATCCGCGGCGTCATGTGGCAGGAGATCGAGGGCAAGAAGCGCAACAGCCCAAGCCGCATGGTTTTCTCTATCTTCCACATGGAAGACATCAACACATCCCTTGTACGCCTCACCGGTGAATTCCGCTGGGAACTGTGCAAACGCGTCCAGGGCGCGCGCTGGAACGATGTCTCCGAGCGCTCCCTCACCAGCGAATACTTTGACTATATCCAGTTCTACAGAAAGAACCACGACCTGACAAACGAGGCAAAGGAAAAGATCAAGACCAGCCTGCAGCGGGCAAAAAACAGCTTCAAGGAAATGTTCGTGCGCGACTATATCGTCTGGGTGCTTTTCGAGGGAACCGGATCACCCAGGCTGAACAAGGTGGCCCGCAGGATCCTCTTCTCCTACTGTCCGTTCTCCGCTTCCATGCACAGTATGCTGGAACAGAACCCGCTCTATTCTGAACTTTTAAGCCGCCAGAAAGTCCTGAGCGGACAGCGCGTGCACCATCTGGATATGCTGCTGCAGAAAATGCGCAACGCAAACACACGCATTCCCGACACTCTGGAAGCCGAGAGGAAGTTTGCGGTGGGCAAGGTGGAGTGACACACAAGGCTGTATGTAACAGTCCAGCAACCTGTCTGAACCCATGCCCGCTTTACTCGTTACCCGCGGGAATACAGGCAATCAGTTTAGAAAGATTTTGAGTTAATATGGTACAGTACAGAGAATTAAAGACAGACGAGCTCGGTCTTTTGTTATTCCGCTCAATTCAGCGCAGGCAGGTCGTTACGGACTGCTGGAGAAAAGAAAACGGGCAGTGGATAGTTAAAAGCGATCCCTTTATCGATGACTGGGGAGAAAAAGAATATGAAATATTGATATTTTGCCTGAAGAATACGATTGCAACAGGCGGCCTGGTGTATGGAGCGTTCTCAGATGGAGAGTTAAAGGGCTTCGTATCGGTAGAGGGCGCACCAATGGGCAGTGAACTTCAATACATGGACTTGTCCAGCATACATGTCTCAGAGGATATGCGCGGACAGGGTATCGGCAGGCAGTTGTTTTCCGCCGCGAAGCGCTTTGCAAGGGAAAAAAACGCAAAAAAGCTGTACATTTCCGCCCATTCGGCAGTGGAAAGCCAGGCGTTTTACAAAGCGTTGGGATGTGTGGAAGCAAAAGAGTATAATGCGGAGCATGTGGAAAAGGAGCCATATGACTGTCAGCTTGAATGTGATGTGTGACAAAAAAAGAGGCACCTTCAGCCTACAGATTCCGCCTCTCCATCCTGTCCAGAATGCCGTCCACGCCCACACCCGGATGGGTCACATACATTCGGCAGATCTGCTCCGCAAATTCCCTGTCCACATGATTCCTGGCCGCAATATCCTCAATGGACCGCCCTGCGTCCACCTCCCTCATGATCGTCCTGACCAGCCTGTACATATCCTTGTCCGACAGCTGCTCCATATTCTTGCCTGATTCCCCGGACGTGCTCTTTTGTGAT
>CAZYJV010000176.1:0-1623 GCA_964647845.1 uncultured Odoribacter sp.
GTGATCGACGAAGAAGGGCTGGTGAAGCTGATGGCAGATCGTCCCGATCTGAAATACATCTCCGACATCGCTCCCGACAATGCCGCCGAATATGCCCCGTTTGAAGGACGCTATTTCTTTACTCCGAAGAAAATGGGCGCCCAGACCGAAGAGGCGAATATCAACGCCGGGCTGGCGGCCGCCCGTCAGATTGTGGCTTATCTTGAACACGGCGATGCCAAATTTAAAGTAAACAAATAAGTAAGAATATGGCAATAGTAAAACCATTCAAAGGATTACGCACCCCCAGCCAGGCCGTTTGTGAAGAACTGGCCTGTCTGCCCTATGACGTGATGAATTCGGAAGAGGCTGCCCAAATGGCTGCCGGGAAACCGAAATCGCTGCTTCATGTGACGCGTGCGGAGATCGACTGCCCGGCGGGGACCGACATACATTCCGAAACCGTGTACAACAAAAGCGTTGAAAACTTCAGAATGTTTCAGGAAAAAGGCTGGCTCGTGCAGGATGAGACTCCCAGATTCTATATCTATGCCCAGACGATGGAGGGAAGGACGCAATATGGGATTGTGGGCTGTGCCGCCTGTGAGGACTATATGAACGGTGTCATCAAAAAACACGAACTGACGCGTCCCGACAAAGAAGAAGACCGGATGGTGCTTACCCGTTATGTAAATGCGAACCTGGAGCCGGTATTTTTTTCCTATCGCGCAGTGCCTGAGATAGACGCTATCGTGGAAAACATCGTCAAAAATCAGAAAGCGGATTATGATTTCGTCGCCGAAGACGGATTCGGGCACCACTTCTGGGCGATCGATGACGCAGAGACCAATAAGCGTCTGGAAGAACTCTTTGCCACCAAAGTACCATACACCTACGTTGCCGACGGACACCACCGTACTGCGGCAGCAGCCCGTATCGGCGCGGAATATAAGGCGAAAAATCCGAATCACACCGGAAACGAAGAATACAATTTCTTCATGGCTGTGCATTTCCCCGACAATCAGCTGAAAATCATCGATTACAACCGTGTAGTCAAGGATTTGAACGGATTGACCGAAGCGCAGCTGCTGGAAAAACTGAAAGCTCAGTTTGCCGTGGAAAAGATGGGGGCGGAAATCTATCATCCTGCCCGTCTGCACGAATTCAGCATGTATCTGGCGGGCGACTGGTATAAACTGACCGCCAAACCGGGAAGCTACGATGATAACGATCCGATAGGCGTATTGGACGTGACGATTCTGTCTAAGCATGTACTGGCCGACATATTGGATATTCAGGACTTGCGGACCTCCAAGCGCATCGATTTCGTCGGAGGCATCCGTGGATTGGGCGAATTGAAAAAGCGGGTGGACAGCGGAGAGATGAAAGTGGCTTTTGCCCTTTATCCCGTATCCATGCAGCAGTTATTGAACATTGCCGATACCGGCAACATCATGCCGCCGAAAACCACCTGGTTCGAACCCAAACTCCGTTCCGGACTGGTCATCCATAAAATCTGATAACGAAGAAACACCCCTGCCTAACGGCGGGGGTGTTGATCTATTTAAGGATTCTAAATTCGTTATATCAATATTTTATACATTTTTCTTGAATATTGATTTACATTATACTACGTTACATATT
>CAZYJV010000177.1:0-1621 GCA_964647845.1 uncultured Odoribacter sp.
GGATAGAATCAAAACATCCTTTCTTATCAGCATTTGTGCTTGATATAAGTTATAATACTCTATATTACTTCTGCATGGCTTTAAACCACTTATCAACTGCTAACTGACATTCAAGTGGTTTACCATGTCCTGCACTGATCTGAACTATCATACACAATTTCTCCTATCTTTGACTTCCTGCTTTAAAATTGTAAACGGGTTTTAGTATTTCTGTTATTTCTACAGTATCTTTAATCTGCTCTGCAATTTCCGATATGGAGCGATAGGCGAATGGTGCTTCATCTAATGTTTCTGAATTTACACAAGTGCTATAAATTCCTTTCATATCCTTCTTAAAGTCAGATACAGTATATTGATTCTTTACATCTGTACGCTTTAACTTTCTGCCTGATCCATGTGGAGCTGAATAATTCCACTCTACATTACCTTTTCCAATTCCTAAAATTACACCGTCCTTCATATTGACAGGAATTATTACTTTTTCTCCACTTCTTGCGGAGATTGAACCTTTATGAAGTATCCCAAAATCATCAATATAGTTATGTGCAACGGAAAACTGCTCTATTGCTTTCCATTTCATACCTTTTAGTATTTCTTTAATGATAATCTGCCTGTTCAAATCTGCATATCTTTGAATGAACTGTACATCCTCTATATATGCTTTTTTATTTTCTCCATCCAGATAACTCATATAGTACGGGATTTCTATTTTATGTCCTTTTAAACTATTACTTGCTAATTTCGTATAATATTCAGCCACCTCTTCTCCTAAGTGTCTACTTCCTGTGTGCACAATAAGATATAAGCTGTCATCATCCCCTTTATCGATTTCTATAAAGTGATTTCCACTACCTAATGTTCCAAGACTATTTTCAGCTTTATTTCTATTGATATTATTTGCACAATTAAGTCCATCAAAAGAAAACTCTTCTGACATATAATGAGGTACTTTCCGTATCATAAATCCAGATGGTACATTTTCTCGAATAATCCTATCCAACTTTTGAAATTCCGCATTGCTTTTATTCAATTTTACACAAGTCATTCCACAGCCTATATCTACACCTAATAATTGAGGAATTACTTTATCTGCGAGTGACATGGCAAGTCCTATTGGAGCAAATTTCCCTGGATGAATATCTGGCATCATACAAATTGTACTTCCGTCCGCAATTTCATTATCACATATCATTTTAACCTGTGCTTCAGCATAAGACTCTATATCATCTGAAAATATCTTTGCTTTAGCATATATTCCTTTTACTGTTTTCAATTTACTATTCCTCCGTCATTTTTTTATCCTTGCTAAATATGTAGCATCGATTACCGCTGATAATTCTTTTATAGATTTTCCATTATTAAAAATGATTTCCATGATATTTAATGGAATACTTATTGCATCATCATTATCCAAAAACCATATATAGAAATTGTCGCCTAAAACTCTTATCCTATATATCTTCTTATATATCCGAAGCAAATCTCTTTCTAATTCTCGTTGTAACCAATAATAAAATTTATCTTTTTTAAACATAATCTTTTCCTCCTTCTCCGTCACAAACAAATTATCACATCATCTTCATTAATATAAAGTTGTCCATCATGGACAATTCCATTGATA
>CAZYJV010000178.1:0-1600 GCA_964647845.1 uncultured Odoribacter sp.
ATGCGGAGGATGAGGGCTTTTGGGATAAAGTTTATACCTGGATGGATAAGGGGTGGAGTATAGCCCTCCACGGGTATCGGCATGTGTATGATTCGAAAAGCGGTGGAATTAATCCGGTTAATCAGCGTTCAGAGTTTGCCGGACATACCTATGAGATACAGGCGGAACGGATCAGAAGAGGGCTGGAAATATTGGAATCAAAAGGAATTGAACCTGAGATATTCTTTGCGCCGGGGCATACCTTTGACGAAAATACATTGAGGGCTCTGAAGACTCAAAGCAATATAAGGATTATATCTGACACGCCTGCGTGGGATGTCTACCAGAGAAATGGTTTTACTTTCATACCACAGCAGAGCGGGAGGGTCAGGAAGCTGCCATTTGCAACGGTGACATACTGCTATCATCCGAACACCATGGAGAATGGGGATTTTTTGTATTTGGAAAATTTTTTAAAAGTATACGGAAGATTGTTTTGCAGGGCAGAAGAGTTGTCTGGCATTAGAAGAAAATGGAATATATTGGATAAAGGGGTAAACAGGGCATATTTCCTGCGGAGGTAATTCAGAATAAAAACTGGAGAAGATATGGATTTAACAGATCCTCAGACATTTAACATGAAATTACAATGGTTTAAGCTTAATGACATTTTATCATGATGGGGGTATGGGGGCATTTAAGCCTAAGGAATGGGGCAAAGTTCTTTGGAATTGGATCAACCTGCCATTTTGACACAGATAGAGTAGGAGTTAATAAAGCTAAGCTACTGAAATATGGAAGGCGGAGGTGTAGTGCTTAGTGCAAAGGAGCATATTGTTTTATATAAACCAGATATATGACGGCGGAGCAGAGCGGGTAATGGTAAATCTGGCCAACTTGTTTGCCGAAAACGGATACAGGTCAGTTTTGCTTACATCATTTCGCCATGGCGGAGAGTATGATTTATCCGAAAAGGTACACAGGTTATCTGTGGAGGAGGAGGAGAAGAAAGATCATAAACTAATTAAAAATTTCCGGAGAATAAAGTTTCTTAGAAAAACCGTAAAAGAATATCATCCGGATATAGTAGTTTCATTTATGACAGAACCGATTGTCAGAATGTTTATCGCAACAGTCGGGTTAAAAACCAAGCGATTGATTTCTGTAAGAAATAATCCTGGAAAATCATATAGAACCGGTATGGGATGGTTTATAGGTAAGATAATATTTCCGATGGCTGATGCATGTGTATTCCAGACGGAGGAAGCGAAGGAATGGTTTCCGCTAAGATTACAGAAGAAGTCTAGGATTATTTTTAATCCTGTAGGTGATAGGTTTTATCATATTGAAAGAAAGCCTGTACAGGGAAAGATAGTAACTTGCGGCCGTCTTTCGCCGGGGAAAAACCAAAAAATGTTGATAGAAGCATTTTTTGAGGTGCAAAAGAAATATCCCAAAATATCACTGGAGATATATGGGGAAGGAGAACTAAGGCAGGAATTACAAAATCATATTGATAGCTAGGGAATATCTGATAAAGCATTTTTAATGGGACGGACATCGAATATAGCGGAAGTACTTTCACAGGCAGAGCTGTTTGTTCTGACATCAGATACTGAAG